>NZ_LDTE01000099.1 GCF_001476905.1 Sphingomonas sanguinis | reverse complement strand
GCTAGACATATGACCAGAACGGTCACAAATTGTTTAATTGGTTAACCGTCCGTGCCAGTGTTGTTATCGGTCAGTCGGTGCGATCCAATCCGGGCGGCGGCAAGCAAGCGGCGGGGGCGGTCGGGGGCGGTGTCGCCGGAACCATGGGGCGTCAGCGTCTCGGCATCGGCCAGCTCGAGATAATCGACCTCGAACCCGGCGGCGGTCAGTGTGGCGCGCGCATCGGCCAGCACGCTGGCGACGTCCTCGCCGCGCCCAATCGCCCGCGCCGCGACGCCAAGCGCACGCGGCAGCGCCACGGCCTTGGCCCGCTGTTCCTCATCCAGATAGATGTTGCGCGAGGACAGAGCGAGGCCGTCATCGTCGCGCTGGGTCGGCACGCCGACGATCTCGATGGGAAAGTCGAGATCGGCGACCATACGACGGATCACCGCCAGCTGCTGGAAATCCTTCTCGCCGAAATAGGCGGCATCGGGGCCGACTTGGTTGAACAGCTTGGCGACGACGGTCGCGACGCCGTCGAAATGGCCGGGGCGCGACGCCCCCTCCAGCGGCTCGGTCACGCCCGCGACGCGGATCGTCGTGGCGTGGCCCTCCGGGTACATGACCTCGACGCCGGGCAGCCAGAGCAGGTCGCAGCCCGCCTCGGTCAACATGCGGATATCAGCCAGCTCGCGCCGGGGATAGCGGCTCAGATCCTCACCCGCGCCGAACTGCTTCGGGTTGACGAAGATGGAGGCCACGACCTTGGTGCCGGGCCGCTTCGCCGCTTCGATCAGCGCGACATGCCCGGCATGGAGCGCGCCCATGGTCGGCACGAACGCCACGCGCGCGCCGTCCGCACGCAAGCTGGCGAGCGCCGCGACCAAGGCTTCGCGATCCCGAATGACTTCCACTGATTTTACCCCTCGTTCCCCACGCCCAGGGCTTCTATGTAGGGTGGCAACGGGGATCAATAAGGAAGCGACGAGTTGCCGGAACGGCTATCTTCCACGCACGTAATTGTCTTTGCCAATGAAAAAGGTGGCACCGGCAAATCGACCACGGCGGTTCACGTCGCCATCGCGCTGGCCGCCAAGGGGGCGCGGGTGGCCTGTCTGGACCTGGATCATCGCCAGCGTACCGTCGGGCGCTATCTGGACAATCGCGCCGAGACGATCAAGCGCACCGGGCACCAATTGCCCATGCCGGTCCATGCGACTCATACCAGCCAGACCGAGGAGGGGTTCGAGGAGCTGTGGTTCGGCCTGTCGCAGGACGCCGACTTCCTGATCGTCGACACGCCGGGCCGCGACGATCATTTCGCGCGCACCGCCGCCGCGCTGTCGCACACGCTGGTCACGCCGATGAACGACAGCTTCGTCGACTTCGACCTGATCGGCCAGGTCGATCCCGAGACGTTCCAGGTCACGCGCCCCAGCTTCTATTCCGAGCTGATCTGGGACGCGCGCAAGCAGCGGGCACGCGCCGACGGGACCACCATCGACTGGGTCGTGCTGCGCAACCGGTTGCAGCATATCGAGGCGCGCAACATGCGCCGCGTGTCGGATGCGCTGACCGATCTGTCGCGCCGGGTCGGCTTCCGGGTGATTCCAGGGCTGGGCGAGCGGGTCATCTATCGCGAGATGTTCCCCAACGGCCTGACCATGATCGACGCCAAGGAATTCGGCGCGATGGGCCTGGGCCATGTCGCCGCACGGCAGGAACTGCGCGAGATGATGGCAGCCTTACAGCTGCCCGAGCTCGGGGCGGACGCCGGCACCAAAGAGGCAGACGCCGCCGCATGAAATGGCTGATCGCGCTGGCGGTCATCTGGCTGGTGTGGCGCTATATGCCACGCCCCGCCAAGCGCAGCCCGGCGCCGCGCCTGCCCCGTGACGAGGCGGATGCGCTCGCCATTCTCGACCTGCCGCCCGGCGCGGATGCCGAGGCGATCCGCCAGGCCCATCGCCGACTGGTTGGGCAGGTCCATCCCGATCGCGGCGGCTCGGCCGACCTGACGCGGCGGGTGAATGCGGCGCGCGACCTGTTGCTGGCCCGGCGCGATGCCTGATCCCGGGGCTGAGCGGGTCGCGGCGATCCACCCCAGCGCATGCCGCGAATATGATGTGCGCGGCACCGTGCCCGAGACCCTGGACGAGGGCGCGGCCTATGCGGTCGGACGCGGCTTCGCCACGCGGGTGCGGCGTGCAGGTGGCACCCGCGTGGCGGTGGGCCGCGACGGGCGGTTGAGTTCGCCTATGCTGGAGGCCGCGCTGATCGAGGGGCTGACCGACAGCGGTGTCGACGTCGTACGCCTGGGGTTGGGCCCCACGCCGATGGTCTATTTCGCCGAGGCGACCCTAGAAGTGGACGGCGCCGTACAGGTAACGGGCAGCCATAACCCCCGCGACGACAATGGCTTCAAGATGGTGCTGCAGCATCGCCCCTTTTTTGGCGAGGATGTGCAGGATCTGGCGCGGATGGCGGCGGCGCGCGACTGGACCGATGGCGAAGGGCAGGTCACGGAGCACGATATCCTCGACGCCTATGTCGACCGGCTGATGGCGGGTTATGCGGGCGGCGAATACCGCATCGGCTGGGACTGCGGCAGCGGCGCGGCGGGGCCGGTCATCGAAAAGCTGGTCCAGCGCCTGCCGGGTGAGCACCATACGCTGTTCACCGATGTGGATGGTCATTTCCCGCATCATCACCCCGATCCGACGGTCGAGAGCAACCTAGACGCGCTGAAGGCGCTGGTGGCGGAGAGACGGCTCGATTTCGGATTCGCTTTCGACGGCGATGGCGACCGGATCGGCGCGATCGACGGCCAGGGCCGGGTGATCTGGGGTGACCAGATCCTGATGCTGCTGGCGGGGCCCGTGCTCGCCGAATATCCTGGCGCGCCGATCGTGGCCGACGTGAAGGCCAGCCAGGCGCTGTTCGACCATATCCAGGCCTTGGGCGGCCAGCCGGTGATGTGGAAGACCGGCCACAGCCTGATGAAGACCAAGATGGTCGAAACGGGCGCGCCGCTGGGCGGCGAGATGTCGGGCCATATGTTCTTTGCGGGCGAATGGTACGGCTTCGACGATGCGCATTATGCCGCGGTCCGCCTGATTCGCAGCGTCCATCTGGCGGGCCACTCGATGACCGAGCTACGCGGCGCGATGCCCGCGATGGTCGACATCCCCGAGACGCGAATCGTGGTGGCGGAGGCGGACAAGTTCGCGATCGTGTCCCGCGTGGCGGAGGCGCTGCGGGCCGAAGGTGCAGACGTTAACGACACCGATGGCGTGCGGGTGCGGACGGCGGACGGCTGGTGGTTATTGCGCACCTCCAACACCCAGGCAGCGCTGACCGTGCGCGCGGAGGCGGGCAGTGCGTCCGGTCTGGAGCGGGTATTGGCCGAGCTGGACCGCTATCTGGCCGCGGAAGGCGTCCGGCGATAACGCCGCTCAGGCTGAACGGGGTTCGATAGGTTCGCGCAGAGGCGCGCAGGACGCAGAGGTATGTGTCCTTGCGGCGACCGAGGCCATTTTACCTTTGGGGATGAGAGAAGCGGGGAAGCCCCCCTGCAAGGGCTTCCCCAAACCCGATCAGATCTCCCCGATCATCCCGGCCAGCACTTCCAGGCACGACACGCCCAGCTTGGCCGAGCGTTCGCCCGACCAGCCATGCACCGCGTCGGGGTTGGGATCGTGATCCTTGAACGGCATTTCCAGCGTCACCGACACCGCACCGAATCGCTCGGCGAGCTGGTTGGTCGACATCGCCAGATTCGCCCGGCCCGGCCCCGCCTTCTCATAACCCATCTGGGTCTGGAAATCGGGCGTATGGGCGGCCAAACGGCGGCCGAATTCATAGAATTTGGCGCCGTGCTCCTCGGTCCAGCTGGGAATCCCCTCGAACCCGGCGATGAAGTTCGCGGGAATTGCCTCGTCACCATGCGCGTCGATCGCGAAGTCGACGCCGGTCTGGTCCATGCGATTGCGAACGCACAGCACTTCCGGGCTGCGCTCGGGCGTAGGGTCATGCCATTCGCGGTTTAGGTTCACGCCCGCCGCATTGGTGCGCAGATGTCCGCGACGCGTGCCGTCCGGGTTCATGTTGGGCACGACATGGACCGTCGCCGCCGCCAGCAGCGATTCGGCCGCCGGGCTGGTCAGCCAGTCGAGCGCACCCTCCATCCACCATTCGGCCATCGACTCGCCCGGATGCTGGCGGGCATAGAGCCACACCTGCTTGGGGCCGGAGCCGAGGCGGAAATAATCGATCGGCTGGCCGTCCAGGGTGACGCCGATTTCTTCGTGATGGACGCCGCGACCGGCGATTCGCGCGACCAGATCATGGTGACGCTCCATCGTGTAGGGCTCGAAATAGGCGAACCAGGCGAGATCGCTCTCGCCCGTCCACTGCCATTCGATCACGCCGTCACTGTAGGTCGTCGGCGTCATCCTCCAGTCCTGCCGGTCGGTCGAGGCGCGCACCTGATAATGCGGCCAGCCATCGGCAAAGGCCGACCCCGCGCCGTTCAGGATGCGAAAGGTCAGCATCCGGCCCTTCGCCCCGCCGACCCGGAAATAGAACCACTGATAGAAGTCCGAATCCTTGTCGGCGACGATCTCCAGGTCGACCCGGTCGCCGTCGATCGCCACGACGCGGATGTTGCCGCCGTCGAAGGACGCATTGATGGTCAGCGTCATCGCGTCACTTCACCTCGATCGTGCGGCCCGATTCGCCGGGGAATTTGGTGAAGAGCGCATCGGCCAGCTTGGTCGCCTGCGCCTGGGCATCCAGCTTAGCGAGGGTTTCGACTGGCGCCATGTTGCGCGCGCTGCCTTCCCAGATCGGCGACTGGTCGACGCGGCGCTTGATCTGGACCGATAATTCGGTGCCGATGATCTCTTGTGGACGGCTCTTGCCGATCGGGAAGCTCACGCCCCCGCCCAGGCCGACGCCGCCGCCGCGACCGCCCGAGAAGCTGCCTCCGCCCAGGCCGATCGAAAAGGGCGACGGGCGCGGCGGGCCGAGTCGGTTGGCGCGGGTGAAGGAGACGGTGGCGATATAGTCCGGCTGCGCGTCACCCTGCGCCACCGAATAGCCGTTGCGCAGCAGCGCGGTTTCGACCGCGGCGGCATAGGTCTTGAACTCGATGCTGGCCGGGCCGGTGCTCGACAGCGGTTCGACACGGATGGTCCCGCGCGCGATCGGCTCGCCCAGGTGATAGCGGATCACCTCGGTCGGCGGCATACGCCCGCCCGTGGTGGAACAGGCGGCCAGCGTTCCGGCGGCGGCCGCGAGGATCAGGAGCGAGCGGGCTTTCATGCGTTGAAGACACCTTGAAGGATGTTACGGATGGGCAACGCATGACATATGGCGGTTGATCCGGTGGCGAAAGGGGCGCGATGCATCCTGATCGCCTTGTCATGCCCCAACCTTGACTTGAAGGCCCGTTGCCACTAGGCGGCGACGCTTTCCAGATCACCCTCCAGTTCAAAAGAAGCGAATCGATCATGAAGATCCGCAATTCCCTGAAGTCGCTCAAGGATCGTCACCGGGACAACCGCGTGATCCGCCGTCGCGGCCGCACCTACGTCATCAACAAGACCAACCGTCGTTTCAAGGCGCGCCAGGGCTAATCAGCCCTGATGCCGGTCGAATCGAACGGGACGGACAGCTTGTCCGCCACGCGTGCCGATCGGCCGACCGCCGTCATCTTCGACGTCGGCCGCGTCCTTTACGACTGGGACCCGCGAATCCTGTATCGGCGCCTGATCGCAGACGATCGGGCGCTCGATGCGTTTCTGCGCGATGTCGTCACGACCGAATGGCATTTCCAGCATGATGCGGGCCGCAACTTCGCCGACACCTCGGCGGAGCTGATCGCGCTTTATCCGCAGCATGCCGAGCTGATCGCCGCTTGGGGCCCGCGCTTTCGCGAGAGCATCGGCGATCCGATCCCGGGAATGCACGAACTGGTCGCCGAACTCGATTCGGCGGGCGTCCCGCTGTTCGCGATCACCAACTTCAGCCATGAATTCTGGCCAGCCTTTCGCGTGGCCGAAGCGACGCTGTTCGATCGCTTTCGCGATATCGTGGTGTCGGGGACCGAGAAGCTGGTGAAGCCCGATCCCGCCATCTACCGCCTCGCGCTCGCCCGATTCGGGCTGGAGCCGGGCGAGGCGGTGTTCATCGACGACAATCGCGCCAATATCGACGCCGCGGCCGCACTGGGCATTCACGCGTTGCACTTCACCGACGAAGCGACGTTACGACCGCAGCTTCAGGCCTTGGGGCTAGTGGCCTGACGAAGCGGTCGGCCCAGGCACAGTCCAAAGCCGCATAGAAATTTACCGGGTCAGCGACGCCAATTGCGCCTGATTGGCCTGGCTCGCCTCGGTTTCCAGCAGCGACGGATCGAAATGATCACCGACCATCTGGTCGGTGACGATCACATTCGTCCCCACTGAGGTGATCGAAAACAGCTTCTTGGCAAAAGCGGCGGGCAGGCGGATGCAGCCATGCGAATCGGGAAATCCCGGATTGTTGCCCGCGTGCAGCGCGACGCCATCCCAGGTCAGCCGCTGCATGAACGGCATCGCGGCGTCGTTATACAGGTTGCTGCGGTGCATCTCGCGCTTCTCCAGAATCGGGAAGATACCGGTGGGCGTATCCTTGCCATCCTTGCCGGTCGATACCGAGGCGGCGGCGATCATCGTCTCGCCACGATAGACATAGGCGCGCTGCATGGGCAGGCTGACCACCACGGTGACCGGCTGGGTCACAGGGTCGACCGCCGTCATCTGCGGATCGGCCCAGACGAAGCGATTCGGGGCCAGCGCAGCAGCCGCCTGGGCGATGGTTGCGGTGGCAGCCCCCTCATCGGCGGCCATAGCTGGCGCAGCCAGACCCAGCGACGCAAAGCCCAGCAGGGCGGAAAAAGCGAGAGCCTTCATATCCCTTTTCCTTGGCGAGTTCACGAAATTTTAAACACGTCAACCCAGAATTTGTGCCAAGCGAAAATTTTTGCGGAACGGCGGAACTTACGCCGAGTCGATGGAACCAAGCGATCAACGGATCAACGAACGGGCAGAAAAACCGCCCCTTCTCTGCTATCTAGGAGTCGCGGGATTTCTGGGGTTGAAGGACCAAAATGCACGATAATCTGGACGCGACGCCGGGTCGGCGCGCGCTGTTGAAGAACGCGCTGGTGCTCGCCGGGGCATTGGCGGTTCCGGGGGCGGCGAGCGCCCGGGGGCGGCTGACGGCAAGTGATCTGCGCCCCGTGCGCCAGCCACCGCTGCCGACGCGCCCGACCATGCCATCGCCGATCCCGGCCCAGCCGATCCTGGCGTCGTCGCGGGTCGTCCGGCCGGAACTGCTGCGCCAGGCGATGGCCTCGCTCCAGCGGCACGGATCGCGCATCCAGCGGCGTGATCGCATGGCGATCGTCGATTTCGCGGTCGGCTCTTCCGAACCGCGCCTCCACCTGGTCGATCTGGTCAGCGGCCGGAGCAACTCGCTGCTCGTCTCGCACGGCAGCGGTTCGGACCCGTCGCACAGCGGCTATCTTCAGCGCTTCTCCAATGCATTCAACTCGAATGCCAGCTCGGAGGGCGCCTTCCTGACCGACGAATATTATGTCGGCAAGCATGGCCGGTCGCAGCGGCTGGTCGGCCTCGATCCGACCAACAACAATGCGCTGGAGCGCGCGATCGTGATCCATTCGGCCTGGTACGCCAATCGCGACATGATCAAGACGCACGGCATGCTGGGTCGCAGCCAGGGCTGCTTCGCGGTCGGCGAGAACGAACTGGACCGCGTGTTCGCCAATCTCGGCCCCGGCCGGATGATCTACGCCGCGAAGGTGTAACGCCCGATCCTCCCCGCCACGGGGAGGTGGCAGGCCGCAGGCCTGACGGAGGGGGATCGCCACACAGGACATAGCTTGCGGCGTCCCCCCTCCACCACCGCTTCGCGGTGGTCCCCCTCCCCGATGCGGGGAGGATAAGAATTGCGATCCCCCACCGGGGTGGGTAAGTCCCCGATCCTCATGGCCCAACCGCTGATCATCGCCGTCCCCAAGGGACGCATCCTGGCCGAGGCGCTGCCGCTGCTCGCCGCCGCCGGCATCCGGCCCGAATCGGCCTTCACCGACAAGGACAGCCGCGCGCTGCGCTTCGCGACCGATGTGCCGGGCATTGAGCTGATCCGCGTCCGCGCCTTCGACGTCGCCACCTTTGTCGCGCATGGCGCGGCCCAGCTGGGCATCGTCGGGTCGGACGTGCTATCCGAATTCGGCTATTCCGAGCTTTACGCGCCGGTCGACCTGAAGATCGGCCATTGCCGCATCTCGGTCGCCGAGCCCGCCGCGATGGCCGAAGGCGACGATCCGCGCGGATGGAGCCATGTCCGCGTCGCGACCAAATATCCGCATATCACCAGCCGCCACTTCGCCGCGCGCGGGGTGCAGGCCGAGTGCGTCAAGCTGAACGGCGCGATGGAGTTGGCCCCGACGCTGGGTCTGGCGCCGCGTATCGTCGACCTGGTGTCGTCGGGCCGGACGCTGAAGGAAAACGGGCTGGTCGAGGTGGAGGTGATCGAAGAGGTCACCTCACGCCTGGTCGTCAACCGCGCCGCGATGAAGACGCGAGCGCAGGTCGTGCCGCTGGTCGAGGCATTCCGCCGCGCCGTGGCCGAGAAGGAAGCCGCATGATCCGCCTCGATACGACGGACACGGGCTTCGCCGCCGCCTTCGACGCATTGGTCGATGCCCGGCGTGAGAGCGATGCCGATGTCGCGCGCGACGTGCAGGTGATCCTGCGTGCGGTGCGCGACGATGGCGAGGCGGCGGTGGCGGCCTTCACCAAGCAGTTCGACGGCCATGACCTGGCCGAGACCGGCTGGCGGATCGAGCCCGCCGATTGCCGTGCGGCGTATGACGCGCTGGAGCCCGAACTGCGCGCCGCGCTCGACCTCGCCGCCGCGCGCATCCGCGCCTATCACGAGAAGCAGAAGCCGACCGACACCGACTATGTCGATGCACAGGGCGTGCGGCTGGGCGCGCGCTGGACGGCGGTGGATGCCGCCGGGATCTATGTCCCCGGCGGACGCGCGGCCTATCCCTCCTCGCTGCTGATGAACGCGATCCCCGCCAAGGTGGCGGGTGTCGAGCGGCTGGTGATGGTGACCCCGACTCCCAAGGGTGAGATCAACCATCTGGTCCTCGCCGCCGCGCATCTGGCGGGGGTGGACGAGGTGTGGCGCGTCGGCGGCGCGCAAGCCGTGGGCGCGCTGGCCTATGGCGCGGGCCGCATCCAGCGGGTCGATGTGGTCACCGGCCCCGGCAATGCCTGGGTCGCCGAGGCCAAGCGCCAGGTTTACGGCATGGTCGGCATCGACATGGTGGCGGGCCCCTCCGAGATCGTCGTGGTCGCGGACGGCAAGAACGATGCCGACTGGATTGCCGCCGACCTGCTGAGCCAGGCCGAGCATGACACGGTGACCCAATCGATCCTGTTCACCGACGACGCCGACTTCGCGGTCCGTGTCGCCGAAACGGTCGACCGGCAGATTCCCGAACTGGCGACCGCCAGCGTCGCGCGCACCGCCTGGGACGCCAACGGCGCGATCATCGTCGTCGAGTCGCTGGAGGCCGCGATGCCGCTGGTCGACCGGCTCGCTCCCGAGCATCTCGAACTGGCGGTGGACGATCCGCAGGCGTTGTTCGATCGCCTGCGCCATGCGGGCTCGGTGTTCCTGGGCCGCCATACGCCGGAAGCCATCGGCGATTATGTCGCCGGGCCGAACCATGTCCTGCCCACCGGCCGCCGCGCGCGTTTCGCCAGCGGGCTGTCGGTGCTCGACTTCATGAAGCGGACGAGCTTCCTGGGCCTGACCGAGACCGCGCTCAACGAACTAGGTCCCGCAACGGTCGCACTGGCCCATGCCGAGGGACTTCCGGCCCATGCCAAGTCGGTGGCGCTGCGGCTGCGGCTCAACCGGTGATCGTCACGCCCGCCGCGCCGGAGCATTCGCAAGGATGGCTGGCGCTGCGGGCGATGCTTTGGGGTGAGGACGCGGGCGATCCGGCGGAGATTGCCGAACGGCTGGCCCAGGGCGGCGGCTTCGTCGCATTGGAGAATGCGCAGGTAATCGGTTTTGCCGAAGCTGCCATCCGGCACGATTACGTCAATGGCTGCAACACCTCGCCGGTGCTGTTCCTCGAAGGACTGTGCGTCGATCCGGCCCATCGGCGACAGGGCGTGGCCGGTGCACTGGTCGCGGCGGTGGCCGACTGGGGCCGGGCGCAGGGATGCACCGAGTTCGCGTCGGACGCCGAACTCGACAATATCGACTCTCATGCGATGCACCGCGCCCTCGGGTTCGTCGAGACCGAACGGGTGGTCTATTTCCGCCGGATGCTTTGAGGGCTCCCGCCCCCTCTCCCAAAATGCGTGACGGATTGACGACAGCCCGGTAAAGGCCCGCCAATGACTCGTCCTCCAGCCCGTACCCAGGCGCGCGCCGCCGCGCGCCTTGCCGCCGTCCAGGCGCTTTATCAGCATGACATGGAGCAGACCCCGCTGGCGGCGCTGCTCCACGAATTCCACAATCACCGCATCGGCGCGACCATCGAAGACGTCGAATATGCCGATGCCGACACCGACTTCTTCGACGACATCGTCAAGGGCGTCCATGCGCGGCTGGGCGAGATCGACGTGATGATCGAGGGCAAGCTGGCCTCGGGCTGGACGCTGAACCGGCTCGACAAGCCGATGAAGGCGATCCTGCGCGCCGGGACCTATGAGCTGATCGCACGCCATGACGTGCCGGTCGGCGCGGTCATTAGCGAATATGTCGATGTCGCCCACGCCTTTTACGAGAAGCGCGAATCGGGCTTCGTCAACGGCCTGCTCGACGCGATCGCCAAGGTCGCGCGGGCCTGATCCCCTACCCGCCCCGATGACCGAGGCGGAGTTCATCGCCGCGTTGCGCCGGATGCCCCTGCATCCCGGCGCGCGCGGACTGGTCGACGACAGTGCGGTGATCGACGCCGGACCGCTGGTCGTCACCACCGACACGCTGGTCGAAGGCGTGCATTTCCTGCCCGACGACCCGCCCGCCGATGTCGCGTGGAAGCTGGTCGCCACCAACTTGTCCGACCTGGCCGCCAAGGGCGCGCTGGTCGAAGGGGTTCTGCTCAACTATCCGCTGGGCAACTCCGTCTGGGACCGCGCCTTTCTGGACGGGTTGGCAACGGTGCTGACCCGTTTCGACACGCGGCTGATCGGCGGCGATACGGTGTCGAAGCGCGGCCCCCGCACCCTGACGCTGACCGCCTTCGGCCGCGATGCACCGGCACCCGCCCGTGACGGCGCCAAGGCAGGGGACGCCCTGTGGGTCACCGGCACGATCGGCGACGCCGGGCTGGGCCTGGCGATTGCGCAGGCCGGCCATGGCCCGGTCGCGCTGCGCGATGCCTATCGCCGTCCCTATCCCCGCCTGACCGAAGGCCGCGCGCTCGGCCCCGTCGTCCATGCGATGATGGACGTGTCCGACGGGCTGCTGATCGACGCCGACCGAATGGCGCGGGCGAGCGGCTTGAGCGTGTTGATCGATCTGGATGCCGTCCCCCTGTCCGTGGAAGCGCGCACCTTTGGCGGTGGCGACCGCGCCGCGCGGCTGACCGCCGTCACCGCGGGCGACGATTATCAATTGCTCTTTGCGTTGCCGCCCGAGCAGACTCCGCCGGTCGCGGCGACCCGGATCGGCCTGTTCGCCCCCGGCGAGGGATTGTCGCTGGCCGACGCGGATGGCCCCGTCCCCTTGCCTGCGACCTTGGGATTCGAGCACGCGCCGGGGCGCTGATCCCGTCCACCAGTGCCTTGCCGAACCCCGCTCTCCACCCCATATCCTGGGTCGAACGACCGCGCCTTTCCTTTTGGCGGCTTTGCGGCTATGGCGGCGCCTCTTCGACATACCCTAAAACAAGACGAACCGAGGTATTTTTTGGCCAAGGAAGAACTGCTCGAGATGCGCGGCCGCGTGGTGGAACTGCTCCCCAATGCGATGTTCCGCGTCCAGCTCGAGAATGATCACGAGATCCTGGGGCATACGGCGGGCAAGATGCGTAAGAACCGCATCCGCGTGCTGGTCGGCGACGAAGTGCTCGTCGAGCTGACGCCGTACGACCTGACCAAGGGCCGGATCACCTACCGCTTCAAGTGAGCGACCGGCCAACCATGCCGCTCGTCCTTGCATCCTCCTCCCCGCGCCGCCGCGATCTGCTGGCGCGGCTGGGAGTCGTGCCCGACCGCACGGCCTCGCCCGATATCGACGAAGCGCCCCGCCCCGCCGAGCTGCCCCGTGTATACGCGCTGCGGCTGGCGGTGGAAAAGGCGCACGCGGTGCCCCGTGCCGAAGGTGAGGTGGTCGTCGCGGGCGACACCACCATCGCGCTGGGCCGTCGCATCCTGCCCCCCGCCGAGACCGAGGAGGTCCAGCGCAAGCTGCTGCGCCTGATATCCGGGCGGCGGCACCATGCGCTGTCCGCCGTGTGCGTCATCGACGCCACCGGCAAGGCGCGCACCCGGCTGGCCGACACGATCGTGGCGTTCAAGCCGCTCTCCGACGACGAGATCGACGCGTACATCGCCTGCGGCGAAGGGCTGGGCAAGGCGGGCGGCTATGCCATTCAGGGCCGTGCCGAAGCCTTTGTCCGCTTCCTGCAAGGGTCGCATTCGGGCGTCATCGGCCTGCCGCTGTTCGAGACGCGCGCGCTGCTGAAGGCCGCCGGGCTCCCGCTTGTCTGAATGGCTCTATGAGGCCGGAATTGGCGAGGCGCGCGCCGCGCTGGTCGAGGATGGCCGCATCGTCCAGGCCGCGATCCAGCTGACGGCTACGCTGACCGTCGGCACGGTGGCGGCGGGGCGATTGGTCGAACTGCTCCCCGGTCGGCAGGGGCGTGTGACGTTAGCGAGCGGCGGCGACGTTCTGCTGGCGCCGGTGCCCAAGGGAATGACGCAAGGATCGGCGCTGACCATCCTGGTCATCCGGGAGGCCATTCCAGAGCGCGGCCGCTCGAAACTACCCAAGGCGGTGGTCGCACCGGAGGACGCCGTACCGGGGCCGGGCCCCGATCTGCGCGCACGAATCGCCGCGACCGGCTTTCCCGTTCGCGAATTGCTGCCCCATCAACCTGACGACCTCGAAGCGGCGGGCTGGTCCGAACTGCTCGACGAAGCCGTCACGGGCGAGATCGGGTTCGGCGCGGGCGTTCTGCGCATGACGCCGACCCCGGCGATGACGCTGTTTGACGTCGATGGCTCGCCCCCGCACGAACCGCTGTCGATCGCCGCCGCGCGCGCGGTGGCGGAAAGCATCCTGCGCCACGGCATCGGCGGCTCGATCGGCATCGACTTCCCCACGCTGGAGGGCAAGGGGCCGCGCCAGGCGGTGGCGGAGGCTCTGGATGCCGCCCTCCCGCTCCCGTTCGAGCGGACGGCGGTGAACGGCTTCGGTTTTCTCCAGATCGTCCGCCCGCGCCCGCGTGCCTCGATCCCCGAGCGGCTCGGCATCGACCCCATCGGCGCCCGCGCCCGCGCGCTGCTGCGCCAGTGGGAGCGCGAGCCACCGGGCCCCGCCGTCGTGCATCGGCTCTCCGGCACCCTTTATGATCGATTGATGGCGAACCCGGACTGGCGCGACGCCATCGCCCGCCGCACCGGCCGCCCCCTGCAATTGGAACGCGCATGACCCCCTGCCCCATCTGCGACAAGCCGACCGCTGCCGAACACGCCCCCTTCTGCTCGCGCGGGTGCAAGGATCGCGACCTGTTGCAGTGGCTGGGCGAGGGTTATCGCATTCCGGTCAAGGAAAGTGACGAAGAAGGGCTGGACACGGGACAAAACCACCCCTAAAGGCACGCCTCCAATCGCAATCGCGGTGTGGGCCCAAGTAGCTCAGTTGGTAGAGCATGCGACTGAAAATCGCAGTGTCGGTGGTTCGATCCCGCCCTTGGGCACCATTTTTCTGACATTGATGGTGTTTTGACGGTTCGCTGTTTGGCGGGCTGTTTTTGTGTGGCTGATGTCTGTCCGTGGCCCAACCTACTCCCCTCCCGCAGGCGGGAGGGGCCGGGGGAGGGCAAGGGGTCTCACAGAGAGCCTGGCTCGTGGCTCTTGCCCCTCCCCCTACCGGGAGAGGGGCTTTAGAAGATTTAGCTTCTGGTCACGGATAACTCACCGTCTTCGGAATCTCCGGAATCTCGATCCGCTCCAAATCGTCCCCCGGCACGGTCGGGAACTCCCGCGCCTTCCACGCCCGCTTGGCCTCCTCGATCCGTTCGCGGCGGGAGGAGACGAAATTCCACCACACATGGCGGGGCGTCGTGAACGCATCGCCACCGCACAGCATCACCCGCCCGCCCGATTCGGAGCGCAGGGTCGCGGCGATTCCCGGCTTCAGGATATAGAGGCGCTGCGGCTCCAGCGGCATGCCCTCCAGGCTCGCTTCGCCGAGCGCGCAATAGACGGCGCGCTCCTCGGCCGCCGCGTCGATGGGGATGCTGCCGCCCGGCTCCAGCGCGATGTCGGCATAGATGGTGCCCGCATAGGTCGTCGTCGGCGCACGCTGTCCCCACAGCTCACCCATGATGATTCGCGCGGTCGCGCCCTTCCCTTCGATCTCGGGCAGGGCATCGGCCCCGACATGCTCGAAGCAGGGGTCGATCTCCTCCTGCGCCTCGGGCAGCGCGAGCCATGTCTGGATGCCCGACAGGACCGGGCCTTGCGGCCGCATCTCGCCTGGCGAGCGTTCGGAATGGACGATGCCGTGCCCTGCCGTCATCAAATTCACCGCCCCCGGCTCGATGACCAGGTCCGTGCCCAGCGAATCGCGGTGGCCGATCGCGCCGTCGAACAGATAGGTGACGGTCGCCAGGTTGATATGCGGATGCGGCCGCACGTCGATGCCCGAGCCGGGTTGCAGCTGCGCCGGGCCCATCTGATCGAAGAAGATGAAAGGGCCGACCATCGTCCGCTCCTTGTTGGGCAGCGTGCGATGCACCTTGAACCCGCCCAGATCATGGCTGGATGGCTGCAAGGTGCGCAGCAGAAAATCGTCAAACATGGGTGGGCTCCGTGGCGTCGAGCAATTCGAGAAGATCGGTCGGGAAATAGGGTTCGTCGTGCGCCGTTAGCTCGTCGCGGGAAAACCAGCGCCAGCTCTGCATGACCCGCTGTTCCAGCGGCGTGTGGCCCGCGCCGGTCACGTCATGCGCGTCGATGTCGACACGGAAATAGCGCTCGTCCGCCTCGACCTCGACACCCTCGATGGTGCGAAACTCGACCTGCCGCCGCGCGACCTGCGGCCCGCAATCGCGGTCGAGCCCCGTCTCTTCGCGCAATTCGCGGCGCGCGGCATCCTCATAGCTCTCGCCCGGATCGACCGCGCCGCCGGGCGTGCACCAAAAGGGCGGGCGGTCGTCGGGGGTGAAGCGGAACATCAGCGTCCGCCCGGTGGCATCGACCAGCAGGATGCGCGCGGCGGGGCGGGGTTGGCGAATCATGCGGCGTCAAGCTCCGGGTAATGGCGGAAGATTCCGTCCTCGTTGAACGCCTGTCGCCGCTCGCTGTCCAGATAGGCGGCGATGCCGGGCAGCGTCCCGACCCGATCATGCAGCGCGATCAGCCGGGGGTAATCGCCCTCCACCGCCGCCATCCGCTTCGGAAACATGTAGCGCAGGCCCGCCACCAGCTGGAACAGCGAGGTGTCGACCGGCGACCAGCGCTCACCCGCCATCCACGCCCGGTCGCCCAGCGCGCGTTCGAAATAGCCCAGGAATTTGGGGATACGCTCGCTCCGGAATTGCGCGGCGGCGCGGGCGGCCTCGGGTTTCTGTTCGTGATAATAGGCCATCATGGCGACCGGGTGATGGACGTTGTGCACCTCCGCCACCATGTCGCTGATCGTCAGTTGCAGCTGGTTCAGCCATGTCCGGTCGGCCACCGGTGCCAGATCGTGCCGCTCGGTCAGCCAGTCGAGGATGTTGGCGACCTGCGAGATGGCCTGTCTCTCGACACGCAGATAGGGCGGCGCGAAGGGCGGGCGCTCGCCCTCCTCCATATCGTCGAGCAGCGCCTCGGCACCCTCCTCCACGCCTCGGTCGCGATAGGGCAGACCTGCGGCCTCCAGCGCCAGCCGGACGAACTCGCCGCGACCCGGCAGGCCGGGCCAGTACCACAGGTCATAGGACATTCGCTTACTCCTCGGGCGCCTTCGCGCTGATCGCCAGCGCGTGGATACGCTCCGACAACAGATCGGCGAGCGCGTGGTTCACCATGCGCTGGCGGGCGACGCGCGATTGGCCAGCGAAGGCGGGCGAGACGATGACGACGCGGAAATGGCTCTCGCCGGTGCCGTCATCGCCCAGATGACCGCGATGCATCGCGCTTTCGTTGATGACCTCCAGATGCGTCGGGGCCAGCGCCTGGGTCAGGCGGGCGGTGATCTGATCGGCGATGGGAGCGGTGGTGATATCGGTCATGGCCCCTATATAGACGGTTTTTCGGGACAAGCGGATAGCAGTGGCGCGTCGGTCGAGCAGCGATACCCCCAGGGACAAGCCCGGTGCCCGGTTTCACGGCCGGGTCGAGAATAGCGACCGCGTGTGCGATCACGCCGGTTGCGACGAGGCGGGCGAGTTCCGCGCGCCGCCGGCCGAAGGCACGCGCAGCGGCGACGGCCCCGGCCAGTTCCGCTGGTTCTGCCTGGAGCATGTCCGCGCCTTCAACAGCCGCTATAATTTCTTCGACGGCATGAGCGCCGACGAAATCCACCGCGCCCAGCGCCCCTATGCGGGCTGGGAGCGCGAGACGCGTGCCTTTGCGCAAGGGGGGACCGATCCAGGCCCGCGCTGGGCGGATTTTTCCGATCCCTTGGACGCCATCGCGGCGCGCTATCGCCGCGAGGCCGCGCCCGAACGCTCGGACGGCAAGCCGCTGTCAGGGCAGGACCGCGAAAGCCTGAAGGTCTTGGGGCTGGAGGCCAATGCCGACCGGAGCGCGCTCCGGCGGCGCTATAGCGAGCTGGTCCGACGCTACCACCCCGATCGCAATGGCGGCGACCGGAGCCAGGAGGCCCGGTTGCAGAAAGTCATCGCCGCGTACCAGCAGCTGCGCCAAGCCCCGGCGTTTGCGTAAACGATCCTCCCCGGCACGGGGAGGTGGCAGGGCGACAGCCCTGACGGAGGGGGGCTTCCACGAAGGACGTCCCGTGCAGCGATCCCCCTCCACCACCGCTTCGCGGCGGTCCCCCTCCCCTTGCAGGGGAGGATTACTTCCGCGGCCCGACCAACCCGAACCGCGCGCCTTGCGGGTCGAGCGCCGCCATCGAATACTCCCCGCCTGGAATCTCGACCGGCCCATATTCGATCGTCCCGCCGCCTTCGGTCACCCGTGCCGCCGCGGCATCGATATCCGCGACCGAGACATAGAAGCGCCACCCCGGCGTACCTCCCGGCGGACAGCCCATCAGCGCGCCCAGCACCACCGGCCCATCGGCCAGGAAGCGATATTCGCCCAGCTCGCCCATCGGCATCCCGCCCTGATGGCTCCAGCCGAAATGCCGTCCGAAAAAGGCGAGCGCACGGTCGGGGTCGCTGGCGATCCGCTCGTTCCAGCTGACATGGCCGGTCGTGTCGCCGCGCCCATGTTCGGCAAAGGCGCGCGATGGCTGATCCCCTTCGGCCGCCATGATGTAGAAGGGCGCACCCAGCGGATCGGTGACCAGCGCCATGCGCCCCACCCCCGCCATGCTCCAGGCGGGCATCAGCACCTGGCCACCATCCTCGACGATCGCCTCGACCGATTCATCGACATCGACGACCGGCAGATAGCCCAGCCAGACCGCCCCGCCCGGCGAACCCGCTGGCCGCTGCATCAGGCCGCCGATCGCCTCGCCCTCGGGCGTCGCGACGATGCGGTAGTCGATATCGGCGATACCGCTGTCGCCGACCTGCCAGCCGATGAGGCGCGCATAGAAGTCCTGCGCCGCCGCGACATCATCGGTCAGCAATTCATACCAGATGAAATTGGCCATATCGCCCTACCCCCCCTCCGAAGCCTGCGGCCCGGTCGGATGACCGCACCACCTTTTGCCCCGCCGAATCGGGGGCAGGATGAGCCCGAAAAGCCCTGCCCGCAATCGCGCGCGCTTCGTCTATCTTGACGATCAGCGGCATTGAGTAGGGAGCCGCGCTTGGCCTAAGGCGTTGAGCGACGAGACGAGGGCCTGATGACCAACATCCCGAATACGCTTCCCGACAGCCGCGATACGACGATTCTCGATGCACCCGACAAGATGGTGTCGGTGCGCGACCTGTTCGGCATCGACACCGATATGGAGGTTCCGGCCTTTTCGGTGTCGGACGAGCGCGTCCCCGATCTCGATCCCGCCTATGTGTTCGATCCCGACACGACGCTGGCGATCCTGGCCGGTTTCGCGCACAACCGCCGCGTGATGGTGCAGGGCTATCACGGCACCGGCAAGTCGAGCCATATCGAGCAGGTCGCCGCGCGCCTCAACTGGCCGTGCATCCGCATCAACCTGGACGCGCATATCAGCCGCATCGACCTGATCGGCCGCGACGCCATCGTCCTGAAGGACGGGCAGCAGGTGACCGAGTTCCGCGAGGGTCTGCTCCCCTGGGCGCTTCAGACGCCGACCGCGCTCGTCTTCGACGAATATGATGCGGGCCGCCCCGATGTGATGTTCGTGATCCAGCGCGTGCTGGAGACCGAAGGCAAGCTGACCCTGCTCGACCAGAACCGGGTGATCCGCCCCAATCCATGGTTCCGCCTGTTCGCCACCGCCAACACGGTGGGCCTGGGCGACACCAGCGGGCTGTATCACGGCACGCAGCAGATCAACCAGGGCCAGATGGACCGCTGGAACATCGTGGTCACGCTCAACTATCTGCCCGCCGTCACCGAGGCGCAGATCGTGCTCGCCAAGTCGGGCGAATATGACAAGCCCGACGGCAAGCAGCTGGTCGAGAATATGGTCCGCGTCGCCGACATGACCCGCAAGGGCTTCGTCAACGGCGACATCTCCACCGTGATGAGCCCGCGCACGGTCATCACCTGGGCGCAGAACACGCTGATCTTCGGCGATCCGGGCTTTGCCTTCCGCCTGTCGTTCCTCAACAAGTGCGACGAGAACGAGCGCGCGCTGGTGGCGGAATATTATCAGCGCGTCTTCGGCAAGGACCTGCCCGAAAGCGTCGTCGGCCGGGCCTGATCCTCTTGGCGAACGACACCCCTCTCGACCGGTTCAAGGCGGTCCTCGGCGGCACCGCGCGCACCATCGCGCAGGAGCCGGAGGTCGAGCTCGCCTTCACCGCCGATGCGCCGACCGCGTCGGGCAAGCATATCCGCGTGCCGATGCCGGGCCGCGCACTGCCCGCCGTACAGGTGGCCGAGGCGCGCGGGTTCGCCGACGCCTTCGCGCTGCGGCTGAAGCTGCACGACACCGCGCTGCACGCCAAGGCCGCGCCGGTCGAGGCGGTGGCGCGCGCGGTCTATGACGCGGTCGAGACGGCACGGATCGAGGCGCTGGGCGCGCGCGGTTATGCCGGAATCGGCGACAATCTCGCCCATGCCCTGGACGTGCGGTTGCGCTCCGACCCGTTGACCCGCGCGCGCAACCGCGACGAGGTGCCCTTGTCGACCGCGTTGGGGCTTCTTCTGCGTGAGCGGATGACCGGGCGGCCCTCGCCTGCCGAGACCGCGCCCGCCTTGGCGCTGGTGCGCGATTGGCTGGAGGGGGCTACCAATCTCGACGCGCTGGCGGGGGCGATGGACGACCAGAAGGCGTTCCAGTCGCTGACCGCCAAGATGCTCGCCGATCTCGAACTCGCCGAGCCGCCCGCCGAACCCGACCAGGCCGATGAAGGCGGCGACGATCAGGAAGGCGAGGACGAACAGCAGCAGGACGAGAGCGAAGAGGATAACGACGAACAGGGCCAGGGCGAAGGCGAGGTCGAGGCCCGCACCGAGAAGCGCGACTCCGACAGCGAGGACGGCGAGTCGCAGGAGCAGAGCCAGGAGTCGCTCGACGATCTCGACGGCGAACCCGGCGAGGACGGCGACGAGGGCAGCCAGCCGACCCGCCCCAACCGGCCGCTGACCGATCTGGCGTCGCAGTTCGACTATAAACCCTGGACCACCCAGTTCGACGAGGTGGTCGCCGCCGGAGAGCTGTGCGACGCCGACGAGCTGGCGCGGCTGCGCGGCTATCTCGACCAGCAGTTGGCGCATCTGCAATCGGCGGTGTCGAAGCTCGCCAACCGGCTGCAACGCCGGTTGATGGCGCAGCAGTCGCGGTCCTGGGACTTCGACCAGGAAGAGGGCATTCTCGATGCCGCGCGCCTCGCCCGCGTCGTGGTCAATCCGGGCCAGTCGCTGTCCTACAAGATCGAGCGCGACACCGATTTCCGCGATACGGTCGTCACCCTGCTGATCGACAATTCGGGGTCGATGCGCGGGCGGCCGATCGGCATCGCGGCCATCTCCGCCGATATTCTCGCGCGCACGCTGGAGCGGTGCGGGGTGAAGACCGAGATTCTCGGTTTCACCACCCGTGCCTGGAAGGGCGGGCAGAGCCGCGAAACATGGCTGGCGGCCGGACGCCCGCCGCAGCCGGGGCGGCTGAACGACATCCGCCACATCGTCTACAAACAGGCCGACGAGCCGTGGCGGCGCGCGCGCAACAATCTCGGCCTGATGATGCGCGAGGGGCTGCTCAAGGAGAATATCGACGGCGAGGCGCTGATGTGGGCGCATAGCCGGTTGATCGCGCGGCCCGAGGAGCGGCGCATCCTGATGGTCATCTCCGATGGTGCGCCGGTCGACGATTCGACGCTGTCAGTCAATTCGGGCAGCTATCTGGAACGGCATCTGCGCCAGGTGATCGGCTGGATCGAGAGCAAGAGCCCGGTCGAACTGATCGCGATCGGCATCGGCCATGACGTGACCCGCTATTATGCGCGCGCGGTGACGATCATGGATGCCGAGCAGCTGGGCGGCACGATCATCGAGCAGTTGGCCAGCCTGTTCGACACCGAATGAGCCGCATCGCGGCCCCGGCGGAGGGTTTTGTCGGCCCGGTGAAACGCTCGATCACCATCGCGGGCCACGCGACCTCGATCAGCCTGGAGCCGGTATTCTGGGCCGCGCTGGAGGATGCGGCGGTGGACCACGCCCTGCCGCTATCGGCGCTGGTCGCGGAGATCGACGCGCTGCGCATCGTGGCGGACGACCCGCCCAATCTGGCGAGTGCGATCCGGTCGTGGCTGTTCCTGCGACGGTAATTTGACGCGCCAAAGTGTAAAGAGGCGGGGGTCGACACATCTCTCCAATTCCTCCCCTGCAAGGGGAGGTGGCAGGCCGCAGGGCTGACGGAGGGGTGTCCCGGTTTGCGATGGCGGACCTCGACAGCAAGCGGTGACACCCCCCACCATCCTTCGGATGGTCCCCCTCCCCT
>NZ_LDTE01000098.1 GCF_001476905.1 Sphingomonas sanguinis | reverse complement strand
CCGCAGGGGTCGTCCACACATGCTCCCCGTCTTGTTACCGCTCAGACGTAGAGTCCGTAGGGATCATGCTTGAGGGTTGAGGGGATGGCAACGTGGTCCGGGGCATGCCCCGGACTACGTTGGCCGGCTATTTGGGCGGGGGTGCGCCCGCCGAACTGGGAGTGTGGCCTGACGGTGTTGTAGTCGAGACGCCAAGCCGCCAACACCGCTCTGGCGTGGGCCAGCGAGATGAACAGCGTCTCGTTGAGACATTCGTCGCGCAGGCGACCGTTGAAGCTCTCCACGAAGGCGTTCTGGGTCGGCTTGCCTGGTGCGATATAGTGCCACTCGACCTGCCGTTCCTGCGACCAACGCAGGATGGCGACCGAGGTGAGCTCGGTGCCATTGTCGCTGACAATCAGGAGCGGCTTGCCGCGCTCACCCAGCAGCGCCGTCAGCTCGCGTGCAACACGGGCGCCGGACAGTGACGTGTCCGCCACCAAGGCCAGGCACTCCCGGCTGAAGTCATCGACCACCGTCAGGATACGGAAACGCCGGCCACAGACAAAGGCATCCGACACGAAGTCGAGGCTCCAGCGCTGGTTCGGCTCCTGTGGCACCGTCATCGGTGCGCGCGTGCCCAGCGCCCGCTTCCGGCCACCACGCCGGCGGACCTTCAGGCCCTCCTCGCGATAGATCCGCAGCAGCTTCTTGTGGTTGGGCGCCAGCCCTTCCCGGGCAAGCAGATAGCCCAGCCGCCGATAGCCGAACCGGCGACGCTCCCCGGCCAGCTCCCGCAGTCGCTGGCGTAGGGTGCCGTCGTCAGACCGCACCGGCTTATAGCGGACCACCCGACGTGCCACGCCAACGATGTCGCAGGCGCGGCGCTCGCTGAGCCCCAGCCGTTCGCGGATGAGATGGACCGCCCGCCGCTTCGCGTCGGGCGTCACCAGTTTTTTCCCGCCATCTCCTTCAGCGCGGCGTTGTCGAGCATCGCGTCTGCCAACAGCCGCTTCAGCCGCGCATTCTCGTCCTCCAGCGCCTTCAGCCGTCGCGCCTCGGAAATCTCCAGGCCCCCATACTTGGCCTTCCACTTGTAGAAAGTCGCGTCGCTGATCCCATGCTTGCGGCACACGTCGGCCGTCTTCGTGCCGGCCTCCTGCTCCTTCACGATCGCGATGATCTGCTCGTCCGAAAACCTGCTCCGCTTCATCTATCCGTCTCCTATCGAGGCGGACTCTACCTCATCGCGGTCACATTCCAGGGGAGCAGGTCAAAGGCCATATCGGACTTTTTCGTAGCGCTGCGTAAGTCGGCAGGATCAATTGCCGCAAATGTTGCGGCGCATAGGGTCAACTATTAGCTCACCGCTCGCCCAGACATTGCTGGTCGAGGCACTTCGCCTGCACCTGACCAACCAGTCGGCACAAGCGTGGGGCTGGCTGGCAGCCCTGGGTGACTTGCGCATGTGCGCTGCACTCTCCGCGATGCATGCCGATCCGGCGAAACCCTGGATGCATGAAGACCTCGCCAAAACCGCTGGCATGTCGCGGTCGAGCTTCGGGGAAACATTCGGCCAGACCCCGCTAGAATACCTGACCCGATGGCGGATGATCCTCGCAGCGGACCGCCTGGCGCAGGGGCGTACGACGCTTGCATTGGTAGCACCGACAATAGGGTCAGGACTCGTTGATCAGAGCCAGAAGATAACGGTGGCGGCGAGAGCGATGGCCGAGAAGAAGGCGGTGGGGCAGCGGTCATAGCGGGTCGCGACGCGGCGCCAGTCTTTCAGGCGGCCGAACATCATCTCGATGCGGCTGCGTCGTCGGTAGCGGCGCTTGTCGTATCTGACGGGTTCATTGCGAGATTTCCGGCCCGGGATACAAGGCTGGATGCCTTTTGCATGCAGGGCGTCCCTGAACCAGTCTGCATCATAACCGCGGTCACCAAGCAGCCACTGTGCTTTTGGCAGATCATCGAGCAGCGCTGCCGCGCCAGTGTAGTCGCTGACCTAGCCTGCTGTCATGAAAAAGCTCAACGGGCACCCGTTCGCGTCGGCGACCGCATGGAGCTTGGTGTTCATGCCGCCCTTGGTACGCCCGATCAGGCGGCCGAGATCCCCTTTTTAACCCGCAGGCTCGATGCCGTGCGGTGCACCTTCAGGTGAGTCGCGTCGATCATGACCGTCTTCGGCTCGGAGTCCGCCGCAGCCAAGCCCTCCATCATCCGCGTGAACACGCCTGCCTCGCCCCAGCGCTTCCAACGGTTATACAACGTCTTGTGCGGGCCGTAGTCCTTGGGTGCATCTCGCCAGCGCAGCCCGTTTCGATTGACGAACACGATACCGCTCAGCACCCGACGATCGTCCACGCGCGGCTTACCGTGGCTCTTGGGAAAGAAAGGCCGAAGCCGTTCCATCTGCTCGTCCGTCAGCCAGTACAGGTCGCTCATTCCAGTCTCCTCTCGGAGCCTGAATCAGATCGCGCACCTCACATCAATGGGTCCTGACCCTAGCATTGCTGGTTGGTGCGGCGCACGATGCCGCTGGCCGTAATGCCATTCGCGCGTCTCCCGTTTGCGATCGGGTAACGAGAACCAGCCAGCTTTCCCGATATGCGACGAGCGTGGCGTTCCGGGAAAGTGACGTACGATCAATCCTTCTGCCAGGCCGGCATTCCGGCCCGGCAGAATGAAATCATCCGCATCTCCGGCATAGCGCGCCGGCCGAGCGCCTCACCGCTGCGGCAGCATCGCCATCTCGCGAGCGGCGTACCGCGCGCCCTGCACACCACCCAAGGCATCCGCGATCCGCGTGCGGTCGTCAGGCGTCAGCGTGATGTCGACCGCGGCTATATTGTCGTCGAGATGGGCGATCTTGCGCGAGCCGGGAATAGGGACGACGTCGTCGCCCTGTGCCAGCACCCAGGCGAGCGCAAGTTGCGCCGCGGTCACGCCCTTCTCATCGGCGATTGCGCGCAGGCGATCGACCAGCTTCAGGTTCGCCGCGAGATTGGCTTCGTCGAAGCGCGGTAGCGTGCTGCGGAAGTCGTCGGCTTCAAGGTCGGCCTTGCTGCGGATGTTGCCCGACAGGAAACCGCGGCCGAGCGGGCTGTACGGCACCAGGCCGATGCCCAGTTCGCGGCAGGTCGCCAGTATCTCGTCCTCGATATCGCGTTCCCAGAGCGAATATTCGCTCTGCAACGCGGCGATCGGATGCACCGCATGGGCGCGGCGGAGCTGGTCGGCGGTAACTTCCGACAGGCCGAGGAAGCGCGCCTTGCCCGCCTGCACCAGTTGGGCCATCGCGCCGACCGAGTCCTCGATCGGCGTCCTGGGATCGGGGCGGTGTAGATAGAAGAGGTCGATCACGTCGATGCCCAGTCGTCGCAACGATCCCTCGATCGCGTGGCGGGCATTGGCGGGCGTGCCATCGGCGCCGCGCATCCGCTCGAACCCCGTCGCGCCCTCCGGCGCGATGTCGAAGCCGAACTTGGTAGCGATCACGACCTGGTCACGCACCGCCTTAAGCCCGCGCCCGACGATCTCCTCATTCTCGTAAGGGCCGTAGACTTCGGCGGTGTCGAAGAAGGTGATGCCGCGTTCGACCGCATGGCGCAGCGTGGCGATCGACGTCGCTTCGTCCTGCCCGCCATAAGCGGCGGTGAACCCCATGCAGCCGAGGCCGATCGCCGAAACCTCAAGTTCACCCAATTTGCGGTTTTGCATCGTCGTTGCTCCTCTTCCGATTGCTGCGACGATATTGGCCCATTCCATTGTGCGGATTAGACGGCTTTCATCGGACAAGCCGTTCGATGAGGTGAGACAATGGATCGTGAGCGACTGGCGCGCCTGAGCATCTTTGCCGCCGTGGTGCAGGCGGGCGGGTTCCGGGCGGCAGCCAGGACATTGGCGATGTCCCCATCGGCGGTGAGCCATGCGGTGGCAGAACTGGAAGCGGCTCTCGGCGTAAGGCTGCTCAACCGTTCGACGCGCAGCTTGGCCTTGACCGATGCCGGGCGCGCCCTGCTCGACCGCATCGGCCCCGCGCTTGGGGAGATTGATGCCGCAGTCGCGGACGCCCGTGACAGCGATGCCGCGCCCGCCGGCCCGGTGCGGATCACGCTGACGCCCCTTTCGGCACACGCGCTGTTCGCGCCGCATCTCGCCGCGTTCGTCGATGCCTATCCGGGCATCACGCTCGATCTGGTGATCGACGACCGGTTCGTCGACACGGTGGCGGAAGGCTATGATCTCGGCGTGCGGCTGGGCGAGACGTTGCGTCCCGACATGATCGCGACGCGGATCGGCGGGCCGCTGCGGATGGCGGCGGTGGCGGCGCCGGCCTATCTCAAGCGATACGGGCGACCGACGAGCTTGGAGGAACTGGCGGATCACCGCTGCCTGCACCGCCGGCTGGGTGGTGGCATCTATCGTTGGGAAGTGACCCGCGGCGGTGCGGATCTGGTGCTCGACGCGCTGCCGCAGACCCTGATCGTCAACGACGATGCGCTGTTGCGGCGCGCGGTATGCGATGGCGCCGGCATCGCGTTCGTGATCGAGAGCGTCATGGCCGACGATCTGGCGGCGGGGCGGCTGGTCGAGCTGTTCCCCGAACATTGTCCGCCCTTTCTAGGCTTCTTCATCTATCATGCCAGCCGGCGACAGATGCGTCCGGCGGTGCGCGCAACCATCGATTTCTTCGTGGCCGCTAATCGGGTCGAGCCTTTTCGTTCGCCGCGCCTGCACGATAGCCTCGTTTAGGATTGCTATCGCGATCGTGGTTTCATTCCCACCGGGATCAAGGATCGGGAAAGAAAAATGGTTCTCGAAACCGATCGCAAAATGGGATTGCCGCCCGGCGATCTTCGATCGCCAAGGTGGCAATCCGGCTCAGCTATCAATCCGCCTGCGTCCAACCGGCGATGCCATCCACCGGCACCTGATCGTACCCCGCCATCAACGCGAGCATCGCGTCAGTGTCGTCAAGCCGGTCTGCATCGCTCAATTGCGCCATGCCCTCGAAAAACCCTTCACGGCTCAAGGCAGGCGTGAAGCTGAGCGTGAAGACCGCCGGTACGTCGCCCCGGTTGGCGAAGGCATGGACGACGCCCGGCGGGATCAGGATGAAATCGCCTGGCCCGGCATCCACCGGCACGCCATCGACCATCATCGCCAGCGTGCCGGCATGGACTTCGAAGGTTTCCGTCATGCGATCATGATAGTGCGGGCCGGCACCCGGAGACGCGGGGTCGAGGACGATGCGATAGATGCCGATCGCATCATGTGTCCGGTCGCTGGTGGCGAGATACTCGACAGTCATGCCGCCTGCACGCACGGTGCGGCCGGTGCTGCGGCGCTGGATAAGAGCCTGGGTCATGGTGCGGCCTCCCTCAACGGCGCAGCGCGATGGCGACGGGACGGATCTGCGCGGCGCTTGCCCTCCGAAACTCCAGCGAGCCACCGATAAAGGCGCAATCGTACCTCCACGACAGCCGCCCAAGTTCGTCGTCGGGACCGTTGTCACTGTGGCCGACGGCGGGGGGCTGGACACATCGCGCCGTGGCCGGTGCGGCGATCAGTGAGGCGAATGTGGAGGCGAAAGCAGACTGCATGGCGGGTTCCTTTCCTGTCCCAGCAACCTGATGTTACCAATTGGTAGAAACAATATTGCCGCTGATTGACCCAGCGTTGCCATCAGGGAAACGATCATGAGCCGCCTGACCGAGATGGAAGCGTTTCGCGCCGTGGTCGAACGGGGCGGCTTCGCCGCTGCGGCCGCCACACTCGGCTTGTCGAAAGCGAGTGTCAGCAAGCAGGTCGCGGCGCTTGAACATCGGCTTGGCGTCCAACTGCTGCGGCGGACCTCGCGACGCTTCTCACTGACCGAAGCCGGCGAACGCTTTCTCGCCGACACGACCCGCATCCTCGACGATCTCGCGCTGGCCGAAACACGCGTCGCGGAGGATGGGCCGCGTGGGATCCTGCGCGTCAACGCGCCGCTGACCTATGGCGTCGTGCGGCTGATGCCGGTCGTGTCGGCGATGCTGCGCGATCACGCCGATCTCGCGGTGCATGTCGATCTGGACGATCGCGGGCGCGACCTGATCGGTGAGGGATATGATGTAACCGTTCGCATCGCCGATCGCCTGCCCGACAGCAGCCTCGTCGCACGGCGGATCGGTGCGATCGACCATGTTGTGTGCGCGGCGCCCGACTATCTCGCCCGCGCAGGCACGCCGACGACGCCGGACGATCTTTCCGACCATGCGATGCTGATCTACGCACCGCGAGGACGGGGACGGCGCTACGTCTTCACCAACGATAGCGGCACCCGGACGGTCGATACGACCGCGCGGCTCGGCACCAGCACCACGCTGGCATTGCAGGTCGCGCTTAGGGAAGGGGCCGGGATCGCCGTCAGCCCGCGCTTCGCGGTCGAACGCGACCTCGCCGACGGCAGCCTCGTACCGCTGCTGTCCGACTGGTCGCTGCCGGGCTATGCCGTCTATGCGATGTATCAGGGCGGCGACTTCGTACCGGCCAAGACCCGGCATTTCATCGATCGCCTGGTCGGCCACCGCGCGGTTCTCGCCGATGGGTGAGGGTTGGCGGCAGCCTTCCCGTTTGGGAACGATTGATGGCAAGTGGGCCACGTCGATCATGTTGACGGTCGCCCGCGAGGTCCGCTTTCCCAAAACTGCCGGGTGAAGACGGAGAAACGGGAAAGGCGTGATCTCCCCCAGCGGCGCGTTACGGGAATGCGGTACGCAAGCCAAGCGGCCGAAACCGACTAAGTTGAAACCGGGCACTCAGCCGCTGAGAGGACCCAATTCCTGCCGTTCGCACGTGCCTTCTCGCTTCCCGAAAGCTGCCGCTCGTTTATTATAAACGGATCGGCTGCTTGAGCGAGCCCGATCGGCCCCTCGGAACGGCGAAGGTTGGTGGAAAGCGGCGTTTATTCTAGGGTCCAAACCCA
>NZ_LDTE01000097.1 GCF_001476905.1 Sphingomonas sanguinis | reverse complement strand
ATTGGGTTTGGACCCTAGGTGATGGAATCTTTCTAGTAATTCTGCGTCACTTAAATCTGGAAAGCATGATGGCATAGATTCGTATTTTCTGGATAATATTTCGCTAGAAATTGCGAAAAAATCGATAAATTCTGGAGCGCCCTGCTCGAATTTTGGGTTGTTATGGGTTAATAGCCCGGCCACCTCCACGGCCGTTGCCCATGAATGTTGTAAAAGCGTTCTATACTGAATTTCTATCAGTAAGCCTTTCCAAGGATCTGCCGCCGCCGACCGGCTTTCATATTCGTAAACATCATGGATTCCCCGGTACCCATTGTCCTTGGGATGAAGAATGTAGTTCCATTTGCTATCGTCCAGGCTGCGGCGCGTATGCGCGAAACGAGCGCGATGAACGTTTTGTCGAAAGCTATTCAGATTTGCTATGTTAGGAAAGATAACACGACATCCTGCGATGTCGTGCATCCGTCCGAGCTGCATTTGTGGGAAGCGTTGAAGTTTGTTCATAATCGTGGGGCGGCGCTTCAAACGCGTTCCAACTACGATATCCGTTCCTCGTGAGCGGCGCCTTAGGTTGACTTGAAATGTATTAATCACCCAGCCATGCGACGCTCGCCAGTTCTCAAGCACTAAGCTGTCTTCAAAACTCGAAGCGCCATTTGCAATACGGGTGCCTGCCTTTGACACCTGTTTGCGGGAATAGCGTGGCTGGGTAAAAGTAGCCATATTTACTCCGCCGCGACGCCTGCGGCCGAGAACATGTCGCCAGTTTCGCTCGGCTCTTCGTTGGCGGCCTTGTTGGCCTTCGCCTTCTGGCGGGTGTCGAACGCGTCCCAGACGTCGTTCCACTGGCCGCGCGTCGCCGCCTTGGAATATTCCGTCGCGCGCGTCTCGAAGAAGTTGGCGTGCTCGACGCCGTTGAGCAGCGGGGTCAGCCAAGGCAGGGGATGCTCGTCGATCATGTAGATCGGCTTCAGGCCCAACTGGCCCAGGCGCCAGTCGGCGATGTAGCGGATATATTTCTTGATATCCTTGGCCGTCATGCCGCTGACCGGGCCCATCTCGAACGCCAGATCGATGAAGTTATCCTCCAGCCGCACCGTCGTCTGGCACTGGTCGGCGATATCGTCCTTCACCGCCTTGGTCAGGCAGCCGCGCTCCTTGGTGAAGGCGTGGAACAGCTGGATGATCCCCTCGCAGTGCAGCGACTCGTCGCGCACCGACCAGGTGACGATCTGGCCCATGCCCTTCATCTTGTTGAAGCGCGGGAAGTTCATCAGCATCGCGAAGGACGCGAACAGCTGCACGCCCTCGGTAAAGCCGCCGAACATGGCCAGCGTGCGCGCGATATCCTCGTCATTGTCGACGCCGAACTTCTGCAGATAGTCGTGCTTGTCCTTCATCTCGGCATATTCGAGGAAGGCGCCATATTCGCTCTCGGGCATGCCGATCGTGTCGAGCAGATGGCTGTACGCCGCGATATGCACTGTCTCCATGTTGGAGAAGGCGGTCAGCATCATCTTGACCTCGGTCGGCTTGAACACCCGGCCGTATTTCTCGTGATAGCAGTCCTGCACCTCGACGTCCGCCTGGGTGAAGAAGCGGAAGATCTGGGTCAGCAGGTTGCGCTCGTGATCGGTCAGCTTCTGCGCCCAATCGCGGCAATCCTCGCCCAGCGGCACCTCTTCGGGCAGCCAGTGGAGCTGTTGCTGGCGCTTCCAGAACTCGAACGCCCAGGGATATTCAAAGGGCTTGTACTGCTTGGAGGCTTGAAGGAGGGACATGGGGGTTACTCCGGGTACGAATGAGATGAAGAGGGTGAAGGCCGGTTCAGCCGCTGCTCGCCCAGGAGCGCAGAGCGGTGGCAAAACCGGCGAGAATGATCCCGCCCGTGGCGAACATGGTGCCCGCGATCAGCCGGGCATAACGGCCCTCGTCCGACTGCGGGCGGCGGAGTTGCAGCAGAAGCGTTGCACCGATCCCGGTTAACAGGGCGGCAACGCCGTACATGATCGTGGCCCCTGTCATGCGACCAATTCCGGGCTGGCGCGTTCCGAACCCGAACCCAACACAGGAGACGAACAATGGTCGATGTCAGCCAGATCAAGGAACATGCGGAAGTCGTCGGTGCGGACGGCGTCCATGTCGGGACCGTCGACCATGTCGAGGGCGACCGCATCAAGCTGACCAAGAACGACAGCCCCCAGACCCAGGACGGGCAGGGCGCCAAGCATCACTATCTGCCGATCGGCCTGGTTGCCGAGGTGGAAGGCAACACGGTGCGTCTGTCGGCGACCGCCCAGAACGCCGTCGACGAGTTCGAAGAGGCGGAGTGATTTCCCACTCCCTCTCCCCTTGTGGGAGAGGGAGGGACCCGCGGCCATAGGCCGTGGGAGGGTGAGGGGGCCGTCCATCACGGGCGGCCCTTTTGCTTATGGGCGATCCACGCGCCGATCGCCGTCACGACACCGTCGAGCTGGGTCATCACGTCGGCATTGGCTAAACGGATCACGTCGTAACCTTCGTGTTCGAGAAAGCGGGTGCGCCGGGCATCGCTTTCCTGTTTCAGCGCATGGTCGTCGCCGTCGACCTCGACGATCACTCGGGCCACGTGCGAGCAGAAATCCACATGGTATGGTCCGATTGGGACCTGACGACGAAACTTCATGGTCGGCAAAGCATCACGTAGCGCGCGCCATAACCGCCGTTCTGGATCACCAGCATTCTGGCGCAGCTCACGCGAGCGGGTGACGGTCGTCGCGGGCAGCAGCTGGCGTTTGGTCAAGCCCCGGGCATTGCCCCTCACCCTTCCCACGGCCTTTGGCCGCGGGCCCCTTCCCTCTCCCACAAGGGGAGAGGGAGGTGAGGAAGGACGATGGGTCATTATGTGCCTTCCCGTAGGCGGTCATCACCTCACTGACACGCCAGGCATTCGTCATAATCGGTCGTTTCCCCGATCTCGAACTTCGGTGCGCTGATCGTATTGTCGGCCTCGACGCCGCCCGACCCGGCGAACCCGGCGCGCTGCACCGACTTCGAGCGGAGATAATAGAGCGACTTGATGCCCAGCTCCCACGCGCGGAAGTGGAGCATGAGGAGGTCCCACTTTTCCACATCGGCCGGGATGAAAAGGTTCAGCGACTGCGCCTGGTCGATATAAGGCGTGCGGTCACCCGCCAGTTCGAGCAGCCAGCGCTGGTCGATCTCGAACGAGGTCTTGAACGTGTCCTTTTCCTCCTGGGACAGGAAGTCGAGATGCTGGACCGAGCCGCCATGCTCGAGGATCGAGTTCCAGACCGAGTCCGCGTTCTTCGCCTTCTCGATCAGCAGCTTTTCCAGATAGGGGTTCTTCACGACGAACGAACCGGACAGCGTCTTGTGGGTATAGATGTTCGCCGGGATCGGTTCGATGCACGCGCTGGTGCCGCCGCAGATGATGCTGATCGACGCGGTCGGCGCGATCGCCATCTTGCAGCTGAAGCGTTCCATCACGCCGACATCGGCCGCGTCGGGGCAGGGCCCGCGCTCGACCGCCAGGGTCATCGACGCCTGGTTCACCTGGGCGCTGACATGTTTGAACATGCGCAGGTTCCACGACTTGGCCATCGCCCCCTCGAAGGGAATGCCACGCGCCTGGAGGAAGCTGTGGAAGCCCATCACGCCCAGGCCGACCGAGCGTTCGCGGCTGGCGGAATAGGCGGCGCGCTCCATGCCCGGCTCATGGCGCTCGATATAGTCCTGCAGGACATTGTCGAGGAAACGCATCACGTCCTCGATGAACTGCTTGTCGTCCTTCCACTCGTCCCAGGTTTCCAGGTTCAGCGACGACAGGCAGCAGACGGCGGTGCGGTCCTTGCCCTTATGGTCGATGCCGGTCGGCAGGGTGATTTCCGAACACAGGTTCGACGTCGACACCTTCAGCCCCAGCTCGCGGTGATGCTTGGGCATGTTCTTGTTCACATGGTCGGCGAAGACGATGTACGGCTCGCCGGTCGCCAGACGGGTCTCGACCAGCTTCTGGAACAGCGCGCGCGCGTCGACGGTCGCGCGGACCTCGCCGGTCTTGGGGCTCTTGAGATGCCATTCGGCGCCGTCGCGCACCGCCTCCATGAAGGCGTCGGGGATCAGCACGCCGTGATGGAGGTTCAGCGCCTTGCGGTTGAAGTCGCCGCTGGGCTTGCGGATTTCCAGGAACTCCTCGATCTCGGGGTGCGAGATGTCGAGATAGCAGGCGGCCGAGCCGCGACGCAGCGAACCCTGGCTGATCGCCAGCGTCAGCGAGTCCATCACGCGGACGAAGGGGATGATGCCGCTGGTCTTGCCGTTAAGACCCACCGGCTCGCCGATGCCGCGCACATTGCCCCAATAGGTGCCGATGCCGCCGCCGCGCGACGCCAGCCACACATTCTCGTTCCAGGTGGTGACGATGCCGTCCAGGCTGTCGGGCACCGAGTTCAGGTAGCAGCTGATCGGCAGGCCGCGACCGGTGCCGCCGTTCGACAGGACCGGCGTGGCGGGCATGAACCACAGCTTCGAGATATAGTCGTACAGCCGCTGGGCGTGCTCGGCATTGTCGGCATAGGCCGAGGCGACGCGCACGAACAGGTCCTGATAGCTTTCGCCGGGCAGGAGGTAGCGGTCGTTCAGCGTTTCCTTGCCGAAATCGGTCAGCCGCGCATCGCGCGCATGGTCGACCTCGACCGGATAGGGTTGCGGGCGCACCGACTTGGTATCGGCGGGCGTCGGGGCAGGCGCGGCTACCGTGTCGGCGGCCATTTTCTCAAGCATATCAGTCGTCATGTCGCTATCCCGGCTATCCCTGAAATCCATCATCGATGCCGCTCCTTTGTTCTTGTTCCGTTCGAGTCGGCATCATGCCCCGTAACACCCCGCGCCGCGTACGTCGCGATCCGGGCAGAGGGTCGGACGAGACGCCGTTTCCGGTGTCCGGTCTTTGTCCCTGTCCTACCAGTGCTTGGGGCCGCCCCCGACCTCTTCCACAATCCATAGTGGAAAATCCCGGGCGGGACCGCAAGAGCCTAAAGCATGGGGAGCGGGTTGGTTGCGACGAATGACGCTTGCGTCAGGCGCTCGAAAAGCCGCGACGCACGGATGTCTGCGGGGTTCGCGAAGCGCAAGCCCCTAAAAATTTTTTTAGGCGGTTGCGATTAACCGAATGACAATAGGAGCAGCGCGATCAGGCCGACCAGCGCGACCGCCATTTGCGGTGGCCGCAGCCGTGCGAAATGCTCGGGCGCTCCGCCCCAGCGGGCCGTCCAGGGATCGGTCACCGCGATCGACGCATAGCCCAGGATCAGCAGCACGAACGCCGTCAACGGCCCGGCGATCAGGGCGAGCAGCCCCAAGGTGAAGCGCAATCCCATGACCAGCATCTGCGACCGGTGCGGCCCGCCCGGCGTGAAGAAGCTGAGCCCCCGCGCCACGCCCGCCAGAAAGATCAGGATGGCCGCGCCCCATATCTGGCCGATCAGCAAGGCCAGCGGCGCCCCCGTCCAGGCGGCCAGTGCGGCCAGCGGCAGGACGAGCACCGGGCCGTAACCGAAGACAATACTGAGCGCGGGGATGCGGGGCGAAGCGCCTTCGGGCGTCGGGGCGGAAACAGTCATGACGCCGCGAACGTGCGGGAGGCAGTTTCCTATCCCGATGTAAATCCTAGCCTTGCAGCGGGAGCGGCATCACGCAGACTGGCGGTGATGGTCGTGGTTATCGTCGCCTTCCAGCCAGGGGTGATCCTCGGCCAGCGGCGTGGCGAAGGCGATGCCGACCCGCCCCTCGCGCTCCCAGCGTATATAGCCGCGCAAGGGGCGGTCCGCGCCCAGGCGGATGCCGATCGCCGCGCCGCATACGATATAGGCGGGGGGCAGCCCCTCGATCATCACGCCGGTCGTCGACATGTCGCGGATGCGCACATCGATCGTCGCGGTGCCCGACATGACCTGGGCGGTGCGCAGGATCTTCATGCGCGGGCGGCGATTGGATTTCAGGCCGACCGGCTCGGCGCGGCCCTCGCGATCGCGCAGCATCCGGTGCACTTCGTCCGATCCGGCGGGCTTGCCATAGACATAGCCCTGGATGTGGCTGCACCCCAGGTCGCGGATCAGCTCGATCTCATCCTGAATCTCGACGCCCTCGGCGGTCGTCTCCATGCCCAGCGTGTCGGCCAGCGTCACGATCGCACGGATGATCGCGGCGTTGCGGCTGCCGGCGCGGATCGCGCCGTGGACGAAGGACTGGTCAATCTTGATCTTGTCGAACGGCGCGCGGCGCAGATAGCCGAGCGAGGAATAGCCGGTGCCAAAATCGTCGAGCGCCAGGCGGACGCCCAGCGCCTTGAGCGCAGCGAATTTGCGGTCCGACTCCTGATTGTCGTTCAGGAACACGCTTTCGGTGATCTCCAGCTCCAGCCGCGACGGCTCCAGCCCCGATTGCGCCAGCGCCTGAGAAACGAGAGCGGGCAGATGCGGCTTGGCGAACTGGATCGACGAGACGTTGACCGCGACGCGCGCGGGGCGGGGCCAGCTCGCCGCCTCCAGGCAGGCGGTACGCATCACCCATTCGCCGATCTGCTCGATCAGCCCGCACTCCTCGGCGATCGGCACGAATTGCGCGGGCGAGATGTCGCCCTGGGTCGGGTGACGCCAGCGCAGCAGCGCCTCATAGCCGACGATCATCGCATCGCGGGTCGACACGACGGGCTGATAGGCGAGGTGGAACTGCCCTTGCGCGATGGCGACGCGCAAATCCTCCTCCATCCGCTTGCGGCTGCGCGCGCCTTCCAGCATCGCCTCGGCATAGAAACGGTGGACGCCGCGCCCGTCGCCCTTGGCGGCATAGAGGCCAAGGTCGGCGTTGCGGATCAGGGTCTGCGAATCCGCGCCGTCCTCCGGCGCGATGGCGATGCCGATCGAACAGCCGATCGTCACCTCGTTGCCGTGCACGTCATAGGGGCGCGACAGGGTGACGATGATCTCCTTGGCGAGGCTGGCCAGCCGGTCGCGCGAGTCGATACCGGGCAGCAGGATCTGGAACTCGTCGCCGCCCAGGCGCCCGACCAGCCCGACATCGCCCACCACCTGTTCCAGCCGCCGCGCGACCAGCTGCAGCAACAGGTCGCCTGCCGGATGGCCGAGCGTGTCGTTGACCGCCTTGAACCGGTCCAGGTCCATCAGGAACAAGGCGGTCGGGCGATAGGGGCTGACCGACTGTTTCAACGTCTTGTCGAGCGACAGCTTCATGCGCTGGCGATTGGCCAGGCCGGTCAGGCTGTCGAACAGCGCCAGTCGGGTGATCTCCGCCTCCGACCGGCGCTTTTCGGTCAGGTCGGACCCCGATCCGATAAAGCCGCGGAACCGGCCGATGCTGTCGATGATCGGCCGCCCCGAAATCGACCACCAGCGATCGGCGACGGCGGGGCCGCCCGCCACCGCACAGACCGTATAGTCGGAAAAGCTGGTGCGTGACGCCATGTGGAAGGACAGGGTGCGTTCGCTGCCCGGCGCGGTGGAATCCATGTGGAACAGCTCGGTCAGCGCATGGCCGTGATAGTCGCCGTCCGGCCCGACCAGATCGTCGGCGACCTTCTTCGACAGATAGGTCAGCCGTCCCTGGCGATCGGTTTCCCAGAACCAGCCGGTGCCATGTTCCTCGAACTCGGCGATCATCTTGACCGCCTGTTGCCCCTGGCCGAACTCGCGGGCCCGCGCGCGTGCCGCATCATAGTCCACCCGGCCCAGGCGCTGCGCCTTCAGCACCAGGAACAGCAGCGGCGGCGTGACGGCGGCCAGCACGGGCAGGACGGGCACGCCCCAGGCCAGCGCGGCGATCGGCGCCAGGAACGCAAAGCCGAAGGAATAGCCGAGCAGCGCGCCGCGCACCGGGTTCAGCATCGCCGCCATCGACCACATCGCGCAGATCAGCGCCAGTGCCGAGGCCCATCCGTGGCTGCCGGACTGCGACCCGGTCAGGATCAGCAGCAGCGGCGCCGTGGTGAGCGACAGGACCAGACCCATCACGCTCAGCCATTGCTTGAACCGGTAAAAGGGCCATTGCCGCGATTGGCCCCGCCACAGGACGATGCCGAATGCCACCGTGCCCAGCATCATGGCCGTGCAGCCGATGGCCTTTTCGATCAGCACCGGCCGGGGATCGCTCAGCGCGCCGAAGCCCGCGATGATCGCCACCGTGACGAGATTCTGCAGGATCGCCAGCGGCCATGTCCGACACAGCCTCTTCAACCGATCGAGGTGCAACGAGATCAGCAGCTCGTCATTGTCCTCGACGAGACCGATCAGGGCCAGAAAGGGGATTCGGTCGGTGGCGGACGGCATGAGGATATCGCGGTTCCACTGGGGTTCGACCGACCCTCGCGAATCGAGGTTAAGATTGATTGAAGCATGGCATCATCGCGAATCGCAGAACCGGTGAACGACGGGCGTTGCGTGCGCGGCCCCGCTGTCGCAAAAGGCCACCCCATGACGACCCTGATCCGCGACACCGACCTGATCGAGAGCGTGGCCGACGCGCTCCAGTTCATCAGCTACTATCACCCGATGGATTATATCCGTGCGCTGGGTAAGGCCTATGAGGCCGAGAAGAGCCCGGCGGCCAAGGATGCCATTGCGCAGATCCTGACCAACAGCCGCATGTGCGCGGAGGGCTATCGCCCGATCTGCCAGGACACCGGCATCGTCACGGTCTTCGTGAAATGGGGCCAGGACTGCCGCCTGTCGGGCGACCGCTCGCTTCAGGAAGTCGTCGATGAGGGCGTGCGCCGCGCCTATCTCCACCCCGAAAACAAGCTGCGCGCCTCGATCCTCGCCGACCCCGCCTTCACCCGCCGCAACACCAAGGACAACACGCCCAGCGTCCTGCATGTCGAGATGGTGCCGGGCAACAAGGTGACGGTCGACGTCGCGGCCAAGGGCGGCGGGTCGGAGAACAAGTCGAAGTTCAAGATGATGAACCCGTCCGACTCGATCGTCGATTGGGTGCTGGAGATGGTGCCGCAAATGGGCGCGGGCTGGTGCCCGCCGGGCATGCTCGGCATCGGCATCGGCGGCACCGCCGAGAAGGCGGTCCTGCTCGCCAAGGAATCGCTGATGGGCGCGATCGACATGGGGCAGCTGAAGGAACGCGGCCCCCGCAACGATATCGAGGCGCTGCGTATCGAGCTGTTCGACAAGGTCAACGCACTGGGCATCGGCGCGCAGGGACTGGGCGGCCTGTCCACCATCCTCGACGTCAAGATCCTCGACTGGCCGACCCACGCCGCGTCCAAGCCCGTCGCGATGATCCCCAATTGCGCCGCGACCCGCCATGCGCACTTCACGCTGGACGGCTCGGGCCCGGTCTATCTGGAGGCGCCCAAGCTGGAGGAATGGCCGAAGGTCGACTGGAAGCCCGACCTGCAAGCCGCCAAGCGCGTCGACCTGAACACGCTGACGCCCGAAGAGGTGAAGAGCTGGAAGCATGGCGACCGGCTGCTGCTCAACGGCAAGATGCTCACGGGGCGCGACGCCGCGCATAAGCGGATCAAGGACATGCTCGACCGCGGCGAGGAACTGCCGGTCGAGTTCAAGGGCCGGGTGATCTATTATGTCGGCCCGGTCGATCCGGTCGGCGAGGAAGTGGTCGGCCCGGCGGGCCCGACGACCGCGACGCGCATGGACAAGTTCACCCGCATGATGCTCGACCAGGGCCTGCTGGCGATGGTCGGCAAGGCCGAGCGCGGGCCCGCAGCGACCGACGCGATCCGCGAATATCAGTCCGCCTATCTGATGGCGGTCGGCGGCGCGGCCTATCTGGTCGCCCGCGCGATCAAGGGATCGAAGGTCGTCGGCTTCGAGGATCTGGGCATGGAGGCGATCTACGAGTTTGACGTGGAGAATTTCCCCGTCACCGTCGCAGTCGATTCCGAAGGCCAGAACGTCCACACCCTGGCCCCGCTGGTCTGGCGCGACAAGATCGCCAAGGAAGGCCTGCTGACCCCGGCGTGATCCATTTGCCCTCCCTGTCGGTGATAGGGAGGGCTTCGCCGCCGTTCAGACGACACGGCGGATAGGCTCAGTCGGCCTGATCGCCGTCCCGCTGCCATCGCACCGACCAGCTCGCATGGGCGGTCGGCATGGCGTTGAGGATGGCGAACAGCAGGAACAGGGTCTGCGCACCGCCCTGCATAACCGCCTCTCGGGGATAGTCGAAGGCGAGGGCACCCATCATCAGCGCCAGCGCGATCATCGTCGTGACGGCAAACACCGCGAAGGTCACCAGATAGGCCCGCGCCCGAACCGCTTGGTCCCATTCGTCGGCCCGCTCCATGCCGCCAAAGGGCTTCAGCGGTCCCCATATCTGGACGAAGCAACCGATCGCGAACCCCAGCATCTCTATGCCATAGCCCAGCGAAGCGGCGGGGAAGCCCATCGCGTGGACCACCGAAAAGCCATAGCCGCCAAAGGCCAGCGCCAGCGCGAGTGTCGCGGGCCAGCGGAGCGGCCGACGTTTCGGTGTGCCCTTGGCCAGTGCGGGGATGCCCGTCCAATCGACCATGGTATCGAGTCGCGCGAAGAATCGCTGGTTGGTCATAGCGTCTCGTCCTCGGCATCGGGCATCGGGACCATGAACTCGGCAAAGGTCGCGGGCAGGCTGATGCCGATGACCAGCAGGGTGACGAGCCAGCCGGTCCACTGCATCGGCCGGGTCGGCACCGGCCAGCCCAGGCCGGGCGCGGTGATCATCCAGCTGACCAGAAGCGCGACGAGGGCGATATAGGCGGCAAAGGCGCGGGCGGTGGCGCGCAGCAGCGCGGCATGCTCGAACTCGTCATACACGCCCAGGCCCTTGTCGGCGGCCCAGCTGTCTCGCGCGAAAGGCGAAAAGCCGATGACGAAGCCCGGCAGGAACGAAAGGAACAGCGGCGGATGGTCGTCCGTCCTGTACAGCGCCGTCGCGGTCAGCGCGACCATAGTCGCCCCGGCCAACGCCCAGCGGACCCAGTAGCGACGCGGACGCTCCTTCAGGCTGGCGGCATACCATTTGCGAAAATCATATCCGTCGCGATAGCCGGTCATGCGGCGTCCTCCTGCGGCAAGGGAATGGCGATTTCGGCGAAGAGGCGGGCAGCGCCGTGAACAGTGACGTCAGCGCCGTCGTGGGGATTGCTGGCTCCAGCGGCTCGAAGCGGGCGTCATGGCGCATCACGAATCTCCATCCCGGCGCAGCGCGTCGGTCAGCGAGGGGAAGGGGGAGAGGGAGAAGACCAGCTCGACCGGCGCGTCGAAATAGGCGGCGATCTTCAGGCCCAGTTCCAGGCTGGGCTTATAGTCGCCGCGTTCGAGATAACCGATCGTCTGCGGATTGACGCCGACCGCTTCCGCCAGCTCGCGCCGCGATACGTTGCGGTCGTTGCGGAAAAGGGCGATGCGGTTGTGCATATGGGCAAGCTATATGATGTGTTGTGTTTACACAACGATTCGTTTTGAGATGATTATGAGGAGCCGATCACATTCCTCCCCGGTCCGGGGAGGGGGGACCATGCGCAGCATGGTGGAGGGGGGATTGCCGCAGGGGACGTCCTTTATGGCAATCCCCCTCCGTCAGGCCTCCGGCCTGCCACCTCCCCGTGCCGGGGAGGATCGGGTCAATTCTTGTAGAGCGCGTCCAGCCGTTCGCCATAGACCTCACGCAGGACGTGGCGGCGGATCTTCAGCGATGGGGTCAGTTGCTGGTTCTCGATCGCAAAGGGTTCGTCGGCGATGATGAAGCGGCGGATACGCTCGGTCACCGACAGGTCGCGGTTCACCCGGTCGATCGCCGAGGAGATCGCCGCGCGAAAGTCCAGATCGTCGTCCAGCGCCGCGCGGTTGCAGCCCGTGCCCGACTTCGCGCACCATTCGGCGGTCCATTCCGCATCGGGCACGATCAGCGCGACCATATAGGGACGCCGATCGCCCGCAATCATCGCCTGCCCGATCTCGGGTTGCAGGGTCAGCATGCCCTCGACCTTCTGGGGGGCGACATTCTCGCCCTTGTCGTTGATGATCAGGTCCTTCTTGCGGTCGGTGATGCGCAGGCGCCCGGCCGCGTCGAATTCGCCGATATCGCCGGTATGGAGCCAGCCGTCCTTGAGCACCCGCTCGGTCTCGACCGGGTTGCGCCAATAACCGTGCATGACCAGCTCGCCGCGCACCAGGATCTCGCCATCCTCGGCGATCCGCACGTCGGTATCGGGCAGAGGCGGGCCGACCGTGTCCATGCGCACGCCCGACTTGGGGCGGTTGCAGGCGATGACCGGCGCAGCCTCGGTCTGGCCATAGCCCTGGAGCAGGGTAAGGCCGATCGAATGGAAGAACAGCCCGATCTCGGGGTTGAGTGGTGCGCCGCCCGATACCATCGCCTTGAGCCGACCGCCGAATCGCTTGGCGATCTTGGGCTTGAACAGCGTGTTGACCGCCAGCTGCGCGGGCCGGTCGATCAGGCGCAGTCGACCGTCATAGCTGCGGCGGCCGAGCGTCTGCGCCTGTTCAAGCAGCTTGGCACCCAATCCGCCCTTTTTCTCGATCGCCTTGGCGATGCGGGTGTGCAGCACCTCGAACAGGCGGGGGACGACGAACATGATCGTCGGCCCGACCTCCTCCATATTGGCGGCGAGCTTGTCGAGCCCTTCGGCATAATAGATCTGGCCGCCCAGCGAGATGGGGAAATGCTGGCCCCCGGTATGTTCATAGGCATGGGAGAGGGGCAGGAAGGACAGGAACACCTCGTCCCCCCAGCCGAAATCCTCCTCGATGATCGCACTGCATCCGGCGCAATTGTGCAGGATCGCGCCATGATGCTGCATCACCCCGCGCGGCGCGCCGCCGGTGCCCGAGGTATAGATGATGCAGGCCAGGTCCTCGCGGGTGAAATCGGCCTGCGTCGCCGCCATTGCCGGATCGGTCGGATGCGCGGCGATCATCGCGTCATATTGGCGGCAGTCGATGTGCGACGGCCCGAGCTTCAGCGGCTCGAACCCGATGACCGTCTGGACATGGTTGGAGCGGAGCGCGGCGGGCATCAGCGTCGCCGCCAGTTTCTGAGTCGACACGATGATCGCGCGCGCCCCCGAATTCTCGATGATATGGGTGTGATCGCGCTCGGTATTGGTGGTGTAGGTCGGCACGGTGACACAGCCCGCCGCCATGATGGCGAGGTCGGCGATGCACCATTCGGGGCGGTTTTCCGATACCAGCATCACCCGGTCGCCGCGTTGCAGCCCGGTCGCCTTCAGTCCGGCCGCCAGACTGGCGACCTGGCGCGCGGCCTCGGCCCAGCTGATCGACTGCCAGGCTCCGGCCTCCTTGCGCCACAGAAAGGGGGCGTTTCCCTTCTCGGCGGCACGCCTGAAGAACATGGTGACGAGATTGGGGAAATATTCGAGCGTACGCATGGTGCCTCTCCCACCGGCCCGTATCGCTGGACGTAACGCGCGATTGGGCTCTTTGTTGTCGTATCGTAAGGGTTATTCCGCCGGGCGACCTGGCTTGTCGCCGACGCGGGTGATCGCGCTGGTCCGGCCGCTCACGTCGATCGCGACGCCTTCGCTGCGCGGATCGGCGGCACCGACCCAGCGGTCGCCGACCCGCTCGATGGCATTGGCCTTCAGCCCCATCGGCGCGACGACCACCGTCTCGCCCAGCGCCTGCAGGCCGGGGACCAGTGCCTCCAGCGATGTGCCCTGTTCGACCGTCGCCACCTTATAGGGCGCGAATAGCAGGCCTTGCGCGATCGCATCCTGCGCGCTCAACTTCCAGTCGATGACGCCGATGATCGCCTTGGCGACCTGCGCGATGATGGTCGAGCCACCCGCAGCCCCCATCGCCAGGCGGACTTTGCCGTCGGGGCCATAGACGATGGTCGGCGACATCGAGCTGCGCGGGCGCTTGCCGCCCTCGACCCGGTTGGCGACCAGATCGCCGTCCTTGACCGGCACGATGTCGAAATCGGTCAGCTCGTTGTTCAGCATCGTCCCGTCGACCGACAGGCCCGATCCGAACGAGCCCTCGACGGTGGTCGTGACCTCGGCGACATTGCCTGCGCTATCCACGGTGACGAGGTCGGTGGTGCCCGGCACCTCGCTGACCGGCGCCCGCACGCGCGGCGGTGCACCGGGCGGCGTGCCCGGAGAGACCGACGCCATGGTCCGGTCGGGCGAGATCAGCGCCGAACGGCTGGCAATATAGGCCGGGTCGAACAGCCCCTTGATCGGCACCTGGACATAATCGGGATCGCCCAGATACATGTCGCGGTCGGCATAGGCGAGGCGCGAGGCCTCGGCGAACAGATGCCAGGCGACCGGCGAATCCTTGCCCAGCCTGGCCATGTCGAAACGTTCGAGCAGCTTCAGGATCGACAGCATCGTCGATCCGCCGCCCGAGGACGGCCCCATGCTGCAAATCCGATAGCCGCGATAGGTGGCGCAAAGCGGCGGGCGCGGCTTGGCGGTGTAGCTGGCGAGGTCGCCGGTCGTCATCTTCGACGGATTGCGCTGGGCGGTGTTGACGGTCGTCACCAGATTCTGCGCCTGAGGGCCGACATAGAAGCTGTCGGGGCCGAGCTTGGCGATCCGCTCCAGCAGCGCGGCCTGTTCGGGATTGCGGATGACGCTGCCGAGCGGGAGCACCTGCCCGTCGGGGCCGGTCAGCCGGGCGCGGGTGGCGGCGTCGACATGGCCGCCATAGCGGGTCAGCGCGGTCTGGAGGCGCGGGGTCAGCTTGAAGCCGTCGCGCGCCAGCCGGATCGCGGGCTGGAACAACCGCGCCCAGGGCAGCTTGCCGCCTTGCGCATGGGCCAGCGCCATGCCGCGCAGCGCGCCGGGCACGCCGACGCTGCGCCCGCCGGGCACGGCATCGGCATGGCTGAGCGGGCGGCCATCGGGGCCGTAGAACCAGTCGGGCGTGGCGGCCATCGGCGCGGTTTCGCGCGCGTCGATCGTATTGGTGCCGCGCGCGTCATGGCGCACCCAATAGCTGCCGCCGCCGATACCGGAGCTTTGCGGCTCGACCACGTTCAGCGCCAGCATCGTCGCGATGGCGGCATCGGTCGCGCTGCCGCCTGCACGCAGGATTTCCACCCCGGCGGCGGCGGCGCGGGGGTCGGCGGCGCTGACCATGCCGGTGGCGGGAGCCTTGGCGGCGGGCTGGCGCGCCTCAACGGGCGCGGCGAGCGGCAGCGCGAGCGCCGCGACGGACAAGAGCCAGTGCTTCATGGCCGCGACCCTAGCGGCAAGCCTCGCCCCGCGCCAAGCCGTAACGTCAGGCGCCGACGGCCTCCGCCACGCTGGCAAAGCCGTCGCGGGTGAGCAGTGCATTGAGATCGGCGAGGATGCGTGCGGCGAGGCCGGGCCCCTCATAGACCAGCGCCGAATAGAGCTGGACCAGGCTCGCCCCGGCGCGGATGCGGGCATAGGCCTCTGCACCGGAGTCGATGCCGCCCGCTGCGATCAGCGTCATCGCGGTCCCGGTGGCCTTGCGAAAATCGGCGAGGCGCGCACGGGCGAGCGGGGCCAGCGGACGGCCCGACAGCCCGCCGGTCTCGGCGGCGTTGGCGCTCTTCACGTCCGGCCGGGTGATGGTGGTGTTGCCGATGATGATCGCGTCCAGCCGGTTGTCGATCGCAGCGCGCGCGATCTCGTCGATCTGGGCGGGGTCGAGGTCGGGGGCGACCTTCAGGAACAGCGGCACACGGCCCGCCGCCTCACGCGACGCGGCCAGCAATTCGGCCAGCGCGGCGCCATGTTGCAGGTCGCGCAGGCCCGGCGTGTTGGGGCTGGAGATGTTGATCGTGACATAGTCGGCGATCGGTGCCGCCTGAGTCACGCCGTGGCGATAATCGGCGATGCGGTCGGCGGCATCTTTGTTCGCGCCGACATTGATGCCCAGCACGCCCTTGCGCTTGGCGGCCTTCACCCGCGCCAGCCCCGCATCCAGTCCGCCATTGTTGAAACCGTAGCGGTTGACCACGCCCTTGTCCTCGACCAGCCGGAACAGGCGGGGCTTGGGATTGCCGGGCTGGGACTTGGGGGTCAGCGTGCCGATTTCGACCATGCCGAAGCCCAGGCCGAAAAAGCCGTCGATCGCCTCGCCATTCTTGTCGACTCCGGCCGCCAGCCCCAGCGGGTTGGCGAAGTCGATCCTCGCGACCGTGGTCGCAAGGCGCGGATAGCGTGCCGGGTCTGCTCCAATCGGTGCGCCGAGTGCGCCCCAGCGCGACAGCATCGCGACCGTCAGACCATGGGCGCGCTCGGCATCGAGCGCGAAGAGGAGCGGGTGATAAAAGGCCATGTCGGCCCGGTTAGCGGATTGCGGTAGGAGGGGGAAGCGGGGCTCTATCTTCTCCCCTCCCGCTGTCATTGCTCCCCCTCC
>NZ_LDTE01000096.1 GCF_001476905.1 Sphingomonas sanguinis | reverse complement strand
TGTTTATAAGGGACAGGCCTCATTCCTCCTGATCCACACGCCAGTGAATCAGGAAAACTGTCACCACTCAAGATGCTGATTGGGTTTGGACCCTAGGTCGCCAGTCAAGGCGAGTTGCACATCGATGACGGTCTGCACCTTGGTGTTTGGTTTCTGCATCGAAGTGTATGAGTTCGCTGAACTGCGGCGGCCACAGGGCATGGTGAAGCCTCGTCAAGCCGCGAGCGTTCGATTCTATCAGTCAGCGCCTGTTATGATAGATCGCTTGGTACAGCGAATATTTACCCTCCCCCCAACACACAATGTGGAGAATTTTCTGAGAGCACGGGCGGAAGTATTCACACCAGCAACAGTGTGCGGATTGACCAAAATCAGCCATTCTAAAGGCTCATCATGGTAGGCGGCGAACCCACCGTCGCGGGGAAGCATCGCTGCAGATTCGTCCCCATGCGGACGCCGCGCGTCATGCCATTCCGATCATGCGCGGAAATCGGCCGCTCGACCAGAGGAGCGACCGATCCTGTTATGCCGTGGGGAAAGTGAAAAGGTCGATCAGAGCAGCTGTTTGACCAGCGCGGAGGCACCGAGCGCAACGCCGCCCACCGCCAGCCAACTCACGACAGCGCCGAACGTCAGAATCAACAGGCGATTGATAGGTAGGATGGCGTGTTCGTCCATGGTTTGGCATTCCTCTCCCACCGATCTTTGTGCCGGTGTAGGACATTTCTGCATCAAAAGAATCGGCCTGACAAACCCGTTTTTCGAATGACCGTGATCGAACGAAGAGATCGATAAGTACCCGGGTTTAGAACGCGCTGAAATAGGCCGGTTTTTCCGAGACGATCAGGGCCCGAGCTTGCGCTTTACCCTAGGCATCGTCACAGCATCGCCATGGAAGTTCCGAAGTCATGAAGCCGCACGAATCGCTTGAAAACGACTTGGCGCTTTCCACCGAATCGCAGGCGGCCGAGTCGCCGGGGCTGGCGAGCCTACCTCTGGCCTTGCGGGGACTGGCGGCCGGGGGCGCGGCGCTGGCGTTGCTGCTGGTGGTGGGCTTGCTGGTCGATCACTGGCCCTTTGCCTGGGATCGCGCGATCCTGACCGGATTGCGGGCACATGCCCAGTCGACCGCGCTCAGGGCGGTGGCGGTCGATTTCACCGCGCTGGGCAGCGTGCCGGTGCTGATCCTGATGGTCGCGGGCGCGGCGCTATTGCTGCTGGCGCGCGGCTGGTGGCTGACGGCGATCGCGACGGTGGCGGCGGGGATCAGCGGCGGCGCGGTCGTTACCTTGGTCAAGCATCTGGTCGCACGCACCCGGCCCGACCTGGTGCCGCACTGGGTCGATGTCCATAATGCCAGCTTTCCCAGCGGCCATGCGGCGGGTGGAGCCATGGTCTATCTGACGCTGGCGGCGCTCGCGACCCAGGCGACGCGGAACCGGCGGTTGCGTCATATGATCGTGCTGCTGGCCGTGGTGCTGGTCGGCGCGATCGGGGTCAGTCGGGTCTATCTGGGCGTGCACTGGCCGTCGGACGTCGCGGCGGGCTGGTGCTTCGGCACGCTCTGGGCGCTGGGATGGTGGTGGGCGACTGCCGCCGCGCGCACCTCTTGGGCCAAAGCCTCAGGCGCGCGCGCGGGCGAGTAGCGCCTGTGCCGCCTTCAGGTGCGGCGCATCGACCATCTTGCCGTCCAGCTGTAGCGCGCCCGCGCCGCGGTTCGCGGCGAACAGGTCGACGATCGCCCGGGCGCGGGCGATATCCTGGTCCGAGGGGGTGAAGGCGGCGTTGATGACCGGCACCTGCGCCGGATGGATCGCCATCATGCCGGTAAAGCCGTCCCGCTGACCCCGCGCGGCATAGGCGGCCAGCCCGTCCAGATCACGGAAATCGGGATAGACCGTCTCGATCGCGGCGGTGCCCGCGGCATGGGCGGCGAACAGGGTCAGCGAACGGGCGAGCTGATAGGGGGCGGTATAGCTGCCGTCCGCCTCGCGCGCCGTAGTCGCACCGATCGCGGCGGGCAGGTCCTCCGCGCCCCAGGTGAGCCCTGCGAGCGGCAGGCTGGAGCCCGCATATTCGCCCAGCCGGAACAGGGCGGTCGGGGTTTCGGTGACGATGGGCAGGATGGGGATATGCGCCACCCCGCGCGCCGCCAGTGCGTGCAGGCTGACCAGCCCCTCCGCCTTGGGAAGGACGATGCCGTCGGGCCGGGCGGGCAGGATCGCGGCCAGGTCCTCCGTCGCCAGCGGCCCGTCGATCGGGTTGATCCGCACGAACAGCTGCACGCCGTGATCCCGGGGCTGGGCCAGGAACGCTGCCACCGCCTGTCGCGCGGCGGGTTTCGCGTCGGGGTCAACCGCATCCTCCAGGTCGAGGATCAGCGCGTCCGCGCCCAGACCCAGCGCCTTGGCCATCCGGTCCGGCCGGTCGCCGGGCACGAACAGCAGCGAGCGCAGCCGCATCGGGGTCAGCGGCCCATCTCGGCCAGCTTGCGCTCCCAGGCGAGCGCATCGCGGACGATCCCGTCGAGATCGTCGCGCTCGGGCCGCCAGGGCAGGGCGGCCAGGATCGCACTATTGTCGGCGACCAGCTCGGCCGGATCGCCCGCGCGGCGGCCCTCCATGCGGCGTTCGATGCGGTGGTTGGTCACCCGGTCGACCGCGTCGAGCACTTCGAGGACCGAGAAGCCCCGGCCGTAACCGCAGTTGAGCGTATGGCTCTCACCCGGCTGCGCGACCAGCAGCTCCAGCGCGGCGACATGCGCGGCGGCGAGGTCCGAGACATGGATATAGTCACGCACGCCGGTCCCGTCGCGGGTCGGGAAGTCGGTGCCATAGACGCCGACCGCCTCGCGCTTGCCGATCGCCGCCTCGACCGCGATCTTGATCAGATGGGTCGCGCCGACCGTCGACTGGCCGGAACGCCCCTGCGGGTCTGCGCCTGCGACATTGAAATAGCGCAGCGCGCAATAGTTGATCGGATGCGCGGCGGCGACGTCCTTCAGCATGATCTCGGTCATCAGCTTGGACATGCCGTAAGGGTTGATCGGCACCTTCGGGTCATTCTCGGCGACCGGCACCTTTTCGGGCGTGCCATAGGTGGCGGCGGTCGAGGAGAAGATGAAATGGGCGACGCCCTCGGCCACCGCGCTTTCGATCAGCGACCGGCTGGCGGCGGTGTTGTTGCGGTAATATTTGAGCGGGTCGCTGACCGACTCGGGCACCACGACCGACCCGGCGAAGTGCATGATCGCGCGGACGCGGTGGTCGCGGATCGCGGCGCGGACGGCGGTGTCGTCGGCGACATTGGCGACGACCAGCGATGCACGCGGATCGACCGCCCAGTCGAAGCCGGTGACCAGATTGTCGAGCACCACGACCTCATGGCCCGCATCGAGCAGCGCCAGCACGGCATGGCTGCCGATATAGCCGGCCCCGCCCGTCACCATCACCTTGCCGTCGATCGCTGCCATCACTTTTGTCCCAAATGCTTGGATTGCCGTGGCCTAGCCGCTTCCTATCTAGGCATACAAGACGACAAGGAGATTCCGAGTGACCGAATATGTAACGCTGGCCGGGGGCTGTTTCTGGTGCACCGAGGCGGTGTTCAAGGACGTGATCGGCGTCGAATCGGTCGAAAGCGGCTATATCGGCGGCACCGTGCCCAACCCGACCTATAAGCAGGTGTGCGGCGGCGATACCGGCCATGCCGAGGCGATCCGTATCGGTTTCGACCCCGAGCAGCTGGCGCTGGACGACCTGCTCGACATTTATTTCGCGACGCATGACCCGACGCAGCTCAACCGTCAGGGCAATGATGTCGGGACCCAGTATCGCTCCGCCATGTTCCCGGCGGACGAGCGCCAGGAGGTGGCGATGAAGGCCGCGATCGAACGGGCCCAGGCGGGCAGCGACAAGCCGATCGTGACGACCATCGAGCCGATGGCGGAATGGTATCCGGCCGAGGATTATCACCAGGATTATTGGGAAACATCTGGCCGGTCGAACCCGTACTGCATGGCCGTGATCCCGCCCAAGCTGCAGAAGCTGCGCAAGAGCTTTGCCGCGCGGTCGAAGGCCGTCACGGCATAATCCGGGTATCGGGCGGAGGCGAAAGCGAAGGATCAGCTCCCGCCCGCTATTCTAGCGAGTCGCTGCCCGCCGCAGCCGGTCATTGATCGCGTCCCCGATCCCCTCGGCCGGGATCGGGGCGACTGCTAGGCGGGGGAGGTCGCTGGCATCGGCGCGGTGGAGCGCGTCGAACAGGCGCGCCGCCGCCTCGGTCGCATCGCCGCTCGCCGATAGCGTATCCTGCCCTGTAACCGCGCCGAAGCCGATCAGCCATTCGTCCGCCTCGGCCCGCATCGCGTTCAGCCGCAGCGGCTTGCGCGGGGCATAATGGCTGGCCAGCTGTCCCGGCGCGGTGACGATGGCGGGGGCTTCGGGGCCCTGCTCCACTTCGCCCAGCACCTCGGCCAGCATCGCGGCGGTCACGGGGCCGGGGCGCAGGATGGTGCGCCCGGCGACGATGGTCGACTCCAGCCCTGCCTCGGTCGCGCCGTCGTCGAGGATCGGCACGGCGGGGCCCAGGCTGGCGCGGACATGGCGGGCCAGGGTCGGGCTGATCCCACCACTGGCATTGGCGGAGGGCGCGGCGAGCGGCCGGCCGGTCTCCGCCAGCAGTGCCTGCATCGCGCGGTGGCGCGGCACCCGGATGGCCACCGTATCGAGCCCGGCGGTCACCAGCGCGGCAATGTCCGAATCCCGTCGCACCGGGCGGACCAGGGTCAGCGGCCCCGGCCAGAAGGCCCGGGCCAGCGCCAGCGAATCCGCGTCGAATTCGGCGATCGCTTCGGCCGCCGCCAGATCGGGGACATGGACGATCAGCGGATTGAAGGACGGCCGCCCCTTGGCCGCATAGATACGCGCGACGGCCTGCGGCTCGGTTGCATCGGCGGCCAGGCCATAGACGGTCTCGGTCGGCACCGCGACGATACCACCGGCACGAAGGACCTGCGCGGCCGCGCGGATCGCGGCGGGCGAGAAGGGCAGGGTCGGATCGGTGTCGGGAAAGGCCATCGCGCGGCCTATACCCGGTTGCGCCCTGTTCGATAAGAGGTGCGCCCTATAAGGGGCGGGGCCATCACCCCTTCGACAATCGTGATCCGGCACCCTATCTGCTGGGCCATGTTCGACCTCGATTCCTATCTCGCCCGTATCGCCCTGCCGTCGCGCGTCACCGTCGATGCCGATGGACTGGCGCGGCTGCAATGGGCGCATCGTCTGGCCATTCCGTTCGAGAATCTCGATGTGCGGCTGGGCCGCCCCATCGCCATCGACAGCGATAGCGTCTTCACCAAGCTGGTGATGGCCAAGCGCGGCGGTTATTGCTTCGAGCAGAACCGCCTGTTCCTCGACGCGCTGGCCGCGCACGGGTTCGCGGCACGGCCGATCCTGGCACGGGTCTGGCTGCGGGCCACGGACGTGCCGCCGGTCACCCACACGCTCAGCCTCGTCCATATCGACGGGCAGGACTGGATCGCGGATGCCGGTTTCGGGGGCAGCTATTCGCCGCCCCTGCCGCTGGTCGAGGGCGCCGAGGCGACGGCCCCCGACGGCGCGCGGTTCCGCCTGACCCGCGACGCGCAGCATGGCTGGATGCTGCTGCGCGACGGGCATCCGGGGCATACCGACGGTCGCTCGGTGGGTGAGGGGTGGGAGGCGCAATATAGCTTCACCACCGATCATGTCTGGGACGCCGACCTGGCACTCAGCAATCACTGGACCTCGACCGCCGAGGCCAGCCGGTTCCGGCAGGCGGCCATCGTCAGCATTACCCTGCCGCACGGCTTCGCCTCGCTGACCGATCGCCATTATCGCCGCCGCGTCGGGCAGGACGAGACGGCCGCGACGATCACCGATCCCCGCGTCTATCGGATGCGCATGAGCCTGATGTTCGGCATCGACCTGTCGGTCGAGGACAGCGCGATCCTGTTCGCCGAATGACCATTTCCGCCGGTGGGCGGGTGGGTGCAGTGCCGACCACGCCCACCGCTCCTATCCCCCGCGACTCGGGGAATGGCTCTTCTTTTCTTCGCGGCTGAGCGTCAGGCTTGGTGTTGTTTGCGGATATGTCCCAGCGCAAACATGGCGGCATCCATGGCATTTTTATCATGGTCCATGGGATCGATTACAGAAATCGCCATTTCCGTCACATCCTCCTCTGTATTTAAGCTCGATTTTACCATTGACGCGTACACCCACGAATGAACGTGGGGGATTACGGATGAGGCTAGGATTTTCGTCACAGCGACCAAAGGCTGGCGGCGTGCGATGGCATCGCTCCGGTGACGATCATCGACGGCCGAAAGACGGTCGCAGCAATCCCTAGACTGTAATCTCCGGCGCAGGGCCGCTCCGGCGCCGCCACAGCTTTTCCATGGAAGGAAATGATCATGTCGATCACCACGGTGATGGCAAGCGAGAATCTGTGCCTGCCGAATATCTGCGTACTTGCCGAAGAATTGACTGCCGCGATCACGCCGGGGGGCTCGGTCCGACTGGACCTGTCCGACGTGGCCGCCCCCGATCTCAGCGTGATCCAGCTGGTGCAGGCGGCGCGGGTCAGCGCGGCGAAGGCCGCCTGTGACTTCGCGCTGACGGCCCCGGCGGGCGATCCGTTCCGCGCCCTTCTTGACCGGGCGGGCTTCACGTCCGCCGACCATCCCGACCACTCCCAATTCTGGTTCCACGGAGACACCTCCCAATGAGCGCATCCATTCTGACCGTAGACGACAGCGCCAGCTTGCGCATGGCGATCCGCATCGCGCTGACCGGCGCGGGCTATGCGGTGACCGAGGCAGCCGACGGTGTCGAAGGTCTGGCCAAGGCGACCGCGACGCGGTTCGACCTGATCGTCACCGACCTGAACATGCCCAACATGGACGGGTTGCAGATGATTCGCGCGCTGCGTGAGCAGCCCGCCCAGGCGGGTGTGCCGATCATCTTCCTCACCACCGAATCGGACGATGCGATGAAGGCCCAGGCCAAGGCCGCCGGTGCGACCGGCTGGCTGGTCAAGCCGTTCCAGCCCGAACAGCTGATCCGCGTCGCGCAGAAGGTCCTGGCACGATGAGCGGCCCCGGGAGCAATGAGGACCCGACAGCCGCCTTTCGGATCGAGGCGGGCGAGCTTCTGGAGCAGGTCGAACAGGGCCTGCTCGATCTGGGTCACCGCCTGGACGATATGAGCCTGGTCAACGCGGTGTTCCGGGGCCTTCACACGCTGAAGGGCTCGGGCGCGATGTTCGGCTTCGACAAGCTGGCGGCCTTCACCCATCACTGCGAAAGCGCGTTTGACCGCGTGCGCAAGGGCGATGTGCCCGCCACCGCCGACCTGGTATCGGTGATCCTGTCGGCGGGCGATCACATGCGCGCCCTGGTCGAGGGCGACGCGCCCGAGGCCGAGGGGCAGGCGATCCTGGCGAAGCTGGCGGCGGCGGTCGACGCCGCAGCGGGCGGGACCGGCGGCGCTCCGGCCGCGGTGAAGGCTCCGGCGAAGCAGGGCTGGACCCTGTCCTTCCGCCTGCCGCCCGACGCGATGGCCCATGGCACCAACCCGCTGGCGCTGCTCGACGAGCTGCGCGACCTGGGCGAGGCGACCATCGTCGCGCGCCTCGACGACATCCCCGCGCTGGACGAGCTCAACCCCAGCCACTGCGTCGTCGGCTGGGACTGCACGCTGATCGGCGACATTTCGCGCGAGGCGATCGAGGACGTCTTCCTGTTCGTCATGGACGACATGGACATCGCCATCACCCCGCTCGCGGTCGAGGAGACCGAGGACGAGGTGCAGGAGGCGGCTCCGGTGGAGATCGTCGAGGCCAAGGCGGCCGCCACCGCGCCCGCCGCAGCGAACGATGCGGCCCCGCGGGCAGCGGCGGCCAACCGGTCGCAGGGCGAGCATGTCCGCGTCCCCGCCGAGCGGCTGGACGAGCTGATGGACCGCGTCGGCGAACTCGTCATCGCGCAGAGCCGGCTGTCGCAGCTGGCGGGCCATGGCCAGGACCTCAGCCTGCGTTCCGTCTCGGAAGAGATCGAACGGCTGGCGGGCGAGATGCGTGACACGATGATGATCCTGCGCATGGTGCCGGTCTCGACACTGTTCGGCCGCTTCCGCCGCCTGATCCACGACCTCGCCATCGAAACCGGCAAGACCATCGAACTGGTCACCGAGGGCGAGAGCACCGAGGTCGACAAGACGGTCATCGAGCGACTGTTCGATCCGCTGGTCCACATCATCCGCAACTCCTGCGACCACGGCCTGGAAAAGCCCGAGGATCGTCTGGCGGCGGGCAAGTCGGCCAGTGGCGTGATCCGCCTGAGCGCGCATCAGGCGGGCGGCGAAGTCCTCATCACCATCACCGACGACGGGCGCGGCATCGATGTCGAGCGCGTTCGCGCCAAGGCGGAGGCCAATGGCCTGCTCCAGCCGGGGCAGGTGGTCAGCGAGGACGAATTGCTGGGCCTCATCTTCCATCCCGGCTTCTCGACGGCGGCGCAGGTCACCAACCTGTCCGGGCGCGGCGTCGGCATGGATGTGGTCAAGCGCACGATCGAAAGCCTGCGCGGCTCGATCGTCGTCAAGAGCGTATCGGGCCAGGGCTCGACCATCACGCTTCGCATTCCGCTGACGCTGGCGATCATCGAGGGGCTGCTCGTCCGGGTGGGTGAGGGGCGCTACGTCATCCCGCTCGCAGCGGTCGAGGAATGCCTGGAGCTGTCGTTGGAGGAGGATCTGCGTTCGCGCGGGCGCAGCATCATCACGCTGCGCGAACGGCTGGTGCCGTTCCTGCGATTGCGCGACCTGTTCGACACCGGGACCAAGCCCGACACCTATCAGAAGATCGTGGTGGTCGGCACCGGCCAGGAGCGGGTCGGTCTGGTCGTCGACCAGATCATCGGCAACCACCAGACGGTGATCAAGGCGATGTCGCCCTTGCACCGGGGCGTCGCGGCCTTTGCGGGCGCGACGATCCTGGGCGACGGTTCGGTCGCCCTGATCCTCGACATCGCCCAGCTCATCGCGATGAGCCAGCCCAGGGAGGAGCGGCGTCTCGCCGCTGGATAAATCCATGCCATATCACAAGATTCCCAACTGGACGCCGGACAATGGCCTGGAGGTCCTGACCTTCGGCCTGGGGTCCGAAACCTTTGCGCTGGAAGCGGGCATCGTCCGCGAAATCCTGGACATGATGCCGGTGACGGCGGTGCCCGGGGCCGATCCGATGGCGGGGGCCGTCATCAACTTTCGCGGGCGGATCGTGCCGCTGGCCGATCTGCGCGGACCCTTCGGCATGGAGGCGCAAGGCTCCACCGCCGACAGCCGGATCATCGTCATCGAGCTGGACCTGGACGGCGCGCCCGTTCTGATCGGCCTGACCGCCGATCGCGTCAACGAGGTCGCGGTGCTCGATGCGCTGGATGCCGAGGAGGCGCCCGTCATCGGCATACGCTGGCCGCGCGACCATGTCCGCTGCCTGGTCCGCCGCCAGGGCGACCTGATCGTCCTGCCCGACCTGCCATCGCTGTTCGCGCGCCTCACCGCGCGCGCGGCCGAGCCGGTCAGCCTTCACTGATTGCAACCTGCCATCCAATTTTATCCTCAAGGGGGGGGACCCAATACATGCGAGCTACGATCAAAATGAAATTGGCGGCCAGCTATGCCGTCATCATCGTCCTGATGCTGGCCGTCGTCGGCGTCGGCGTCACCAAGATGAGCGCCCTGAACGAAGCCATCACCGAGGTCATCGCGGGTCCTTCCAAGCGTCTGGAGATCGCGTTGCGCGTCAACGAGCGCATGAACAAGACTCTGCGTTTTGAAAAGAACATGGCGCTGACCGAGGACGAGGGCCTCACTCAGAAGTTCGATGCGGAAAACATGAAGGCGCGCAACGAGGTGCGCGAACTGATCGCCACGGGGATCAGCATCGCGACGGCCGAAGGCAAGCCGCGCTGGATGCAGGTCCAGTCGCTGTTCGACCAGTATGTGCCGATCAACGACCAGGTTCGCCGCCTGGCGTTGGCCAACAAGAACACGGAAGCGGGGCAGGTTTCGGTCACCAAGTCGCGTGAGGTTGCCGGTGCAATGTCTCAGCAACTCGACCAGATCGTCGGCATCGCGCAGGACGGCATGAAGCAGGCCGACGCCGATACCAATGAACAATATGCCAATGCGCGCAATATCCTGTTCATCACGGCGGGCCTGGCGTTGCTGGTCGCCATTGCCGGTGCCTTCTGGATTTCGCGTATTGTTTCGCAAGGCCTGAACAAGGTCTCGGTGGCAATCGATGCCGTGGCGATCGGTGACCTGAGCCAGGACGTGACGGTCACGTCGAACGACGAGATCAAGGATCTGGTCGAAACCGTCAACCGCATGACTGCCAATCTGCGGCAGAGTGCCGAACTGGCCGATACGATCGCCAGCGGCGACCTGACCGTCGATCACCAGCCGCTGTCCGACAAGGACACGCTGGGTCATGCCCTGGTCGCGATGGTCGAGCGTCTGCGCGGCGTCGTCGGCGATGCCACCCAGGCGGCGCAGAATGTGGCGGCGGGCAGCCAGCAGCTGTCGTCGTCGTCGGAACAGGTGAGCCAGGGCGCGACCGAGCAGGCCGCGGCGGCCGAGGAAGCCTCGGCATCGATGGAGCAGATGGCGGCGAACATCAAACAGAACGCCGACAACGCGACCCAGACCGAGAAGATCGCCCGCCAGTCCTCGCAGGATGCCGAGATCAGCGGTCAGGCGGTGCAGAAGGCGGTGATCGCCATGCGGACCATCGCCGAAAAGATCGGTATCGTGCAGGAAATCGCGCGTCAGACCGATTTGCTGGCGTTGAACGCGGCGGTCGAGGCGGCGCGTGCCGGCGAACATGGTCGCGGCTTCGCGGTTGTCGCCGCCGAGGTCCGCAAGCTGGCCGAGCGCAGCCAGTCGGCGGCGGCCGAGATCAGCGGTATGTCGTCCGATACGGTCGGTGCGGCCACCCAGGCGGGTGACATGCTGGTGAAGCTGGTGCCCGATATCCGTCGCACCGCCGAGCTGGTCGCCGAGATCAGCGCCGCCTGCCGCGAGCAGGATATCGGTGCGGTGCAGATCAACGAGGCGATCCAGCAGCTCGACAAGGTGACGCAGCAGAACGCCTCGGCCTCCGAGCAGATCTCGTCCACCTCGGAAGAACTGGCTAGCCAGGCCGAGGAGCTTCAAGAGAGCATCGCCTACTTCCGGGTCGACCGCGGCGCACGCGGTGTCCAGCCCAAGTCGGCAGCCCGCAAACCCGTTGCCCGCGCGGTGGTGTCCAAGCCCGCCAAGCCCGCCAAATCGGCTCCGCGTGCCGGTTCGGTCGCCGACCAGCAGGCCCGGGTCCGCGGCTTCGCGCTCGACCTGACCAATGGCGGTCCGGACGGCGAGGATGCCGAGTTCGGACGCGCGGCATGACCCATGCTGGCGGGGACATCCAGGTCGTCGTCTTCGGTCTCGGGGAGGAGGAGTTCGCCCTCCCCGTGACCACGGTCCGCGAAATCCTGGATCATCGCAACGCCTATCGGGTGCCGCATGCACCCGACTGGTTCCTGGGGCTGACCGATGTGCGCGGCGCATCGGTGCCCATGGTCGACCTGCGGGTCCGACTGGGGCTGGCGCCCGCCGAGGTGACGCTGACGACGCGCATCCTGGTCGTCGACATGCCGGGCAGTGACGGTACGCCGATCGCCCTGGGGCTGGTCGTCGACCGGGTGCTCGACGTCAGCACCTTCGCGGCCGACGCCATCGAGGGCTCGCCCGAACTGGGCGGCCGCTGGCGGTCGCAGCAGATCGAGGCGATCCTGCGCCGCGGCGCCGGTTTCGTCGCGCTGCTCGATCCCGTCCGGCTCTTCGGGGCCGATGATATTGACGCCACGCTGGGCTTAGCAGCGGCGGCGTGAATGCCTGGGGCGGTGCATCCTTGTGGCCGCCCCACCTACTCCCAGCCGGCCTGTCTGCGGACAGGAATTCTCAGGAAAAGACTCATGCGGTTTTACGCTTCGCTCAAGGACACGTCCCATGTCGACGCCGCCACGGCGGAGATCACGCGTCTGCAGCGTGCCTTTGCCCAGGGCCGCGTCCATGATCGCGCGGACCTGTCAGTGGTCACGGGCAAGGCGCGCGAGGTCCTCGTCGCCGTCAACGACATGATCGAGGCGGCAGCGATGCCCGCCGCCAGCTTCACGAGGCGCCTGTCGCACGTGGCCAGCGAGCATGAGCGCGGCGATATCGACGTCGTGCTGCCCGTCGACGAGTTCCAGGGCGACCTGGCCAGTGCCGCCAGGATGGTCAACGAACTCGTCGCCAGCCATATCGCGGTCAAGAAGCTGGCCATGGCCTGCGTCAAGTCGCTGGGCGAAGGCGATTTCGAGGCGCCGCTTCCGCCGCTGCCCGGCAAGAAGGCATTCATCAACGACACGATCGAAGAGCTTCGCGGCAACCTGAAGGGCCTGATCGCCGAGATGAACACCATGTCGGTTGAGCACGACAAGGGCGACATCGACGTCTTCGTGCCAGCCGAGAAATTCCAGGGCGATTTCGCCCGCATGGCGACCGGCATCAACGCGATGGTCGCGGGCCATATCGCGGTCAAGAAGCAGGCGATGGCCTGCATCAAGCAGTTCGGCGAGGGCAATTTTGCCGCCGAGCTGGAGCGTTTCCCCGGCAAGAAGGCCTTTATCAACGACACGATCGAGGAACTGCGCGCCAATTTTCGCTCGATCATCGGCGAGATTCAGCGCCTGATCGACGCGTCGACCGCTGGACAGTTGAGCGAGCGGGGCGAGGCCGAGCGCTTCCCCGGTGATTTCGGTGGTTTGATCAAGGGCATCAACGGGATGCTCGACGCGATCCTGCTGCCGATCGGCGAGGGCAATCGCGTCCTGAACCTGGTCAGCACCGGCTCGCTGCTCGAGCGGGTGGAGATCGAGTGTGAGGGCGATCATCGCCGGATGAAGGATGCGATCAACAATCTGGTCGACAATCTGACCAGCTTCGCGACCAACGTCGCGGGCGCGGCGGACCAAGTGGCGAGCGGCAGCCAAGAGCTCTCCTCGGCGTCGGAACAGGTGTCGGAAGGCGCGACCGAGCAGGCCGCATCGGCCGAGGAAGCCTCGGCATCGATGGAGCAGATGGCGGCGAACATCAAACAGAACGCCGACAACGCGACCCAGACCGAGAAGATCGCCCGCCAGTCCTCGCAGGATGCCGAGATCAGCGGCCAGGCGGTGCAGAAGGCGGTCGTCGCGATGCGCACCATCGCCGAGAAGATCGGCATCGTGCAGGAAATCGCCCGCCAGACCGACCTGCTGGCCCTGAACGCGGCGGTCGAGGCAGCGCGTGCGGGTGAACATGGTCGCGGCTTCGCGGTCGTCGCCGCCGAGGTCCGCAAGCTGGCCGAGCGCAGCCAGACGGCCGCGGCCGAGATCAGCGGCATGTCCTCGGACACGGTGATGGCGGCCACCCAGGCAGGTGAGATGCTGACCAAGCTGGTGCCCGATATTCGCCGCACCGCCGAGCTGGTCGCCGAGATCAGCGCCGCCTGTCGTGAGCAGGATATCGGTGCGGTGCAGATCAACGAGGCGATCCAGCAACTCGACAAGGTGACGCAGCAGAACGCCTCGGCCTCTGACGAGATTTCGGGCACGGCGGCGGAACTCGCTGCGCGCGCCGAGGAACTGCAGGAAGGCATCACCTTCTTCCGCCTGGCGGAGAAGGCTCGCCCGATGGCGGCCAAGCCCGCCGTGCGCAAGCCCTCGACGCCCGCCGCCAAGGCTAAGGTCAAGGCCAAGGCGGCGGGCCGTGGCCAATCGGTCGCGGATCAGCAGGCGCGGGCACGCGGCTTCGCGCTCGACATGACGAATGGCGGGGCAGACGGCGAAGACGCCGATTTCGGCCGCGCCGCCTGAACGGATCGACGGTGGCGGCGTGCCGAGGGGGAACGCCGCCACCGTCGAAGTCAAAAATAAGAATGAGTTGTCGTGAACCGAAAATTCATTCGATTATGCAATAGTTTGTGGTGTCGTCAGGTTCTTAAAAAAATAGATTTTAACGGGGGTGCGTATGCGCGCGACAATCAAGATGAAACTTGCTGGTACATTTGTGATTGTATTGCTGCTTCTGGCGGTAGTGGTCGGGATCGGCATCTCCAGGATCAATGCGTTGAACACGATGATCTCCGATACCATTGACGGCCCTGCGCAGCGCATCAAGCTTTCGCTGACGGCGGACGGCGATGTCGGGCGCGCGATCCGTGCCGAAAAGAACATGATGCTGTCCGAAGATATGAGCGCGAACCGCAATTATGACGCCAGCTTCAACGACTATAGCGCCAAGGTCGAGGCGAGCCTGAACAGTGGGCTGAAGATCGCCACCGCCCAGGGACGTCCGGTCTGGACGAAGGCGCTGGAGGAATGGCGCGACTATAAGGAGGTCAGCGCCCGCGCCCGCGCCCTGGCGATGGACAATCACAATGCCGCTGCGGCGCAGATATCGATAACGGAGGGGCGTGTCATCGCCGTGCACCTCGGTGAAACGCTCAACAAGCTGGCGGACATCACCCAGGGGCAGATGGTCAAGGCGAAGGAGGATGCGGCCGCGCTCTACGCGTCGGCGCGGACCACCATGATGGTCACCGCCGTGGTCGCGCTGCTGATCGCGATCGCCGGTGGCGTATGGATCGCGATGCTGGTGTCGAGCGGCCTGCGCAAGATCGGCGAGGCGGTATCCGCCGTGGCCGATGGCGACCTGAGCAACGAGGTCCAGGTCCGCAGCAACGACGAGATCAAGGACCTGGTCGAGACGGTCAATCGCATGACCAGTCGCCTGCGCGACACGATCGGCCAGACTGCTCTGGCGGCGCAGAATGTGGCGGCGGGCAGCCAGCAGCTGTCGTCGTCGTCGGAACAGGTGAGCCAGGGCGCGACCGAGCAGGCCGCTGCCGCCGAGGAAGCCTCGGCATCGATGGAGCAGATGGCGGCGAACATCAAACAGAACGCCGACAACGCGACCCAGACCGAGAAGATCGCGCGCCAGTCCTCGCAAGACGCCGAGATCAGCGGCCAGGCGGTGCAGAAGGCGGTCGTCGCCATGCGCACCATCGCCGAGAAGATCGGCATCGTGCAGGAAATCGCGCGCCAGACCGACCTGCTGGCGCTGAATGCGGCGGTCGAGGCGGCGCGTGCGGGTGAACATGGTCGCGGCTTCGCGGTTGTCGCTGCCGAGGTCCGCAAGCTGGCCGAGCGGAGCCAGTCGGCGGCGGCCGAGATCAGCGGTATGTCGTCCGATACGGTCGGAGCGGCCACCCAGGCGGGTGACATGCTGGTGAAGCTGGTGCCCGATATCCGTCGCACCGCCGAGCTGGTCGCCGAGATCAGCGCCGCCTGCCGCGAGCAGGATATCGGTGCGGTGCAGATCAACGAGGCGATCCAGCAGCTCGACAAGGTGACGCAGCAGAACGCCTCGGCCTCCGAGCAGATCTCGTCCACCTCGGAAGAACTGGCCAGCCAGGCCGAGGAAATGCAGGAAAGCATCGCCTATTTCCGCATCGGCGGCGTCGAGCGGAGCCATGCCCGTCCGGTGGTGCGCAAGGTACCGGCTCGTAAGCCCGCGCCGCAGTCTAAAAAGCCTGCCCCGCGTGCCGGTTCGGTCGCCGATCAGCAGGCCCGGGTCCGCGGCTTCGCGCTCGACCTGACCAATGGCGGTCCGGACGGCGAGGACGCCGAGTTCGGACGCGCGGCATGACCCATGCCGGTGGGGACATCCAGGTCGTCGTCTTCGGTCTCGGGGAGGAGGAATTCGCCCTCCCCGTGACCACGGTCCGCGAAATCCTGGATCATCGCAACGCCTATCGGGTGCCGCACGCGCCCGACTGGTTCCTGGGGCTGACCGATGTGCGCGGCGCATCGGTGCCCATGGTCGACCTGCGGGTCCGGCTGGGGTTGGCGCCGGCCGAGGTGACGCTGACGACGCGCATCCTGGTCGTCGACATGCCCGGCAGTGACGGTACGCCGATCGCCCTGGGCCTGGTGGTCGACCGGGTGCTCGACGTCAGCACCTTCGCGGCCGACGCCATCGAGGGCTCGCCCGAACTGGGCGGCCGCTGGCGGTCGCAGCAGATCGAGGCGATCCTGCGCCGCGGCGCCGGTTTCGTCGCGCTGCTCGATCCGGTGCGGCTCTTCGGGGCCGAGGGCCTCGACGCCGCCCTTGGTGACCTGGGCCTTGCCGCCTGATTCTTCCTCACGCCGATCGGCGGCACCGCCGCCGCCGGTCGTTCTATCTCGATTTACGCAGGAGCCGCCCCTTTGAGCACCATGGCCCGCACGGCGGTTTCGACCGATGCGCTTCAACCCCGCGATTTCGATCGCATTTCCGTCTATGTCTACAAGGAGTGCGGGATCAAGCTGCCTCCGGCCAAGATCACGATGATCGAGGGGCGCCTGCGCCGTCGCGTCCGGGCGACCGGCCTGTCCAGCCTCAGCGCCTATTGCAGCTGGCTGTTCGAGGGCAATCATCTGGAGGATGAACGCGAGCATCTGCTGAACGCGGTCACCACCAACAAGACCGACTTCTTCCGCGAGCCCAAGCATTTCGATTATCTGATGGGCACCGTCATGCCGCAGCTGCGCGACGAGGGGCGGCGGCGCCTGCGGGTGTGGAGCGCGGCCTGTTCGACCGGCGCGGAGCCCTATACGCTGGCCATGCTGCTCGACGCCTTTGCGCATGACAAGGGCGGCCCGGATTTCGGCATCCTGGCGACCGACCTGGACAGCGAGGTGCTGCGCACTGCCCGGCGCGGCATCTATCCCACCTCGATGCTGGACCCGGTGCCGACATCGCTGCGCAACCGCTATGCGATGAAGGCGAGCGACCCGAAGCGCAGCGAGATGCGCATCGTGCCCGCGCTTCGCTCGGCCATCGGCTTTGCCCAGATGAACCTGATGGACGAGCGCTATCCGGTCGGCGATCCGATGGACATCATCTTCTGTCGCAACGTGCTGATCTATTTCGACAAGCCGACCCAGGAAAAGGTGGTCCGCCGCCTGACCGAATGCCTGCGCCCCGGCGGCCTGCTGTTCCTCGGCCATTCGGAATCGATCACCGGTTTCGACCTTCCTGTCACGACGGTGGCGAACACCGTCTTCCAGCGGAACTGACGCCCATGAAGAAAATCCGTGTGCTGGTGATCGACGACAGTGCCAGTGTCCGTCAGGCGATGACCGCGATCCTGTCCGCCGATCCGCAGATCGAGGTGACCGCCGCCGCCGATCCCTTCGCCGCCGCGCGCCACATCCAGGAGGCGGTGCCCGACGTCATCACCCTGGATGTCGAGATGCCGCGGATGGACGGCATCACCTTTCTGCGCAAACTGATGTCGCAGCACCCGATTCCGGTCGTCATGTGCTCCTCGCTGGTCGAAGAGGGATCGGAAACGCTGCTCCAGGCGCTGGAGGCGGGGGCCGTCGACGTCATCCTGAAGCCGCGTGTCGGCGTCGCCGATCACCTGCTGGAAGCGCATTCCATGATCCGCGAGACGGTGAAGGGTGCCGCCCATGCCCGCGTCGGCGCGCGGCGCCCTGCCTCGCGCGCCTCCGCCCCCGCCAAGAAACTGACCGCCGATGCCGTCCTGCCGCCGCCGACTGGCCGCGCGATGAGCCGCACGACCGAGATGGTGGTGTGCATCGGCGCATCGACCGGCGGGACCGAGGCGCTGCGCGAGGTGCTGGAGGCGCTGCCCGCCAACTCGCCGGGCATCGTCATCGTCCAGCATATGCCCGAGAGCTTCACGCGCGCCTTCGCCAAGCGGCTGGACGGGCTGTGCCAGGTCGACGTCAAGGAGGCCGAGGACGGCGATACCGTGATGCGCGGCCGGGTCCTGATCGCGCCGGGTGGCCTGCGCCACACCATGCTGGAGCGCCAGGGCGCGCGCTATGTCGTGTCGGTACGCGAGGGGCCGCTGGTCTCGCGCCATCGCCCCTCGGTCGACGTGCTGTTCCGCTCGGCGGCGCGCAATGCGGGGGCCAATGCGGTCGGCATCATCCTGACCGGCATGGGCGATGACGGCGCGCGCGGCCTTTTGGAAATGAAGCAGGCGGGCGCGCGCACCTTCGCGCAGGACGAGGCTACCTCGGTCGTGTTCGGCATGCCCAAGGAGGCGATCGCGCGCGGCGCCCACGACAAGATCATCCCGCTGGGCAGTGTCGCGCGCGAACTGCTCCACGCCACGGCCCGCTAAGGAAGGACATCATCATGTACATGGCACGGATCGACACCGATACCGCCACGCCGCTGACCGGCGGGACGATCTCCTTCGCGGCGCTGGCGGAACAGTTACAAGGCCGGATGGGCGGTCTGGAAGCCACGTTCCGCGAAACCGGCGAGACGCTGGCCACCGCGATCGGCACCATCGACGGCATGGCCGAGGGGCTGAGCGCGATCCGCCAGTCGTTGTCGCCCGATACGGCGGGCGTTGCGGTCGGCAAGCTGCGCGACGTCGCCTATCGCCTGATCAGCCTGCCGATGATCCAGAAGCGTCGGGCGATCGAGGTGGAGACGCTGACCGGTCGCACCCGCGAACTTCGCGGTCTGCTGAACGAGGTCGGCACGATCCTGAAGCTGCTCGGCATCTATGGCATGAATATCAAGATCGCCTCGTCGGGCGAGGCGGCCTTCTTCAATTTCGTCGTTGGCATGGACGAAAAGCTGACCAGCGGCCGCCAGGAACTGCGCCAGATCGAGCGTCAGCTCGACCAGTTCGGCCGGGTCGTCGGCGACGTGCAGCAGGCCGACCGCCTGCTCGCCAACGAATGCCTGCGCACCGGATCGTCGATCCCGACCGAGCTGACCGCAAACGCCAACGCGCTGCAGGATCATGTCGAGGCGGTGATGCGCATGACCAACGAGGTCGGGGGCATCGTCCGCACCGTGCAGGGCGAGGTCGCGCGGGTCCTGGGCGCGATCCAGATCGGCGACAGCGTGCGCCAGCGTGCCGAACACGCCATTACCATGCTGGAGCGCATCGTGGCCGAAGAGGCCAAGGGCACGCCCGTGCCGCTGGGCGCGACCGCGCATATGGCGCGGCTGATCGCGGCGCAGCTGAACGCGATGGCGGACGAATTCGGCCGCGAGCTGGTGTCGATCGTCGAATCGATCGAGCGGCTGGGGCCTCTGGCCGACCATTTGCGCGAACTGCTCGGGTCGCAGGGCGGCGATGACGGCCAGCTGCTGTTCAAGCTGGAACATGGCATCGCCACGCTGGGCAGCGTCACCGATCAGCTGTGCGACGCCGACGGCCATCTGGCCGAGCTGACCGGCTTTGTCGGCCGGACGCTGGCCGATCTGACCGACGGACTGGGCCGCATCCGCAACATCGCGGTCAATGTCCAGGACATCTCGACCAATACCCAGCTGCTCTGTCGTCGTCACGGGACGCTCGGCCGCGCGGTGGCGGTGATCGCCAAGGAAGTCGCGCCCTGCGCGAGCCGCCTCGACCAGCTGAGCATGGCGGTCGGGCGGCTGATCACCGTGCTGGGCGCGATCGACCTGGTGCAGGACGGCCACAAGGTCGGCGATACCGATACGCGCGGCGCGCTGGGCGAAGCGCTGTCGGTCGTGCGTCGCGCCTGCGAAATGTCGGCGGACGCGATGGCCAAGGGCGGCGGCGATGCCCGGCGTGTCCTGTCCTCGCTGGAGGCCAGCGCGGCCGATCTGGCGGAGCAGCGCGGTTTTACCGACGCATTGACGGATGTGGCGCGGACGCTGACCCGCTATGCCGATCAGGTTTCACCGGAAACGCCCGACGGCGCGGATCTGAGCGAAGCGGACTGCGCCGCGCTGCACGAACTGCTGCCTTGGGCGGGCGGGCTCTACACCATGGCAGCGGAGCGGATGATCCACGCCGCCTTCCTGCTGCCCGACATGATCGCCGCCGCACCGCCGCCCATCGCGGTGTCGTTCGACGATGACGATGACGGGTTGTTCTGATCGGATCGCCTGTTTGAAAATCGGTGCCGCCTGGGAATGCGGTCTTCCAGGCGGCACCGCACAGCCATGTTACATGAAGTTCACCTTGGCCATGTGAAGCCAATCGGCCGACGGATCGTTTCGCTCGTGCAGCATGGATGGGGCCCCGTGCCCGATCCCAGCAAGGGATGACGAGACATGGCCGAGACGATCGCCGATCTTTTGAACCGCACGCTGGTCGAGGCGGGGGTGGAGCGGATCTGGGGCGTGACGGGCGACAGCCTGAACGCCTTTAACGACAGCCTGCGGAAATCGGGCAAGATCGACTGGATGCACGTCCGCAACGAAGAGGCGGGTGCCTTCGCCGCCGGGGCCGAGGCGGCCGCGACCGGCGCGCTGGCGGTCTGCGCGGGCAGCTGCGGGCCGGGCAATCTCCACCTCATCAACGGGCTGTTTGATTGCCACCGCAACCATGTTCCCGTCCTCGCCATCGCGGCGCATATCCCGTCGAGCGAGATCGGTCTGGGCTATTTCCAGGAAACCCATCCGACCGAGCTGTTCCGCGAGTGCAGCCATTTCTGCGAGATGGTGCAGGACCCCGGCCAGATGCCCGAGCTGCTCCACCGCGCGATTCGCACCGCGATCGGGCAGCGCGGCGTCGCGGTGCTGGTCATCCCCGGCGACATCGCACTGAAGCCCGTGCCGGAGACGCGTGCGGTCGCCTTCCCGCCGCTCGCCGCCCCGCGCCTGGTGCCCGAGCAGGCCGAGCTGGCGAAGATCGCGGAGCTGCTCAACGGATCGAAGGCGGTGACCCTGCTCTGCGGCGCGGGCACGGCGGGCGCGCATGACGAGGTGGTGGCGCTGGCCGAGGCGCTGAAGGCCCCGATCGTCCATGCCTATCGGGGCAAGGAATATATTGAATATGACAATCCCTATGATGTCGGGATGACCGGGCTGATCGGCTTTTCGTCGGGCTATTATGCCATGATGGAATGCGACACGCTGCTGATGCTCGGCACCGATTTCCCCTATCGCAACTTCTATCCCGACACGGCGAAGGTGGTGCAGGTCGACCGCAACCCCAGCGCGCTGGGGCGGCGCGTGCCGCTCGACCTGGGCGTGGTCGGCGATGTCGCCGAAGTGGCGCGCGGGCTGCTTCCTTTGATCCAGGGCGAGCGCGACGGTCGCTTCCTCGACAAGGCGCGCGACCATTATCGTGATGCGCGCAAGGGCCTGGACGATCTCGCCACCCCGCGCGACGGCGACAAGCCGCTGCATCCGCAATATGTCGCGCGGACGATCGACCGGCTGGCCGATGAGGACGCGGTCTTCACCGCCGATGTCGGGACACCCGCCGTCTGGGCCGCGCGCTACCTGACGATGAACGGCAAGCGGCGGCTGATCGGGTCGTTCAACCATGGCTCCATGGCCAATGCCATGCCTCAGGCATTGGGCGTGCAGGGCGCCTTTCCGGGGCGGCAGGTGGTGTCGATGTCCGGCGATGGCGGCTTGGCCATGTTGATGGGCGACATGCTGACCGCAGTGCAGATGAAGCTGCCGGTCAAGATCGTCGTCTTCAACAATTCGACCTTGGGCTTCGTCGCGCTGGAGCAGAAGGCGGCGGGGTATGTCGATGCCAATGTGGCCCTGCAAAACCCCGATTTTGGCGCGATCGCCCGCGAGATGGGCTATTTCGGGGTGCGCGTCACCCGCTCCGACGCGCTGGAGGGGGCCCTGCGCGAGGCGTTCGCGCATGACGGCCCCGCGCTCGTCGATGTCGTGACCGAGACCCAGGAGCTCATCATGCCGCCCAAGATCAAGGCCGAGCAGGTGAAGGGTTTCAGCCTCTATGCCGCGCGTGCGGTGCTGAGCGGGCGCGGCGACGAGGTGCTGGAACTGGCGCGGGCCAACCTGTTCCGGTGACGCCGCCGCCGATTCTGCGATCCTGGGTGACGTCCCATATCTCGGGACAGGAGGCGATCCGGTCGGTCGCCTTCGTCGCTCGGTGCACGCTGGCGGCGGTGCTGGCACTGATGATCGCCGACCGCATGGGGCTCGACCATCCGGTCTGGGCGAGCGTGTCCGCGCTGGTCGTGTCGCAGGACAAGCTGGGCGATACGCATCGCTCGCTGATCTGGCGGATCGCCGCGACCCTGATCGGCGTCGCGGTGGCCCTGCTGGTAGCGCTGGCCATGCCCCATGCGGGGCCGGTGGCGATGCTGGCGGTGGCGGTCGGCATCACCGCCAGCATCGCGCGGCTGCGCGCCGATCTGCGCGTGGGCATGTGGACGTCGGTCATCGTGCTGCTGACCGTGCCGCCGGGCGGGTCGATCCTGACTGCGGCACTGGCCCGCGCGCAGGAGGTGCTGCTGGGCGTCGCGATCGGGGCGATCCTGCACTGGACCGCCGAGCGGTTGCTCTTTCGACCGGTGGAACGCAGCGGATAACTGTCCGACAAATGCAAAGCTGATTTTAGGCAATCTGAAAAGCGTTGCCATGCAGCGAGTCCTGTCGCTAGGCTCGGGCAAAATCAGAATAGTCGGAGAAGATGCATGCCCTCATGCTGCCCAGCGCCGTCGCGGCGCGATGTCCTGACTACCGCCAGCATGGGGGCGAGCATCGGTGCACTGGCGACCGGATGGGGCGCAGTGGTGCCCGCATCGGCCTGGGCACAGGCCAAGCCGATGGCCGCGCTGGCCTCCGCGCCCGTCGTCCAGCCTTTCGACATGGCGGACGTCACGCTGGCGGATAGTCCATTCCTGCATGCGCAGAAGATGACCGAGGCATATCTGATGCGCCTGCAACCCGACCGGTTGCTCGCCAATTTCCGCACCAATGCCGGGTTGAAGCCGAAGGCGCCCGTCTATGGCGGCTGGGAGTCGGAGGCGCAGTGGGCCGACATCAACTGCCATGGCCACACACTGGGCCATTATCTCTCGGCCTGCGCGCTGGCGTATCAGGCGACCCGGGACAAGCGCTACCGCCAGCGGATCGACTATATCGCCGCAGAACTGGCGGCGTGCCAGCAGGCATCGGGCACAGGCTTGGTCTGCGCCTTCCCCAAGGGCGCGGCGCTGGTCGCCGCCCATTTGCGGGGCGAGCCGATCACCGGCGTGCCCTGGTACACGCTGCACAAGGTCTATGCCGGGCTTCGGGATGCCGTGCTGCTGGCGGGCAGCGAGCCGTCGCGCGCGGTGCTGATCCGCCTGGCCGATTGGGGCGTGGTCGCGACCAGGCCGCTGTCGGATGCGCAGTTCGAGACGATGCTGGAAACCGAATATGGCGGCATGAACGAGGTCTATGCCGACCTTTATGTCATGACCGGCAACCAGGATTATCGCCGTCTGGCCGAACGCTTTTCGCAAAAGGCGGTGATGAAGCCGCTGACTCAGGGGCGCGACTATCTCGACGGGATGCACGCCAACACGCAGATCCCGAAGATCATCGGTTTCCAGCGCGTCTATGAGACGAACGGCGACGCGGCCTATCACCATGCCGCGGCCTTCTTCTGGCGGACGGTCGCGCATACCCGCGCCTTCGCCACGGGCGGCCACGGCGATGGCGAGCATTTTTTCGCCATGGCCGATTTCGACAAGCATGTGTTCTCGGCCAAGGGGTCGGAGACCTGCTGCCAGCATAATATGCTCAAGCTGACCCGCGCGCTGTTCCTGCACGATCCGCGCGCCGAATATGCCGATTATTACGAGCGTACGCTCTATAACGGCATCCTCGCCTCGCAGGACCCGGACTCGGGCATGGCGACCTATTTCCAGGGTGCGCGGCCCGGTTACATGAAGCTGTACCATACCCCTGAAGACAGCTTCTGGTGCTGCACCGGCACCGGCATGGAAAATCATGTGAAGTATCGCGACTCGATCTACTTCCATGACGATCGCGCGCTTTATGTGAACCTGTTCATCCCCTCCTCGGTCACCTGGGCCGACAAGGGTGCGGTGCTGACCCAGACGACAAATTTCCCGGAGGCGGCGAACACCCGGTTCCAGTGGAAACTGCGCCAGCCTACCGAGCTGACGCTGAAGCTTCGCCATCCGCAATGGAGCCGTACCGCGACCCTGCTGGTCAACGGCGCGGAGGTGCAGCGTTCGGACAAGCCCGGCCGTTATGTCGACGTGAGCCGGACCTGGAAGAGTGGCGATACGGTCGAATGGCGTCTGGTCATGGAACCTGGCGTCGAAAGCGCCCCCGCCGCGCCGGAGATCGTCGCCTTCACCTATGGTCCGCTGGTCCTGGCGGGTGCCCTGGGCCGCGAAGGATTGGCACCGGGGGCGGACATCATCATCAGCGAGCGGAAGTACGGCGAGTATAACGACACGCCGTTCCAGGCCCCGACGCTGGCGGGCGAACCGGACGCGCTCACCAAGACGATCGCCGCGACGGGCAAGCCGCTGGAGTTCACCATCCCGGCCGCGGACGGCCAGCCGGTGCGGCTCATCCCCTACCACCGCATCGCGCATGAGCGCTACGCGACCTATTGGAAGCTGGCCTAAATCCAAATTTGACCACCCCGGCGAAGGCCGGGGTCCAGTTACCACTCCGTCGCGGGTAAAGGCGCAGAGAGATTTTGTTCGCGCGGAGGCGCGGAGGCGCGGAGAACGCGGAGGTGTCTCGCCCGTGGCGCCTCCATGCCTCTCTCACATCGTGATGAAGGCGTGCCGCCGCCAATCGGACTGTCTCTCTGCGCCCTCCGCGCCTCCGCGCGAACAAAATCTGTCAATGCATCGGCGCTCCACCGGCCGCACGGCAACTGGACCCCGGCATTCGCCGGGAGGGGCTATGGAATGATGCGCGGAGTGGTGGGCGATGACGGGCTCGAACCGCCGACATTCTCGGTGTAAACGAGACGCTCTACCAACTGAGCTAATCGCCCCCTCTCGGGAAGCCATGCCTAATGCCGATGCGCTTGGCGTCTGGCAAGCCGCTTTTGTGCGCCAAACCCATCTGGTTCGTTTGTTGGATACAAACCCGGCTGCCACGGGTACATAACGGGAACATGGAGAGCGGGCACGACCGGGGGAGCGGTCGGGTTCGACCTCGATGCTTCGGGGGAGTGGGGATGGCCGGAACGGGGGAAGGCGCGCGGTGGACGCTGGCGCGGCGACGGCAATTCCTGGCGGCGCTGGCGGTCAGCGCCGATGCGGGGGCGGCGGCACGGGCGGTGGGAGAGACGCTGCGGGCCGCACGCACCTTGCGGACGCGCGACCGGGCCTTTGGCGAGGCTTGGGACCAGGCGATCGGCGCGGCGCACGCGCTGGTCGAGGAAGGGCTGCTGCGCCGGATGCTGACCCTGTTGGCGGCCGAGGAGGTGGAGGGCGGAGAGGCCGGTGCGGGGACCACCGGCCTCTCCATCACCCCGCCGCTCGCACCCACCGAGGTGCAATTCTATTTGAAGCTACTCGCCCGCCGCGATGCGCTGGCCAGGGCCGGTGACGGCGCGGGCGAAGCGGCGCGGGCCGACGCGGCCGAAACCGATGCGGCGCTGGAACGCGCGCTCGATGGGCTGGCGCGGCGACGGTTGAAGGGGATGGCGTGATGGCGAGCGAGGATGCGGCGACGCGGCTCGTCACGCTGGCGATGCTGGAGCCGGGCGCGCGCGAACAGGCGCTGGCCGCGCTGAGCCCGGCGCAGAAGCGCGAACTGGTCGAGCGATGGGAATTATGGGCGCATGACGGGCAGGTGGCTCCGCCGGGCGACTGGCGGGTGTGGCTTATCCGCGCCGGGCGCGGTTTCGGCAAGACGCGCGCCGGGGCGGAGTGGGTGAGTGCGCTCGCCCGCGAGCAACCGGGCGCGCGGATCGCCTTGATGGGGGCGACGCTGCGCGACGTCGAACGGGTGATGGTGCGCGGCGAGAGCGGGCTGCTGGCGGTGGCGCGCAGGGGCGAGACGCCGAAATGGATCGGCAGCCTGGGGCAGGTGCATTTCACCTCCGGCGCGATCGGCTTCGCCTATTCGGCCGCCGCGCCCGAGGCGTTGCGCGGACCGCAGCATCATGCGGCCTGGTGCGACGAACTGGGCAAGTGGAAGGGGGAGGCCGGATGGGACAATCTGATGATGACGCTCCGGCTGGGCGAGCGGCCGCGTGTGCTGGTCACGACCACGCCGCGCGCCACGCCCTTGATGCGCAAGGTCATGGCGCTGCCCGACTGCGTCGAGACGATCGGGCGGACCAGCGACAATGCGCATCTGCCCGACAGTTTTCAGGACGCGATGCTGGCGCAATATGGCGACACGCGGCTGGGGCGGCAGGAGCTGGACGGCGAGATGGTCGACGACCGCGAAGGGGCCTTGTGGACCCGCGCGCTGCTCGATCGGCAGCGGGCGAAGACGGTGCCCGCGCTCGACCGGGTGGTGGTCGGCGTCGATCCGCCCGCGACCAGCAGCGGCGATGCCTGCGGGATCGTCGCGGTCGGGCTGGGGCGCGACGGCCATGGCTATGTGCTGGAGGATGCCAGCGAGGCGGGGCTGTCGCCCGAGGGCTGGGCGGCGCGGGTGGCGGGCTGTGCCCGGCGCAACCGCGCGGACCGGGTGGTGGCCGAGCGCAACCAGGGCGGCGACATGGTGGAAAGCGTGCTGCGGCTCGCCGACCCGACCCTGCCGGTGCATCTGGTCTATGCCTCGATCGGAAAGGCGGCGCGGGCCGAGCCGGTGTCGTTCCTCTATGCGCAAGGGCGGGTGTGGCATTCTCGCGGCTTTCCGGCGCTGGAGGACGAGCTGTGCGGGCTGGGGGTGGCGGGGGCCTATGACGGGCCCGGCCGCTCGCCGGATCGGGCGGATGCGCTGGTCTGGGCGCTGACCGAGCTGATGCTATCGGGGCGTGGGCCGCCGGGGATACGGAATTTGTGAGCTGATCCTCCCCGGAACGGGGAGGGGGACCATCCGCAGGATGGTGGAGGGGGATCGCCGCGAGGGGTGACCTTGCGTGGAAGCCCCCCTCCGTCAGCGCTGCGCGCTGCCACCTCCCCGTGCCGGCGAGGAGCTAGAGGAGTTCGATTATGAGGATGTTCGGTCGCAAGGCCGGGCGGGGGGCTGCGCGTCCTTTGCTCGGGCTGGGTTTGGCGCGGTCGGGGGTGCCGTTGACCGGTGCCGCGCCGTCCTATGAGAGCCAAGTGCGCGAGGGGTATTTGCGCAATCCGGTGGCGCAGCGCGCGGTGCGGATGGTGGCGGGCGGGCTGGCCGATGCGCCGCTCAGCGCCTCGCATCCCGAACTGGTCGCGCTGGTCGCGGCGCGCAGCGAGGGGCAGGCGCTGCTGGAGACAGTGGTGACGCATATGCTGCTGCATGGCAACGCCTATGTGCAGATCCTGCGCGATGCCGAGGGCGAAGTGGCCGAGCTGTTCGCGCTGCGCCCCGAGCGGGTGACGATGGAGCTGGACGCGAGCGGCTGGCCCGCCGCCTATCTCTACCGCGCAGGCGGTCGCGTGACGACCTTCCCGGTCGATCCGGTAAAGCCGTCGGTGGTGCATCTGAAAAGCTGCCACCCGCTCGACGATCATTATGGGCTGGGCTGTTTGGGCGCGGCGGCGGGGGCGATCGCGATCCATAACGCGGCGGCCGCCTGGAACCGTGCGCTGCTCGACAATGCGGCTCGCCCTTCGGGCGCTCTGGTCTATGATCCGGGCGACGGCTCGACGCTGACGCCCGACCAGTTCGAGCGGTTGCGCGCCGAGATGGAGGGGTTCGCGGGCAGCGGCAATGCGGGGCGTCCGCTGCTGCTGGAGGGCGGGCTGAAGTGGCAGGCGATGAGCCTGACTCCGGCCGAGCTGGACTTCATCGCGGCCAAGGCGTCGGCGGCGCGGGAGATCGCGCTGGCGTTCGGGGTGCCGCCGATGCTGCTCGGCCTGCCCGGCGACAACACCTATGCCAATTACCGCGAAGCGAACCGCGCGCTGTGGCGACAGGCGATCCTGCCGCTGGCGGGCGCGATCCTGAGCGGACTGGCGCAGGGACTGGCGGGCTGGTTCGAGGGGGCGAGCCTGTCCGTCGATATCAACCGCGTCACCGCGCTGGCGGAGGAGCGGCAGATGCTGTGGGCCATGGCGGCGAGCGCCGACTTCCTCGATCCGGCGGAGAAGCGCCAGATGGTCGGCCTGTCATGAGCGGGGACGTTCTGGCGCGACTGTTGGCGCAGGCGGCGGATAGTGGTGCGGACCTCGTCACGCTGCGCGCGGTCGCCGAGGAGGCGGGCGAGCTGGGTGCGACGCGGGCGTTGACCCGGCTGGGCCTCGCCGATGCCGACGCCGCGGGGGATGTCGCCGAGCTGCGCGAACTTCTGACCGCGTGGCGGGAGGCCAAATCGTCGGTGTGGAAAAGCGCTGTCGGCTGGCTGACGCGGCTGCTCGGCGCGCTGCTGCTGGCGGGGATCGCGATGCGGCTGGGCATGGAGGACTGGCTGAAATGAGCCTCTCCTTCACCGGCTATGCCGCGATCTGGGACCGGATGGACCGGGCGGGCGACGTCATGCGGCGCGGGGCCTTTGCGGGCGCGGGCGAGGTGCCGCTGCTCTGGCAGCATCGCGGGACACCGATGGGCCGCATCACCGCGTTGGCCGAGGACGATACCGGCCTGTCGGTCGCAGGGATGGTCGACGACCCGGCGCTGGCCGCGCTGGTGCGGTCGGGGGCGGTGGCGGGGCTGTCGGTCGGATACCGGCCCCGCGTCGTCCATCAGGGCGGCACCCGCGCCATCCTGTCGGCCGAGCTCATCGAGATCAGCCTGGTGACGGTGCCGATGCAACCGCTCGCCCGCGTGATTCAGACTTCAACCAAGGGGGATTGATATGGACGTGATCGAACGACCCGTGCTGGATGGTGCGCGGGCCAAGAGTGGCGCGTTCGACGGCTATGTGCGCAGCGGCGCCACCGTCGAGCTGAAGGCCTTTACCGGGACCACCGGCGACAGCGGCGGGTTCGCCGTGCCGCGCGAGATCGATGCGGCGATCGCCTCGGTCCTGAAGAGCGTCTCGCCGATCCGCGCCATCGCGAACGTCGTGACGGTCGGCTCGGCGGGGTATCGCAAGCTGGTGACGACGGGCGGCACGCCCTCGGGCTGGGCCAGCGAAACGGCGGCGCGGCCCGAAACCGCAACGCCCAGCTTCGTCGAACTCGCGCCGCCGATGGGCGAGCTTTATGCCAACCCCTCGGCCAGCCAGGCGATGCTGGACGATGCCGCGTTCGACGTGGAGGGCTGGCTCGCGGGCGAGATCGCGACCGAGTTTGCGCGGGCCGAGGGGCAGGCTTTCGTCAACGGCTCGGGCGTCAACCGGCCCAAGGGTTTCCTGACCAACCCGATCTCGACCGCCAAGGATGGGGTGCGCCCGTTCGGCACGCTGCAATACATCCCGAGCGGCGCGGCAGGTGCGTTCATGGGGGGCGGGGAGGACCGGTTGATCGAGCTGGTCCAGCTGTTGCGGGCGCCCTATCGGCAGGGGGCGTGCTTCGTGATGAACGCCGCCACCTCGGCCCGCATCCGCAAGCTGAAGACGACGGACGGCCAGTTCCTCTGGGCACCGGGGCTTGCGGCGGGGCAGCCCGCGACGCTGCTCGGTTATCCGGTGGTCGAGGCGGAGGACATGCCCGATGTCGGCCTGGACGCTCCCGCCATCGCCTTCGGCAATTTCCAGGCGGGTTACCTGATCGCCGAGCGGGCCGAGACCGCGATCCTGCGCGATCCGTACAGCAACAAGCCGTTCGTCACCTTCTACGCCACGCGCCGCGTGGGCGGCTGTGTCAGCGATTCGGAGGCGATCAAGCTGATGAAGTTCGCGGTGAACTGATCCTCCGAAAAATCGGGGCAGCCGGCAGGGGGCTGCCCCGTAGTTCAGGGAGGATACCGAACCCGGCCGGGGGGCGCAGGGTCGGCATGGCCGATGCCCAGGGGGAGGCGGGCAGCGGCTGAACCACCCTCTGCTCTCCAAGTGTGACGCCCGTGTGTCGAGCCTGTCGCAACTTGTATCGATGAAGGAGTTTACATGATGAGCGGGACGATGGAGCCCATGCCGCCTTCGACCGTGACGGCGGCGGCGGGCGCGGTGCGCGCGCTGCTGCGGCTGGACGACGGCAACGAGGCGGCGCTGGTCGAGCGGGTGGCGGGCGTGGCGCTGGGGCTGGCCGAATCCTTCTGTGGGCAGGTGCTGATCCAGCGAGCCGTCGAGGAGCGAGTCGCGGGCGCGGTCGACTGGCAGGCGCTGTCGGCCATTCCGGTGGTCGCGATCCTGTCGGGGGCTGCGGGCGAGATCCATCGCGACGGGCGCGGCTGGGTGCGGACGGGCGAGTCGGTGACGGTGCGCTATCGCGCGGGGCTGGCCGAGAGCTGGGCGGGATTACCGGCGGAGATTGCGCATGGTGTGGCGATCATGGGCGCGCACCTGTTCGACAATCGCGATGCCGCCGCCGTGCCGCCCGCCGCCGTCGCCGCGCTGTGGCGGCGAATGCGACTCGATCGCCCGAGGCGCGCATGGCGAAGAACGGCGCGCGCTGGACGGCGAGCGTCGAGTGGCGCGCCCGACTGTGGCGTGTGGGGCAATAAGGGGGACGGGATATGGCAATCGAAAAGGGCAGCGCCTTTCTGTTGAAGATCGGCGACGGGGCGGAACCGCCCGCCTTCGCGACGATGGCAGGGCTGCGTACGACGCAGCTGTCGATCAATGGCGAGACGGTGGTGGTGACGTCGAAGGATTGTAGCCGCGCAAAAATTCCGAGCAGTAAATCGGGAAAACGAGCAATAAATCAGTGCGCCGCTGTCTGAAGCTCGTCATGAAGATGGTCGCGCTGTGAACGCGCCATTGCAGCGGAGTCGCTGACCGGTTAGCTGGCCCTCTTAATGGCGGCGGCCGCATCTAGCGGAGCCACGCCTTCGCCGGTCAGCTCGACTAGCGCCGCGTCGAGGCAAATGGCCACGTTGCCCGCGCCGACCTCGTCCGCCGTGAGAAGGGCCTCGAGGATGAGTTGCCGCAAAGTGTTGAACTGTTCGCGTGTCACGTCCTAGCTGTAGAACGTAAGTGACATGCGTCCTAGCCGCGCTCTGTGGTCGCCAGCGAATGGCGGGTTTCGACGACCCACGTAAATACCTGATGCCAAGCGTGATCCGTCAGCACGACATAGGCGCGGCGCTTGTCCTGTGGATCGTCGTGACGAACTACCAGCCCCTCTTCGACCAAGCGCGCAATCCATCGCAGCCCCGTCGTCTGGGCGACTCGTGCGGCGATGCACGCGCTCGATATGCTCACGCTCTTTCCCAGCGCCTCGCTGAGGAACATATCCACCATGATGTCCCACGCCGGATCGGCAAAGAGCCCGGCTGAAAAGCGGGAACGACGGGCGTCCTGGGCTTTCAGATAGGCCCGGACCCATTGGCTCAGCTGTCGAAATTCTTCGACCTTCTGTCTAACGCAATCCCGATTACCATCGCAGCCAGACACGGGACCGCCCACACAGTGCTCACGGCATAATAGATTCTGGGCACGAACTGCGGAACGAAAACGACTGCACAATGGCTGATCGCGGTCAGCATCTGCGCTGCCGCCATCCATATCGGCCAGAAAGACCGGCTGATCAGCATCAGAGTTATCAACGCGCCCAGCAGGAGCAGGTCGATCAGCACCGCCGCCTGATGCACCGACGCGTAGGAGGGGGAGAGCTGATCGTCGACCCAGGTAAGCAGTACCGCGAGGAAAATCATTCCGGCTGCCCATCGGCCGTCCCTTCCGCCAAACAGGCCTGCGTAAATCAGGCTGGAAATCGTCAGGATGAGGAAGGTGATCTGTATCATGCGACGATCACCTTCCTCGCATCCCAGACGCGAAATGTAACCGCGTTTCGTCAGGCGACGACGCGCAAAGGCTTCGCTTCCTCGGCATTGTCGAGGGGGTTGTTCGAGCCTGGGCAACCAAAGCTGGTTTCAGCGATGTTGCTGCGCCGCTGAAGGCTGGTCATCAGCACGGTCGCGTCTGCCATACCGCCCCGCGCGGCGACGAGGTCGCCCTGGCTCTTATGAAAAGTCGCCAGCACGCGTTGGCTTTCCTTTGCCGTCACACCTTCGCCACCGACATTGGCCATGGTGTCGAGAAACGAGATGGTGAGACTTGCGGCAGTGCGTAGCGCATGGTCGTAAGACCGGAAGGCGGCCTGTGCGTCGCGAGCCAAGCTAGTGGCGGAAATCGGATCAACGTGAATCATGAAACCTCCGCAAGGGGGCTCAATGCAATGCGCGCATGGCCCCGACAAAAACGAGCGTCAGAGCCGACACGACGGTCACCAACAGACATGCCACCCGCAACATCTCGCGGATTCGCCCAGCAACCGTCAGGTCGTTCTTACTGCCCCCGATTGGCGGTGGGGTCGCCATCGACAGGATGACCCGTCCCAACCGCCGAGCCACGTTCTTGCGGTCGCCGACCGGTTCGGAAAGGTCTGGCGATTGAGATACGAAACGTTCGGATTGCTCGAAATCCGCCAGCATTCGCGCTGCCGAGCGGCGATCCGCTGCCCCCAAATGTCCCATGGCTTGGCGGACGTACGTGTCGACCGACGCCGGAGCCAACTGGACGATCGGCGCGATTTCCTTCGACCTCAGCCCCTGTTGCACCAGCCGCAGAATCGCCTTTTGCTGGTCCGACAGTCCTGCAATCTGTTCCGGTGTGGCCTCCATACCGGACCGATATCATCAATATGTTATGGTTAACATGTCAGCGCCGCCGCCTCTGCGCGAATCGGCCATTCATTTACCGTGCCGATGCCTGAACCTCCTCATGAAGCCGATCACTCTGCGCGCGCGCCACCGCCAAAACCTGTCGCAATTCCTCCCGGTCCGCATCGCTGACAAGGACCTTGAACCCCTCGTAAAAGCGCAATGCCGCGGGCGTCGCGGCACCGACGATCTCGATCGCCTTCAGGATCGTGGCGAGGTCCATCAACAGCCCTTCCGATCCAAGAAATCACGCACGGCGGCCCGCGCATCAGCCACCTCGACGGCAAGGGCTGGAGCGTGTCGGTCATAGGCGACACGCGCGGCCGAGACCGCCTGGTACGCTCGCCCGTCCAGGATGGCGACGCATCGCCGCTGCGACGCATCGAGCTTGCCCGAATGCAACGCGGCCAACTCGCCGACCGCTACCGCCTGATAGGCCAACTCGACGGATAGCGCCGCTTGCTCGGCCCGCCGCTGGTCGGTGCGCGTCGTGGCGCAGCCGGGAAGCGAAACGATGATCGTCAGCGCTAGGATCGTCAGCACGCCCGGCACGACGAACAGCGCGCCCTCCATCCGGCCTTTCACTTCGAGCCCCGCAGGCGCTCGACCGACTTCGCCAGCCCATAGCCCGATGCCAGCGTGCCGATCAGCAACACGATGTCGGTAGGGATGCCCGCCAGAAACGCGGTCGAAGCGGCGACCATCGCGGCGGCGGCACGGGGCGAGACCATGGCCACCAGTCCTACGGACGCCGCCCCGGCGGTGGGAATCATCATCAACGCGCCGACGCACAGCGGCCGGATCGACCGGGCAAGAGCGGTCATCCAGGACGGCGCGCCCGGTCCCAGGTCGAGCGTGTCCAGGCCACCGGCTTCACCGCCCAGGCGCAGGCCATCGGCCATGGCCTGGTTAAAGGCGATCGGCGGGGGCAGTCCTGTCGGGTCGTGCGTCCCATCCTCGAATGGCGAGGGGGAACCGTTGTCGCGAAGCGGCGGGGTCATGCGGCCTTCCTGATGGTCGGGGGGAAAGTGAAAATGACACGCTGGGCCCAGCCCAGCATGAAATCCTCGTTGGCGGCGCGCAGTTCGGCCAGTTCGACGTAGCGCGCGCCCTGAAGCGCATTGAGGTAGGTCAGCACGGCATTGCGGCCGACGATCCCGCCGCGCCCGGCTGGCGCGGCGCGGTGGCCGACGGCACGCGCGTGACAATCTGGCAACTGGGCACCTGGGGCGCATCGCCGCCGCTGGTCGGTTTCGTGGGGGAGGGATGACATGGTGACGCAGACACCGCGCTGGACGCTGCCGCTGCTGGAAGCGGGGCAGGCGCAAAAGGAAACTACGCATAACGAGGCGCTCAGCCTGCTCGATCTGGTCGTGCAGCCCTGTGTCGAGGCGGTCGGGCTCAACGCTCCGCCGGGGGCGCCGCTGCCGGGCCAGGCGTGGATCATCGGACCGCAACCGACCGGGGCCTGGGCAGGACATGCCGCCGCGCTGGCGGGCTGGACCGATGGCGGCTGGCGATTCCTGGCACCGCGCGAAGGCATGTCGGTCTGGAGTCGGGTAGAGCAATGTCGATCCGAATGGGATGGAAATGCATGGCGGACCGGGCGTGTCCTGGCGCGCGAGCTGATTGTGGAGGGAAAAAAAGTTATCGGGCCGCAACGATCCGCGATCGCTATTTCGAGTGGGGGTCAAGTCATTGATATTGAGGCGCGTAATGCGTTGGCCTCGGTGATTGCGGCGCTCGGAGCGCACGGTTTGATCGCCTCGGGCTGAGCGAATTTCTGTGCCTTTAATGCCACAGTCGCGGGCTTTTGTTTGCTTGCGTGGAAACCAACGCTCCGATAGTGGGTTTGCGCTGTCCGTAGTGACAACCAAGAAAGGGGACTATGATGCGGAAGCTTGCCATTGTTCTGGCACTCGCCTCCACCGCTCTGGCTTCGCCTGCCCTCGCCCGCGACAAGTCGTGGTACGTCGGCATCGAAGGCGGCGGGATGATCGTCGAAGATATCAATTACGATATCACCGGCACGCGCACCGGCACCGCCACCGTCAACCATGACTATGGTTATGACGTTGACGGCGTGATGGGTTACGACTTCGGTGGTTTCCGTCTGGAAACCGAAGTCGGCTATCGTCGTGCGACCGTCGACTCGTTCAGCTCGACCACGCTGACCAACACCGGCATCGGTGCGGGCACCGTTCCGGCTGGTAACTACGACTATGCCGGTGGCTCCACCTCGGCGCTCAGCTTCATGCTGAACGGCTTGCTGGACTTCGGTGCCGATGACGGCATCCAGGGCTTCGTCGGCGGCGGTGTCGGCGTTGCGCGCGTCAAGGCGAACTACGCCCTGACCCGTCGTGCCGACTTCCTGAACGACTCGGACACCGTGTTCGCGTGGCAGGCTCTGGCGGGCATCCGTGCTCCGCTGACCGACCACATCGACGCGACGCTGAAGTATCGCTTCTTCAACGCCGAGAACGTCAAGCTGGTCGACGTCGCGAACAACACGTTCGACGGCCGCTTCCGTTCGCACTCGATCCTGGGTGGCGTGGCGTACAACTTCGGCGAACCGGCTGCTCCCCCGCCGCCGACGAAGCCCTGGAT
>NZ_LDTE01000095.1 GCF_001476905.1 Sphingomonas sanguinis | reverse complement strand
TTCGCTACCCGCTACGATAAACTCGCCGTCAACTTCCTCTCAGGCGTCGCCATCGCAACCGCGCTCGCATTCTGGCTCTGATTGAGTCTCAGCCCTAGAACATTTTCTATACCTCTTATCCAGTTTCGATCCCCCTGCGAACTCATAATTCCGCGAGCCTCTCGCAATAAATCTACAGCCCTATATCGCTTATCTTCCATATTTTACCGAATACCTGATGTATCTAATAATCGAACACCCGGAATCTTCCAATACTCAGGGACGAAAACCTGATTAGTTCCCGAACCTCCCAGATAAACACCTCCCTGATACCCAACAGACCCCTCATATATTGTCGCCCGCTTTCGAACTTGTGCTACTGATTGTGGTGGACTTCGAGTGAACCATTGCCCAGAGGCTTTCTGACTTCACCACCGCAGTATAGCACCAAGTAATCGGTAAGCATTGCGGCATTATAACGACCACCTGCAAAACTACTGGCCGGATTACCTTGAAGTTGCGCAAGCGGCCCCGGATTATACACCTGATTATATTGAAAGCGCGTGCAAGCGGCTAATCCAAGAGGATCGAACCACCGCAGCGGATCATACACATGGGCGTGGGCGCGCAGGCTGCCATCGACGCTGATAGGGTCGCGGGACAGATAGTGGCCGGTTTCGGGATCGTAATAGCGATTGAGGCTACAGTGCAGCCCGCTTTCCGCGCCCTTCCATTGGCCGGGCCAACGCAATGACAGGTCAGAGCATCACTCGCCCAACAGAAAGGCAAGGGCCGCCTCACGGTCATCCAGGTCGATCGGTCGCAGGATCGAATTGCGGATTATGTCGCGGGTGGCCTCGTCGATCTGGAAATCTTCATTGAATAGGTTACCCGCGCGCTCGACGACAAAGTAGCGCAACCAGTCCGCTAAAAGCGCAAAAAAGCTCGGAACGTCAGGTGCGATTCGGACATAGGTCCACTCCTCCTGGCCATGTCGTGCATAGCGGATTGCACCATCCACGCCCAAAGTTAACGGATTGGCCGTCCAGTCGGCAATCACATATTGATTCTGATCCCAGCCCTGTGACGCTTCGCCTGTATGTGCATCATAACGATAACCAGCTTGCCGTTCAGTTATTTCGTCAAGAGAATACAGATAAAAATCCTCTACCACCCAAGGAAGCTCAGCACCGGCCGGGTAGCCAACAGTCTCGATTTCCTGCGCAAGATCATTACCAAACACAACGCGATCGACGCCGTACTCCGGTATTGATACGATGATCGATATACCAGCCTTCGACCCGGCGTCGACCAGATTTTGAATGGCTTCGGCATAAGTCATATGTGTTACTCCTATAGGCACCCTGCGCGGAAACGCCGTATCATTTCCAGTCTGTCAATTAACCGACCACTGGTACTATTCTTCCAATTACCACGGTGACCTTGATCAGCGTAGAGATGATCATTCGGCAACCCCACACGCCCATTAGACAGGAAGCGTATGTTCCGTGGATCACCTTCCCATGCGGGAGCGGTCGCGGCATTGTTGATATGATGGCCAGTGTAGCCACGCACTCGCCCGGTATTGATGAGTTCCTCTTGCTGGGCAGATGTCCAGTTAACTGTTCCTCGACCTGTCTCACGCACTAGTTGTTGTTCCTGTAACCAGGCACGCGCAATACCGGAAGAATAGCTTCCTGATTGCGGAGTTAGCGTCGAATGCAAGGGATATGTGACCGTTCCCGGTGCGTCCTGAAGCCCCTCCGGGTCCATCCACCGCAACGGGTCATGCACATAAGCATGGGTCCGTAGGCCACCGTCCACCCCGATCGGGTCGGGGGACAGATACTGGCCGGTTTCAGGATCGTAATAGCGGTTGAGGTTATAGTGTAGCCCGCTTTCCGAATCCTCCCATTGCCCGGGAAAGCGCAGTGCGCAGGGCGACGCCCTGCCCTCCCCTCCCGCCTCGTCGCCGCGTTCGCGCAGCAGCGCGCGGGCGGTGCGGGTGCGGCCCCAGAGTTCGGGCTCGGCGCGCCATTGGCATCGGCCGTCCTCTCCGAACAGCGCATGCGGCGCGCCCAGCTGGTCGGCGACGATTGGCAGCCACTGCGCCTCGGCCGGTATCGGTTCGGCGTCGACACCGGCGGGCACCAGTTCCTTGGCCAGCGGACGCAGACCGTCGGGCTCGAAATGCCAGCGTTCGATCGAAAGAGCCTCGTCGCCCTCGCCTGCACCGGACCGATGCCAGGCCTCTGCCAGCGAAGTGCCCTGCCAGACATAGTCGACCCGCCGCGCCGTCGGGCCACCCAGCAACACCTTTCCGACACGCCGCCCGAACGCGTCATAGGTATAGCGCCAGCGCGCACCATCAGGCCCCTCCAATTCGACCAGCCGGTCGAACCCGTCCCAGCGATACCGCCAGCGACGCGGGCGGAAGCCCTGCTCGGACAGAACGCGCTCGACCATCCGCCCACGGGCATCGTAGCGGAATCGATTGGCCCCCGCCTCCACCACACAGTCGTGCCAGTAGCGATGCTCGCCCGCCAGCCCTTCGGCCAGATTCATCAACGCGTCGTAGCGATAGGCCTCGCGCGCGCCGGGTCGCTCGACGGCAACGGCCTGGTCGCGCAGGTCATAGTGGAAACGCGTGTCGCCGCGCGCGCCGGACGTCCCCGCCTCGCTGATCCCCGCCAGCCGCCCGGCACGGTCCCAGTCGTAACGGCGTACCAAATCGCCCGGCCCTTGCGGCGCGCCCGAAAACACGGCCACACCCCCAGCGCGCTGTTCCGCCAGGCGGCCCGCCGGATCATAGGCCTGGGTCAGTTGGAAGGCGGTGCGCACCCCGATCGCGGCCGCCTCGCGCAGTGTCTCCAGCCCGCTCGCATCATGATCGAAGCGCAGCGCATGGCCGTTGCTTTCGTAACGGCGGAGCAGCCCCGCCTCGTCGAACCGCAGCTGGGTCGTGCCGCTGGGACTGGTGCGCCCGATACAGCGCCCCGCTTCGTCATAGCGATAGGTGACGGCGATGCCGTTCTGTTCTTCGGCGACCAAGCGGCCCTTGTCGTCATATCGCAGCGCGACATCGGCAATCGGTCGGGCTGTGCCCTCGACCCGCGTCCACGTCGTCGCACCGACCAGCCGATCCGCCTCGTCATAGCGATAGGAGATCGCATCCTCGCCCGCGATCACCCGCGCGATGCGGTCGCGATCGTCCCACTCGAAATGCTGCTCGGTCGCATCCGGCATCCGCTTGGCGAGTACACGGCCCAGCGCGTCGCGGTGATAGAGCGTCTCGCGTCCGGCCCAGTCGATCTGCGCCGCGAGCCGCCCGGCCGCATCATAACGGAAACGCCATTCCTGACCAGCCGCATTGCCGATCGCGGCCAGTCGCCCCGCGCCGTCATAGGCGAAGCCGGTGCTCGCGCCGAGCGGGTCGATCGTCCGGCGCAGCGTGTCGAAGGCACCGTGGACGAAGCGGGTCGCCTGCCCGTCGCTGCGGATACGCGCGGCGAGCAGCCCTTCCCCGTCATAGGCGAAGCGGGTTTCGCCACCATCCGGCGTCCGGGCCAGGCTGACCGCGCCGCGCGGATTCTCGGCCGACCGCTCATAGGCCCAGGTGCTGGTGCGCCCGGCCGGATCGGTCAGCTCCAGCAACCGCCCGAACCGGTCCCAACGATAGCGGGTGACCCGCTCCTGACCCGACGCGCTGGGGGGATCGTGACGGGCGACGGGCCGTCCGGCCGCGTCGTTATCGTACCGGACGATGCCCGCACCGACGACGCTTTCCTCGACCAGCGCACCGCGCTCATCATAGCGCGCCGTGCCCTTTACCCCATCGGCTCCGGTCCAGCGGACGATATTGCCGCCTTGGTCGCGGACCCAGCTGGCCGTGCCGTCGTGTCCCTCGAACCCGACCAGCGCGCCCCACCGGTCGTAGCGCCAGCCCCAGCTACGCCCGGCCCAGTCGGTCTGCGCGATCAGCCGTCCGTCGCCGTCATAGGCGAAACGCGTCTCGCGCCCGGCGGGGTCGATGCGCCGTTGCAACCGCTCCAGCGCGTCCCACTCACTGACCGTGCGCGCGCCGAGCGGATCGATCTCCTCGACGACCAGGTTGTTCGCATCATAGCGGAAGCTGGTGACCGCACCGGTGGCATCGACATAGCGCGACAGGCGTTCCTCGGGGGAATAGAGGAAACGGTCGTTGAACATGCCGTCGCCGGTGCGCGTGCCGATAACGCGGCCGGCCGCATCATAGGCGATCTCGACCTGGGTCGGCCCACTGTCCCGCCATCCGTTCAGCCAGCCCTCGGGCGAATAGCGATAATGGAACTCGCCGGTGAACGCGCCCAGCACGTCCCGCAGATGCCCGGCCGCATCGTAGCGATATCGGACCAGCGGCTCGCGCTCGCCCTCCATCCTGAGCGCGCTGAGCCAGCCCTCGGGCGTGGTGTCGACATGGAAGGTCGTGCCGTCGGGCACACGGATCGCGCGCAGATGACCATCGGCATCGCGCGCGAAATCGATGCGGTTGCCGTTCCGGTCCTCGATCCCCGCCATCTGCATCAGCGCGGGATCGCGGGCGGGCGCGAACAACAGGAATTGCTGGCTGCGGCTGTCATAGAGGCGCAGGGCCTCGCGCGGTCCGGTCAGCCGGTAATAGGGCGCCTTGAGGTGCCGGGCATCGACATGGCGGTCGCTGCCGATCGCGAAGACCAGTCTCTGGCCACCCGCATCCTCGAGCAGCGCGGTGCCCGCCTCCGCATCGATCAGAAGCCGCTGCGACCAGTTGCAGATCCAGCGCGGGCCCAGCAGCCCCTCGACCCGCATCCGGCCGGGATAGGTCCGCTCCAGCCGCAGCGGCAACAAGCCCGGATATTCGAAATCGATCCGCGTATCGGCATAGTCGCCGGTGACCACATCGACCGGCTCGCCGAACAGCCGCCGTAACGGGCCATCGAGCAGGCCCCCTTGGCGAACCGCAGACCGCATCCCCGCCACCTCGGCGACCGACAGCAGCAATTGCTCGGCAATCGAGAATTCGGCGTCCGGCGTGCCATAGCTGCCGGTGGTGGTGTCGCCGAGGATCGTCTCGCACCCCTGCTGTATCACGGCGTCGCAGGACAGCTTGTGGCCGATCCGCGCCATGGGCAGGCCGTTGATGAAGATGGTCTTGCTGCCCTCGATGATCGTCGAGGGCGGATTGCCGGGATGTTTGGTACAGGCCGCCGTGTCAGTGACGCGCGCCGCCCGCTTGCCTTCGAAAAAGACGTTGGGCGAGCCGCTGGTGATCGGGCCGGACAGGGTGGCGGTCTTGGACCCCGCACCCGCGATCGCGCTGGTGACGAAGCCGCCCGCCGCCCCCGCACCAAAGGCGACCGCAGCCCCTACCAGCGGGGCGGCCATGCCCGCCGTGCCAATGATCGCGGCCGCGCTGACCGCCACCACTGCGCCTACCACGATCCCGGCCGCGATCCCCGCGAGCAAGCCGTTGAAGGTGTTGCTATGCGCGATCTGGTGCTCGACATGCGCGGCCTGCCGTCCGGATGACGCAATCCGCTGCGCTCCGAATTGCTGCGCGACCCAGAAGGCGCCTTCGTCCGCATGGACCTGTTCGGCCAGCCAGGCCCCCGCCATCGCCCCGGCGATCGGCGCGGCGACGCGGCCCGCAAAGCACTTCAGCGCGGTCACCCCGCCCGATGCTCCGGCCGAATAGGCCCCGGCCGCCAGGATGCCCGCCGAGGCGACATGCCCCGTCGTGGCGATGGCCGAGACCGTGCCCGCATTGCTCGCCTCGGCCGTCCGCTCCCGGAGAGCGCGCAGCTTTTCGTCGGCCGTCGGCTCCGGAGCAGAGGTGATGCCGCCTGCCACGAACCGCCTCCGTTAGGCGGTCGCGAAGGTGAAGGAGGTGATCGCCGCGACCAGCGCGTTGCGGCTTTCCGCATCCGGGCCGCCCGGGATCGACCCCGTGAAGTTCAGGATCGCATCCTCTCGGTGAAGCACCATGGCGACCACCTGCTGGATCGGCTTGCCGTCGCTGCGCCAGGCAATCTCCAGAAAATGCGCCTCGCGACCGTCAACCTGTCCGGCAGTGTCGGCGATCAACTCGAACCCGGCCAACTGGGCCGCGAAATTCTGCCGCTGCTGGATCACATAATCCTGAAAGGTCAGGCCCAGCGCCAGCCGGTCGCGCGCGATGACCAGGCTGGTGCCCTGCACCTTGGCGTCCCGTGGCATCAGCACATTGATGCTTTGATCCTGCCACGGCGTGGGTGAGGTCAGTGATCCTTCATCGATCCGATACGCCATGCGCATTGTCTCTCGCTACTGATCGCCGTGCCCGTAGGTAGCGGCTCGAAACGACGACGCATACCCTCTACGAAATTGCATTCGTTTTCAGCGATGCCGCGCCACAAAACCGGGCCCAACCATCGTATCCCAAGAGCAATTCATCGCTTTTGCGGTTCTTACCCCCGACGAGCGACCATAGACCGTCCCCCGGGTGGAACGGGGCGTCTTGGGATAATCAGGGAGAAATCCGTGGCGGATCGATTGCAGACCTATCGAAATCAGGTCAGCGACGCGGTGGATGCTTGGCAGGCCAATGTCTGCAACCCCTATATCATCGCCTATAATACGGCGTACAAAAGCTATGCCGACGTCTTCAAGAAGCAGGACGACAACGACAAGGCCCGCACCGAGTTGTTCGTCTCGGCCGCGGCGATCCTGCCGGGTTCGATCCTGATGGCGACCGCCGCCACATCGTCGCTTCGGGTGATCGCGAACCGCACGGCGGTGCGCCTGCTGGCCGGGCGCAGTACCTCGCGCGCGCTGGGCGTCTATAACGCGGTTGCCAGCAACGCGACCGCCACCTTCGCGATCGGCAAGGCGCTGGACATCGTGAAGGACGAGACCGGCAAGGCCATCAAGGACTCGGTGGTGAAGACCATGAGCAACACCCGCGACCTGCTGGCGACCGATCCGCTGAACCGCGACAAGCAGCTCAACAGCTGGCTGATCAACCACAAGCTGCTGGCCTATGACGCCGCCGATGCGATCGAGCGCAGCCGGTCGATGAGCGAACGGGACAAGCAGCGCGCCTATGACCTGCTGCGCGCCGCACCGATCGCCAACAAGCCCAATGGCAAGATCGACCCCGCCCGTCTGTCGCCCAAGATCGAGCTGGGCTTCTACATGCTGTGGCTGCTCGACTCCGACGCGCTGGTGACACAGACCGCACCGGCAAGCCCCTATGGCGGCGGCGGGCAGTACAGCAGCAAGCCGATCGACGCGCTGCCGAGTTCCAAGGACTATCCGCGCGGCAACACCGATCCCAAGCGGGGCCCAATCCAATGGGTCGGCGTGACCCGGCCGGGTGGCGATGTCGAGGACCAGATCGACAAGGTCCACAAACAGGTCCGTGGCAGCGCTTTTTATGCGCCGGGCGGCTGGTTCGGCAAAAGCGACGCCAACCACGCCCGTCTGAAGGAAGTGGCCGAGGCCGAGCGCGTGCTCGCCTGGCTGTCCGACAAGACGCAACCGCTCGCCCCGCTGGGGCTGCGCACGTGATGCGCGTCGGGGCCATGGGGGTTGCGGCGCTGGTCCTGCTGGCCGCGTGCAGCGAGGGGAAGAGCCAGCCCCAGGCCGAAGGCGGCGATGCGCTGGCCCAGCTCCGCGCGCAGCTGGACGGACAGCGGCAATGCGCACCGCTCCTATCCGGCACCACGCCGATCGAGTTCAGCGCCGACGCCCTGAGCGGTCCCAAGGTCGACGCACTGGTCGCCGCCGGACTGGTCCGCCGCGTCCCCCTGCCCGCGACCGGTGATCGTCCGCGCGTGCGGATCGAGCCGACCACCGAGGGAAGTCGGGACATCTGGCTGCGTCGGCTCGATCCCGCCAGCCCGGCCGAACCGCTGCTCTGCTATGGCCGCAAGCAGGTCGTGGCCGTGCATCCCGAGGGCAAGGATACGCTGCGTTATGATTACCGCGTCGGACAGGCGCCCGCCTGGACCGGGAGAACGGATATTCGGGCGGCCTTTCCGTTCCTCGCGCGTCAGCTGAGCGAGGTCCACCGGGCCGAACAGGTAGCGACGCGCGAGGACGGGCGGTGGGTGTTGGCAGGCGATACCGGTCCCGATGCCAGCGCCGAACTGCCGCCGAGCGAAGGCTTCTTCCCGCAATAAAGGGCCTCCGGCTCAGTCCTTCGCGTCGTCGACCGATCGGAACCAGATCATGTCGGTCTGCCACCCCTGTTCGGCGGCGCGTTCGACGAGTTTGGTGCGCCAGGCGGCATCGCGGGCTCCCAGCGGCGGCGCGATGATCGCCGGATCGAACGGCCCTTTGCCGGTCACCAGCAGCAGCCCCGACCAACCCTGGTGATCGAGATCGAGTTGCAGGCGATAACGATCATTGCCCAGATCGGTGATCGGTACGCCGTTGCGCGACGTGCGCAATTGCTCCGCGAAGGCGGCGCGGCTGGGGATCAGCATGTCGATCGCCCCGGACGGCTCCAGTCCGACCAACGCGAAGTCGAGGGACGGGTCGCCGATCGCGATGCCGACGATGGCATTCGCGGCCAGCTTGCCCGCATAGGCCGAGCCCGGCTGCTGGGTCCGCATCTCGAACCGCCGCTGCGGCACCGACAGGCGATTGCGCCCTGTCGCGCGGATTTGACGATACGCATCGAGCGCGGCGCAGCCCGACTGGGTGATCGGCGACACATCGGCAAAGTCGATCGCGCTGGCGGTCAGCCCTTGGGCCTGGAGCGTGCGGACGATCTCGGACTGGGCGTCGGTGGGATTACCCGCCACGCCGGTCAGCGCGACGCGTGGACCCGCAGGGCTCTGCGTGACCGACACGATGCGCAACCAGGTGCAGCTGACCGACGGCAGGGCCGCGTCGATCGCGTCGCGGGCGCGGGCAACCGGATCGCTGGCCACCGCGACCGGTGCGGACGACGACGATGACGATGACGGCCGGTCGCGCAAGATCAGCCATCCCAGCAGGATCGCGGCGACCAGCGCACCGATCAGCGCCACCGGCCACCAGCGCGGCCATCGCCAGGTGCTCGCCCCCGGAACCTCGGCCGCATCCAGCGCTGCCAGCACCGCGCCCATGGTCTGGAACCGCTCGGCCGGGTCCGGGCGGACCATACCCGCCACCACCGATCGCAGCGGCTGCGGCACGGCGGACAGGTCGATGCCCGCGCGCCTTTTGTCGACTGCATCGACCAGTGTTCCGCCCAGCCCCAGATCGCTTCCCCGCGCCACCGCGGCGATCACCAGGCCCAGGCTGTACACATCGGTCCATGGTCCCATGGCCCGGCCGAAATCGCCCAGCTGCTCGGGCGCGACATAACCCAGCTTGCCTGCGAAACCATCGCCAATCACCGTCGCGGTGCCCGGATCGAGATCCTTGGCGATGCCGAAATCGATGAGCTTGGCCGCCGCCAGTCGCCCGCCGGGCATCAGCACATTGTCGGGCGAGACGTCACGGTGGATCGCCCCCAGCGCATGGGCCGCCGCCAGTCCGGAGGCCAACCGCCGCAGCAATGCCCCCAGCTCTTGCGCACTGGGCTTCAGGCTGGACAGGACGTCGGACAGGCTGGCGCCGTCGATATATTCGGTGACGATATAGAGGACGCCCAGCTCGGGCTCCTGCGCCAGCACGCGATACTGGACGACCGCCTCGTGATGCAGCCGGGTCAGCGTCTGCGCCTCGCGCCGGAATAGCGTGATGACATTGGGGTCGGCGGCCAGCGCGGGCAGCATGACCTTGATCGCCACCCGTTCGTCGGTGATGATATTGGCGCCGACGAATACCTCGCCCATGCCGCCCCGCGCCAGAAAGCCGGTGACGGCGAACATGTGGTTCAGGACATCGCCGACCTTGATCGCGGTGCCGCCCGGTCGGGGCGCAGGCACGGCATCGCCCCCGCCACCCGCATCGAATACGGTGCGTTCGGGATCGAAGACGGTCCGGTCGTCGTCGCCATCGATCGGCGTCATGCGCGTCCCCCGCCCGTATCGGCGAGGGTCAGACGCGTCGCCTCCTGCGCCGCCACCACGATCGCGGTGACGTTATCCGGTGCGCCGCGCGCCAGCGCCTGGGCGAGCAGCGCCTCGACCGCTTCGGAAGGAGAGGAGCGTGACAGGGATTGCCGCAATTCCTCGTCCACCACCGGCCCCGACAAGCCGTCGCTGCACAACAGGAAGCGATCGCCCGGCTCGACGCTGTCGGCAACCACGTCGACGGCGATCCGTGCGCCCACCCCGATTGCCCGCGCCAACACATGGCCACGCGGGTGATGCGCGGCGTCCTCCGGCGCGATCAGGCCGCGATCGACCATTTCCTGTACCTGGCTATGGTCGCGGGTCAGCGGCACCAGCATGGCGTCGCGCAACAGATAGGCGCGGCTGTCGCCCACCCACAAGGCCGCGAACCGATCGCCACGGATCAGCAGCGCGACGACAGTCGAGCCCATCTGCTGTTCGCGACGCTGCGCCTCGGCCCAGATGCGTCGATTGGCGCTGTGCACGCCGTCCGCCACCGTCTGCACCGCCGCGTCGAAATCGGCGGGCAGCTCGACGCCCTCCAGCGCCTGGACCACGGCATGGGCCGCCCAGTCGCCATGGGCATGCCCCCCCATGCCGTCCGCCACGACCCACAGCCCGTCCTGGGGCCGTTCGCAGTGGCGATCTTCGTTGACCCGGCGAACCAGGCCGGGATGGGTGGTGGCGGTGCTGACGAGGCGCAGGGGCATGTTCATGCGACCGTATCCGACAGCATCGCGGTGACGATATCGAGGGGGAAGGCGTCGTCCCGTGCTTCCCGCCCGTCCAGCGACGACCAGCGGGTCACGGACCCCGACGCCCCCGGCCTCAGGGCCTCGACGACCCGGTCCGCGTCCCAGCGTTCGGCGATCGCGGCATAGGCCAGATCGTCCAGCCCGTCCCGCTGCGCCCCCAGCAGGATCAGGGGATACCGCCGCCCGGCCGCGTCCTGCGATGCGGCGATGATGCCGCTGACGCCGGGGCCCTCGCCGATCCATGGCTGCGCGATGTCGAACCGCTCGGCGAAGGACGGGCCGAAACGCCGCTGCGCCTGCTCCATGGATTCGGTCAGCCAGGCGTCGAGGGCGGCGCGCTCTTCGCCGGAACAGCCGCGTGCGACGAAATCGCCATGCGCGGGCAGTTTGCCGTACAGCCGGGCCGTCATCGCCGCCCCCTCACAGGCTGGCCGGGCAGCGGAAGGACCACAGGCCCGCCCGGCTGAAGGGATTGGTGGTGCCCGGCAACTGGATCAGCAGCACGGTCCGCTGCGGTCCGTCGCCAAAGGCGGCGCGGATCGCCTGCGCCCCGGCATTCTGCTTGTCAGCGCGGTCCATCAGGCGGAACAGCGCCCAGGGGCCTTCGGTCTCGATCCGCGCCGCTTCGGCGCCGGGCGCCGCGTCGGCACTGGCGGCGGGCTGCGCAGCACCGGGACGGTACAGCACGACCGACGCCTCGGGCAGGCTGCCCGTCGCCGACCAGATCAGCGGCCGGGGCTTGTTGTCCTGCGGCGTGAAGCGATAGCGGGTGCCGCCGCTCGCGACCTCGACCGTGCCGATATCGCTGCCGAAACTGGCGACCGACACCTTGATCGGCAGACCCGCCGCCAGCAATTCACGCAGCTTGACCGCCCGCGCCAGCGTCTCCGGCGTGGCGGGGTTCAGCGCCGCCGCCACCGGATCGCCCTCTCGCCAGCGCCATACCGCGCCCGAGGTGTCGATCATCGGCATCAGCCTTTGCTGGACGAAGCCGTCGAACACCCCGCCCATGCCGAAGACGCGGAGCGTTTCAGCCATGGGGGCATCCGCCTTCGCGCTGGCGAAAAAAGGGTAATGCTCCTGGGCAACCTCCCGACAGGCTGGCAGGACCGTCTGGGCATAGGCATCGCCGACCGCGCCGCTCGCCGCGCCGACCTGGGCGCGGGTGCCGCCGCTAGCCGCGGCATTGACGAAGCCCTGCAACTGGGGCGGAGCCCCCGCCGCCGCCGCGCGGACCGAGGCGAGCGCGGTGGCCATCTGGGCCTGGGTGGTGTCGGAACCGCCGCCGCCGCCGACCGAGCGCGCGGCGATCACCGCCTGCCCCGCCGCCTTGATCCCGGCAATGAAATCGTCGATCGGCGCGCTGCCGCGTCCATCGCCGACATATTCGTGCAGCGAGGCGAAATAAGCGGTGATCTCGTCACCCGCATCGATGCCCCGCGCCCGGTCGCGGCCGATCTCGTCGGCGACGCGCCCGAACCGCGACCGGTTCATGCCATAGCGCCCCACGCGTGCCAGCCCGGCCTGCACGCCACCGGAGAAGATCGTATTCTTGCGCAGCTCCAGCAACACGCGCTTGAGCGGTGACGGGCTCTTCGTCAGTGCGCCGAACGCCGCCGTATCAGAGAAATAAGCCGCCGGTTTCATCGCCGCGACCACGTCTTCCCAGGCGGCGATATAGTCCTTGGCGTACAGACCCGCTACACCCGGCCGGACGTTGCTGAGTTCCTGCCCGACGCCCGCCTCTTCCGCGCCGCCCAGCACCCACAGATCCTTCTTCAGATCCTGCTGCACCGTGGCGAGGCCGGGCAGATAGGCTTTTTCATAGCCCGCCCGCGTGAAGAAATAGGGGATGCGCATCGCCGCCAGCTGATCCGGCGCGGCAAAGGCGAGCGCGTCACCCTGCGACAGGACATTGGCGACTTCCCAAGCGGGCCCCGCCGAGGCCGCCTTCTGCTTCATCACCGCATAGGCGCGGTCGGCAAGGCTCAACGTCTGCACCGCCGCCCGCGCGCTGGCGACCAGTTGCCCGTCCAGCGGCGGCCGGCGATTGGGCCACACCGAGGCCATGTCCCGATCCTCCAGCAGCGCATCGAGATGGCGGGTCAGCGCCGCCCGCTCGGCCTGGCTGTCGGCACCGGGATACAGATCGTTGGCCCAGTCCGCCGTCACCCAGGCCTTCACCGCCTTGGCATCCATCGGTCCTTGCTGGCCCAGCATCAGATAGACTTTCAGCGGCTCGTACAGACGCATCGGATCGCGTCCATCGGCCTTCATCACCGCCTCCAGCCGCAGGAGCAGACGTGGCAGCATCACGCGGCGCAGCGCATCGCGATACGTCTCCTCCGCGCGCTGGCTGAGCCCGCCCTGATAGAGGCCGAAGGTCATCGCCAGCGACGGGCCGCCCTGACGCCGTTCGGCATAGCCGCGCGGCAGATTGCGCAGCGTGTCGAGCGCGGGGATGGCGGCGCGCAGATCGGCATCGTCCTCGCGCACCTGGGTCAGGTCGACCTCAGCCTCGCGGAACTGCTGCTCGGCGCGCGCGCTGGCCTCGGTCAGCGCGGTCTGGAACGCGCGGTTGCGCGTATAGCTCACGCCCCAGGCCGCCAGCACCAGCGCACTCACCACCGCGATGCCGCCCAGCGCCGCGATCATCTGGCGACGCAGGCGTCCCTTCGCCTTGGGATCGGTCGTGACCAGCCCCGCTTCGGGGAACATCACCTCGGTCAGCAGGCGGTTGAGGAAATAGGCCCGCCCACGTCCCGGCGCGGCGGCCTCGACCGGCTGTTCATAGACCTGCGCCATCGAGGCCAGGATGCGGTCGAGCGCCTCGCCCTCCTGCACGCCGCTGGTCATGTAGAAGCCGCGCAGCACGCCCGCCGCCTCGTCGCCCGCGACGAACGCGCCATCGGCAAAGCGCATCAGCCGCGCACGAAGCGACCGCAACTGCGCCGGAAAGCCGATCATCATGCCGCGCCGACGCTGGTCCACCTCCTCGAACAGGCGGCGTGCCTGGCGATCGGCGACCGCCTGGGTCGCCTCGTCAAAGGCGTGCGCCAGCGCCTCCGCGCTCGGTCGGCCGTCCGCATAGGGCATGGTAGCCCCCAGCACGGCGCGACGTCCCTCCACGTCGAGATCGTCGAAATAGTCGGTGAAGCCCGCCAGTAGATCGGCCTTGGTGACGAGCAGATAGACCGGCACCGCCGTTTCCAGCGTACGGCGCAGCTCGACCAGGCGGCGGCGGACCGCGCGGGCGTGGGCGTCGATCGCGGCGCAGTCGCTGCCCACCAGCGTATCGATGCCGATCGCCACCAGCACGCCGTTGATCGGCTGGCGCGGGCGATGGCGCTTGAGCAGGCCCAGAAACGCGTTCCAGCCCGCCGCATCGACCGTCGCGTCGCTGTCCTGCGTCGTATAGCGGCCCGCCGTATCGACCAGCACCGCTTCGTCGGCGAACCAGAAGTCCAGGTTGCGCGTGCCGCCGATGCCGCCCACCGCCTGTTCGACGAAGGGAAAACGCAGGCCCGAGTTCAGCAGCGCCGTCGTCTTGCCCGCGCCCGGCGGGCCGATGATGACATACCAGGGGCGGCTGTAGAGATAGTCACGCCGTCCACCGGCAGCGCCGCGCAGCTTGGTCAGCGCCTCGGTCATGCGGCGACCCAGCGCCTTGCCTTCCTCATCGGCGGCGTTGGGGCCCGCCAGTTCGGCGGCGATGGCATCGGCGGCCTTGCGGGCAGCCCGGCGGCGCAGGAACCACCACAGACCCCAAGCCAGCGCGACCAGCACCACCGCGCCGATCCGCACCGGGATCGGCCGGAAGAAGGCGACGAACAACGGCAGTCCGAACGCGAACAGCGCCGCGAGCAGCACCGCCGCCGTGATCGTCACGGCATACCAGTTCCGAAAAAAGCCCCGCATCAGTAACGCCTCGGCACGACGATCTCGACCCGACGGTTTTGCGACTTGCCCGCCGCATCGGCATTGGAGGCGATCGGCACGGTATCTCCCAATCCCTTGATCGTGACCCGCGACGGATCGGACAGGTCGCTGCGGATCAGCTTGGCGACCGTCTCCGCCCGCGCTTCGCTCAGGGCCATATTGTCGGGGAAGCGGACGGTGGCGACGGGGGTGTTGTCGGCATGGCCTTCGATCACCACCCCGCCCTTCTCATCCTCGATCGCTCGGCCGATACGGTGGAACAGCGTCTCGCGCCCCGGCTCCAGTTCGTCGGAGCCCGACCGGAACAGCTGTCCGATGGTCGTGCGCACGCGAACCGTCTGCGCATCCTCCTCCACCTTCACCAGCCCTTCGCGGATTTCGGGTTCGAGGAAACGGCGCAGCTTGCTCGCCTGCGCGCTGGCGGCGGCGGGCATCGCGGCGGCGGGACGCGACAGGGTCAGCCGCGCCTCGGGGTTGAGCGCCGCCAGCCGGGTCGAGGGCGTGTCGCCGCTCGACGCCAGCATCAGCCGCAGCACGACATAGACCAGCAGCAACAACGCAAGCGCCCCCGCCCCGGCCAGGGCCAGGACGCTGAGGCCGACGCGCCCGACCGGTGCAGTCTCGCCGCGCCAATGCGGCACCAGCTCGACCTGCGACAGCGCGCGGACATGGGGCAGCGCACCCTGCAACCGCGTCATGATCTCGTGCAGGCGCCGGCGGCCATCGGGCATGACCCGGAAACGCCCCTCGAACCCGGCGGCAAGGCAGGCGTGGAACAGTTCGATCAGGTCAAGATTGTCGTGCGGCACGCGCAGCATGTCATCGACCAGCTGCCAGAAACGATCACCGCCGATATTCTCCTGGAAGAAGGTGACGACCATCGATCGCCGCGCCCATTCCGCGCCGTCGGTGCCGATTCCCGGCAGGTTCTGCGCGATATCGTCGGCCGTAGCGCAGACGGCATATTTGGCGCGCTGGCGCTTTTCCTCGGGGTAATGCGGCTGGATCGCGCGCTCGAATCGGCCGATCGCGGCGGCGCATTGGCGATGCAGCTCGGGCATGGGCAGGCGGACACGGCCTGCGCGGACCGCCGCCAGCAGCGCCAGCACCGGCTCCGCCTCGGCCAACATGATATTGCGGATCGCGGGCGGCGTGGCGGGCAAGGGCACATCGTCCTCGCCCAGCCGCGAGGGCACCGGCCCCGGCGCGACCGGTGCGGCGGCGCGCGAGAGCGGCGGCGGCGCGGCATAACCCTGGTCGGGGGGCGGCGGGCTCATGCTGCCCCAGGGCGCGGACGGCGGCGGCGGTGGCGCTCCGGCCGCGTCGCCCCGCTTCAGCCCCTGCAGGGGCGAGGGTCGGAATACGGTCTTGTCGCCGTCCTCGCTCATCGACCGCTCCGTTTGACGCACCAGAGTTCGAGCTTCAGTTGCGGCCAGTCACCCGCGACATGCAGACCCAGCGCGGTCGCCTGCTGGAAATCGCGCCATTCGGCCACGCCGCGATCCAGCTCGAAATAGACGAAGCCGGGCAGCACCCGCAGCTGGGGCGGCGGGGTCGGCGTATGGCGCAGCGGCACACCGGGCAGCGCGGAGTCGACGATCTGGCGCATCTTCTGCACCGTCCCGATCTTGGCGACCGAGGGGAACAGCCCCCGGATTTCCTCGACCGGCGAGGCGGCGGAGACGGCAAGATAGAAATAGCCCGTCTCGTAAAGCCCATGGTCGGTGATGCGCGAGACATAGGCGCCCGGCCCCGCCTGATCGAGCGGCAGCTGCAACGCCGAACGCTCGAACACCGCCGACAGCATCGATTGGAGCAGGTCGAACACCGGCTCGAAACAGCTTTGCGGATTTTCGTGATCATAGCGCGGCAGCGGCGGCGCCTTGCGCTCGGGCCGGATCAGCGTCGCGATCTCGCCCGCCATCGAAATGAGCGTCTCGAACAGGCGCTCGGGGTGGACGACGGGCAGGAATTGCAGATGCTCCAGCACCGGCAGCCAGCGGTTGAGCGCCTGAAGCAGGAGGAAGCTGGCGAAGGTGTCCGACCCGCCATCGGTCGCTTCCACCGCGCGCAGGGCCAGTTCCTCGGCGCGCTGGCCCGCGCGACCGACGATATCCGACAGGCCGCCGCGCAGGCGCGGGGCGGCGGCGGAGTCCAGCGTCGGCGCTATATAGCGGTCGTCGAACATGACGCGCCGGTTCTGCACCTCGCGCACCCGTGCCAGCCCCAGCGTGACGCGACCATAAATCTGGTCGCGGGTGATGCCGAAGCGCAGATTGGGGCGGCCCAGCCCGATCGGCTCGCTGGTCCGGTCGTCCGAAAAGGCATCGGCGACCTCGGCCTCATCGACCAGATAGCGGGCGTCATGGCTGCGCGCATCGATATCGCGGAACTCGACCGCGCCGACCTGGGCTGCGGGCAGCGTCAGATAGACGATCGCATCCCGCGCATCGCCCGGCACGTCCAGCGGCTCGGGCGGCGGCAGGTCGTCGGGAATGGAAAAGGGCGTGCCGTCGGGCAGGATACCCACCGCCCGCGACACGGCGAACTTGCCCAGCGCCGCCAGATCCTCATCGATGGTGAGGGCGGTCAGTCCCCAGGCCCAGGGACGGATCGAATCGACCCGTGCCCCCAGTTGCGCCTCGACAAAGCGATCCTGCGCCTGGAAATGCTGTGGCCGAAGGAACATGCCCTCGTGCCAGGCGACCCGATTTTTACCAGCCAATTGCTCTCCCCAAACAGGCTGACGGGCTGACATGGAAACCCATGACCGCCCACCCGGTTATTGCCCCAGACGGTAATTGGAGCAATTCTGATTTCGCGCGTGACAGAACAGGACGCCTGACGGAGGTCCATGACATATCCCCACGACGAAGAACCCTCGTTCGACCCGCGATCATGGATCGAACGACGGGCCGTTTCGGTTCCACAACTATCGACCCAAGATAGGATAAGCGGCACGCCCGCCACCGCGCCCGGCGCGTTTCGGCGCGGCGGCCGTACCCTGCCCTGGATCGCCGGGCTGGCCATAGCGGCGTCGGGGGCGGTGGTCGCGATGCTGGCGCGTCCGGACCATTTCGACACGCAAGCCGCCACGGCACCGATCGCACGCGCCTCGGAAACACCGGAAAACCGGACCCTGGTGATCGCCAGCGCCGCCGATCTCGGCCCGACACTGGCCGCCGCCGGGGTGTCCCCCGCCGATGGCCGCGCGGCGCTGGGCGCGATCGGCGACCGGCTACAGGGCAAGGGCGACATACGCCTGACCTTTACGCTGGCGCATCGCGGCGACGCGGTTCGCCTCGCCGCGCTCGATGCGGTGCGCGATGACGGGTCGGGGGTGACGCTGGTGAGCAAGGCCGAGGGCTTCGCCGCCACCCCGCTCGCCGCGCATCTCCGCCGCGTGGTGCGGTTCGTTCGCGGCGAGCTGGACGGCCAGAGCTTCTACAGCTCGGCGGTGGCGGCTGGGGTCAGCGACGTGCTGATCGGACCGTTCGTCAATGCTTTCCGCTATGATTTCGACATGCAGCGCGAGGTCGCGCCCGGCGACGTGTTCGAGGCGGGATTTGCCCAGCGCGTGACCGCCGAGGGTACGCCGGTGGGAACGCCCGAGCTGGTCTATGCCTCGCTGTCGACCGCCGCCAAGTCGCGCGCCCTGTATCGGTTCCAGGCCCCGGGCGACGCGCAGGCCGAATGGTATGACAGCAGCGGCCGGAGCAGCCGCACCGCCTTCATGCGCACCCCGGTCGAGGCGGCGCGGATCAGTTCGGGCTTCGGGATGCGCGGGCATCCGATCCTGGGTTTCTGGAAGATGCACAAGGGCACCGACTTCGCCGCGCCCACCGGCACGCCCATCTATGCGGCGGGCGATGCGGTGGTGACGTTCGCCGGTCCCAAGGGCCCGAACGGCAATTTCGTGCGGCTGCACCATGCCAATGGCTGGGACACGCTGTACCTGCACATGAACCGGATCATGGCTGGAATCGCTCCCGGCAGCCATGTCGCCCAGGGACAGCAGATCGGCGAGGTCGGGACCACCGGACGCTCGACCGGCCCGCACCTCCATTACGAGGTGCATATCGACGGCCAGCCGGTCGACCCCATGTCGATCAAGGTCGATGGCGGCCGGGCGCTGACCGGCGAAGCGCTGAAGCGGTTCCGGGCCCAGCGCGACCGGATCGACACGACGCGGGTGACGTCGGCGACCTGACCCAAGGCACCACGTCATGCCGCGCCGCTCCGGCGGGCGGCGAGCAGCCAGCCGACCACCAGCGCCAGCAGTGATAGGCTCATCGCCCAGCTGCCGTTCAGCCCCTGATCCGATCCTCCCCAGAGCGACGCCCCCCGCAGATCGAGGTCGAACAACGCCCCAAAGGCTCCGACCCCGGGATTGGGATCGAGCCCCAGCAGCAATTGCTCACCCGCATTCCAGGCGAAATGCGCAGCCACCGCCCCTGCCAGCCCCTGCCGCCCCGCCGCGATCAGGCCGAACAGCATCCCGCCCAGGAACAGGTTGAGCAGGGCCACGCCACCACTCGCGCCCCCCGCGATCAGGTGAAGGGCAGCAAACAGGGCGGCAACCAACGGAACCGCCACCCATCGACCGGCCAGCGATTGCACCACGGGTTGCAGCCAGCCGCGAAAGACTAACTCCTCCGCCGCGACCTGCACCGCAATGACGATCACCCCCAGCGCGAGCAGAGGCCCGACCGCCGTAGTCGGCCCCCGGACCAATGTTCCCGCCATGGCCGTATAGCCGGTCGCCAGCAACAGCCCGCCCAGCCCGGTCAATGCCCCGAACCCGAGCGAACGGCCCCATGCGCCCTCCGCTCCACCGATCCCCGCCAGCCGACGTCCGACCCAGCCGAGCAGCAGCGGGCCGAATACCGCCACGGTGAACCCGGCCTCGCCCCAAGCCCCTTCGCTCACCCCTCCGCCGACCAGGCCCGGTGCGAAACGCAGCCAGAGCGTGACCAGGACAAGCCCGATCGCCGCCATCACCGCATTTCGAACAGGCTGCGTCATGACCAGATCCGGTTCAGCGAGCGGCGACGGGTACGCCAGCGGCCGGTGCCGGCGGCGGCGGCTCCGAAAGGGCGGTCTTGCTGCTGTCCCCGACCAGGAAATAGGGCGCCCAGTAGAAGGGATGCGAATAGGTCGGCTGCGCGATCAGCGCCTGCTGCGCCGCCTGCATCGCCTGGCCCAGCGTGCCGGTGCGCGCGCGGGTGTAGAAGGCGCGGATGAATTCATCGCTCTCCTTCTCCGCCGAGACCTGCCAATAGGTCGCCATCACGGCCCGCGCATTGGCCGCCAGGAAGGCGCGGACGAGGCCGTCGAGCGTCGCGCCCGCTTCCTCCTGCCCCGCGCTGCGCGCCAGCGCCTCGTCGCGCACCCCCGCCGCCGTGTCGCAGGCCGACAGCAGGACCAGATTGGCGTCGAGCTTCAACTCGGCGATCTCTGAGAAACTGAGCAGCCCGTCCGACTGCGCATTGCCGAATGAGGTCACCAGCGCGGGGGGCGACTTGGAACAGCCCCAGACACCCTCGGTCAGGCCATGGGTGGCGAAGTGCAGCACCTCATAGTCGTTCAGGTCGCTACGGCTTTCGACCCCGGTATCGGTAAAGGCCGGACCGATCAGCATCTGCGCGGGCCGCGCCTGAAGCGCACTGGCCGCGATATCGATCTCCCGCGCGCTGATCGGCTTCAGGCTGCGCGACAGGCTGGCAAGGCGGCCATAATCGACCATGCAGCCATAGCCGACCGGGATGGGCCTGTCGGCTGCCGCACCGCTGACCGCCGCCGGGGCGACATGCTGCCCCAGCCCCAGGAACGGCCGGGGTGCGCGCGAAGCGGGAGTGTTGCGCGCGACCAGGAAGGAGCGTGGCGACAACGCGTTGGAGATCGCCGCGCCGCGCGCCAGAAATGCCGTCTGCGAAAAGTCGAAGGGATCGGCCTTCACCGCCTTGGGGTCATAGCGCGTGACCAGCACGCCCAGCGGCAAGGTCGCCAGCGGCCCCGCCGGATCGACCACGATCGATCGGGACGCCTGCAACGTGACGGCTGCCGGTCCCGCGATCAGGCGATAGAGCGTATAGGCCCGCGCCTCGTCGAAGGGGACGAGCTTGCCGACGTTCAGATCGCCGTCGATCGAGGCGCGAAGCTGCTTGCCCAGCGTCTCGACCGCGCGGGTCGCCGCCTCGCTGCCCGCGACATGATAGATGAACGTCGCGTCGCGGGTGACGACCAGGCCGTAGATACGCCGGTTCAACTTGGTCAGCTTGATGAAGCTCTCGCCCGGTCGCAATCCGGCACGCAGCTCGGCCAGGGTCGCGGGTGCGTCGTCCAGGGTGCGATAACGCGGATCGGCGGCCAGTTGGGCATCCACCGCCAGCAGCCTTTGCTCGGCGGCGGCGCGGGCGCGCTCCAGATCGGCGGGGTTGCCCTGCCCCGGCGCGGTTCCGGCGATGGCATAGCGCAACCGGGTGATCTCGCGCTCCAGGTCGGCGCGTTCGCGCAGAGCGGTCGCGACCGGTCCGGCGGCGGTGACCACCGACCGCAGCTGGGTCAGCTGGCGCGCGACGGCGGGCTCGCCATTGGCCTGCACCGCGCGGAAGAAGCGGTCATAGGTGTCCGCCTGCGGCTTGGCGGCCTCGGCCACCAGCAGGTCGAGATAATCCTCCATGCCGAGCGAACTGCCCAGCGACGTCCCGCGCGAGTCGATCAACGCGTCGACCGCTTCGCCGAACGCCTGGCGCACGGCGGGACGCGGCGCGCCCGTGCGGGCGAAGACGGCCGCACGGTCTAGCTGCGCCTCGGCGATGGCGGGCTCGTTGCCCGTCCCCGCATTGGCGATCGCACCCCGCCGCAGCATGTCGACCGCGCTCGTAAAGCTGTCATAGGCATCGCGATAGTCGCCACGCTGCGCCTGCAAGCGCCCCCGCTGCCGCGCGATGCGCGCGCCCAGCCAGAGCAGTTGGCTCTGGTCGAAGCGATCATTGGCCAGCGGACGATAGGTGGCCGCGGCCCGCTCGATCGCCGCCTCCGCCGCCGGTCGATCGCCTTTCGCCAGCAGCGCGACGCTGCGCGCATATTGGGTCTCGATATCGAGGACCAGTTGCGACAGCGCCGCAGCGTTGGGCACCGCCAGCGCGGTGGCGGTGCCGTTCTGGCTGGGCTGGTTCAGCAGGCGCAGCACGTTCGGATCGCTGAGCGGCTGATCCGCCGCCAGCGGCGCGGTCGCCACCCGGTCGAGGGTCGCCAGCGCCTCGGCAAAGGCATGGCGGTTGATCGCGTCGAACGCGACATAGGTGTCCCGCTTGCGCGCCAGGAACGCACTGCGCACGGCGGGCGCGGCGGTAAAGATCGCATCGGCGGCGGCGAAATGCGCGGCCGCCGCATCGGGGAAGCGGATATTGGAATCGGCCAGCCCCGCCTCCAGCTGCAACTCGGCCCGGAGCGGCGCAGGCGTGGACGGGTCCATGCGGCTCAGCGCGTCGTTCAACACCCGCGAGGCATCGACGTGCAGCCCCTTGTGGTTCAGGCTGATCCCCTGCGCCAGCGCGGTCGCGACGTCGAACGGCGCAACGCTGTCCATCCCGTCCGCGCCCGGCAAGGCGGCACCCGGCCGGGGCGCGAAGGCGGTCAGCGCGATGGTCGCCTGCGGTGTCCGTGTCGTATCGGCGCTGAGCGGTCGCAGCTCCGCGATGACGGCGACCGCCTCTTCGAGCAAAGGCAGAAGGACGGGCGTCCCCGCCGCGACATAATGCCGGTCGCCGCGCACCATATCGAGGCGCAGCGATTCCAGCCCCGTCACCCGGTCGAAGCATCGCCGCGCGGTGGCGCTTTGCCCGGCGATGGTGACCGCACCGTCCGGCCCACAGTCGAACTGCGCGTCGAGACTGGCGTCCGCTTCCTTCGATATCCGCACCGCCCGCACGGTGCCGAGCGGACGGCTGGCCGCCACCCCCGAACAGGCGATCGTGTAGGCGCGGTCGAAGCGATCGGGCACGGCGGGATCGGCCCAATTGCGCGTCGCGACGCAGCTTTCGCCCGCCGCATTGCGGCCCAGGCCGATCGTCTCCATCCGGGCGATCGGCGTGACCCCGGCCGCCTGGACCAGCGCGGAGCTGCCCAGCGCCGCGATCATGAGGGCGTGGCGGGGGCGGGGCATCATGCGCAGGCTCACTTTTCGTCTTCCTGGTCCTGGGGCGCCTGGGGCGCCAGTTCGGGCAACCCGCTCAGCAGCTCTTCATTGTTGGCGCCGATCACCGGCGAGAAGGGCACGGCCACGTCGCGCGCGATGCCGAACACCTCCTCGCTGTTCCAGCGGAACACCTGCAGCGTCGGCTGGATCACGATGGTCGTGATGCACCCTGCTCCCGATCCGGCCAGACAGCCGTTGATGCGACTATTGGGCAGCAGCACGGGGTCGATCGCGATCACCGGATTGCCGAGCAGCGCGGCGCTCGCCCCGCCGATGCCGTTGATCGTGCCGAACAGCGCCACGCCATTCTGCCCCGCCGTCCCGAAGCTGCTGATCCGCAGCGCGGGCGATACCGGCGCACCCGGCGTGCCGCCGATCTTCAGGCCCGAAAACTCGCCCGGCACCGCCGTATTCTGGAACAGGGCATAGTCGCCGAACCGGACGGTCAGCGAACGGGCCGACAGGGTCGTGGTGGCGGACGGATCATAGAAGCCACCCGCCAGCTGGGCATTGTACAGCGCGGAATTGCCGTTGCCGATCAGCGACTGCGCCTGGACCAGCCCGGCATTGCCCGGCTGCAACGTGTCGATGAAGCCGGGTGCCAGCCCCATGGCGATACGGTTGCCGCGCAGTTCGACGTCCGAACCATCGAACAGCAGACGCCCGCCGCCGTCACGCGTCGCAACGACATGGATGTTGGCCGCGTTGCCGCCATCGCTGCCGCCGCCGATGCGGATGGCGCGCCCGGTCCCTTCGGTCTTGACCGCGCCGACGACGCGGACATCGCCGGTCCCGAGCATGTCGATCGTGCGCCCGCTGGCGCTGCTCAGGGTCAGCGCACCGACCTCCATCGTGCCATTGCCCGCGTCGAAGCGCAGCGTGTCGGCCGACACCTGCCGCACCTCGGCATCCGACAGACGCAGCCCGTCGCTGCCCGTCCCGTCACCGATCCGCAGCGCGGCCGTGCCGGGCTGCCGGTTGACGAAGGCCACCGTCTGCGCGCGCAGCGGGCCGTTCAACGCCACGTCATTGGCCGTGATCGTCGCGCTCGGCCCGGCGGTCAGGCCGCCGATCGTCGCCAGCCCGGCCACGTCCAGCGTCGCGATACCGCCCGCGCTGCCGCCGTTCAGCGTCAGGTCGCGGCTGCTGGTCAGAGCCAGCGTGTCGCCCGCCTTCGCGCCGGTCAGAGTCACTCCTGCGCCACCTGCGGTAATGCTGGCGCCCTCGACCGATCCGGCGGTCAGCGCCTCGCCCGCCTTCAGCGTCACCGCGCCCCCGGCCGCGACGTCGCGTAGCGTCAGGGCAGCCCGCGCCTCCGCCAGCAACTGCCGCGCGACCGCCAGGCGTCCGCCGACCGCGATACGCTGTCCCTTCAGCGATGCGGCGCCATTGCTGGTCACCGCGCCGGTCGAAAGCGCGCCGCCGCTCGCCAGATCGACGCTACCGCCCGACAGGTCGCTCAGCGTCATTGCCCCCGCATCGGTACGCAGCGCGACCGAGCCCGTCGCCGCGACCTTGCCCAGCGACAGATCGCCGCCCGTCAAAGCGACCGACAGGTCTCCCATCGTCAGGTCGCCCGTGGTCAGGCTGGCATTGTGCGTCAGGCTGCTCGCCACGCCACTGCCATCGAAGCTGCCGATCCGGGACGCCTCGACCTGGCCCAGCTCGATCGACCGGCCGCTGCCGGCGCGCAGGCCAAGTGCCGCGCCGCCGCCGGGCCGCGCCTGGAGCCGCGTGCCCGCAAAGCCGATCTGCCCCGCGGCATCCAGCACCAGCGCCTCCGCGCCCGTCCCGTCCGCGTCGCTGGTCAGAGTCAGCCCGCGCGCGGCATTCAGGTCGCCCGCCCGTGCGGTGATCCGCACATCTCCGGCCGCCTTCTGAATGATCCCGTCCTGGCCGCCCAGCGTCACCCCGCTGCCCGTCACACGGTAGCCGCCACCGGCCGCGACATTGCCGGTCACGCTCGCCGCGCCGCTGGCGTTCAGCACCGCATCGCCGCCCGCGGTCAGGCTACCGAGCGACAGGTCGCCGCCAGTCGTGGACAGAGCCAGCCCCGCCCCGGCGGACGCCTGGCCGAGGCCGAGCGAAGCGCCGCGCAGCGACAGGCCATTGGCGGCGCGCGCCGCATTGCCCGTGATCGCTCCGGCGGACTGGCCATCGATCGACGCACCGGCAAGGCTGTCAAAAACCATGCTGCCGCCGGTCAGCTTCAGCGCACCACTGGCCGAGGCCTGCGTCAGGGCGAGCTTGCCGCTCGCCCCGATGGTCATGTCGGTGCCGGTGACGGGTCCGGTCAGGTTCAGGTCGCCACCGGTCGCGGACAGGCCGACGCTACCGCCCGTCACGCTTCCCAGCCCGACCGTCGCGCCGGTCACGCCGACGCCACCCGTCGCCTTGATCGAGTTGCCACCAACGGCACCCGCCGAAGCGATCGTCACCGTCGTGCCCGTCACATCACCAAAGCCGACGCTGCCGCCCTTGATCGACAAGGCCCCGCCCGCCGTCACCTGACCCAGCGCTGCGTTGCCGCTCGCGCCCAGCGTCACGTCGGTGCCGGTAACAGGCCCGCCCAGCGTCAGGTCGCCGCCGGTCGCCACGGCGCTGACCGGACCGCCGCCGGACAGGGCGGCAAGCTGGATCGCGGCCGCCTTCGCGCCGATCGTCCCGCTCGACGTTACCCGCCCGCCATTCACGGCGCCGGCCGAGGCGATATCGATCGTAGCACCTGCGACATTGCCGAAGCCGATCGAACCGCCCGTCAGGCTCAGGCCGCCGGACGCCGTGACGTCGTTCAGGCTGGTCCGGCCGCTGGCCCCCAGCGTCACCGTACCGCCGGTCACCGGACCGCGCACCGTCAGGTCGCCCTTGGTCGCACGGAGTTCCAGCGCCTCGCTGCCCGTATCGACCCGGCCCGCGCTGATCGAGGTGGCGACGATGGTCAGCTTGCCGCCGACCACATCGCCCAGCCGGGCCGCCGCACCGATGGTCAGCGAAAAGGCGCGCCCCGGCCCGGCCCCCAGCGTCACGCCCGAACCGGGCGTATAGCCGCTCAACTCGCCATTGGGTGCTGCGACCGTCAGGTCGCCCGTGCGGCTCACGATCTGGGGCGCACGGACATTGCCGGTGGCCGAGACGCTGGCCGAGCCCACCGCATCGAGGCCGTTGACCAGCAGGACATCCGCATTGCCGCCCGCCGCCGACAGCGTCGCCGCACCGCCCGAGGTCACGCCCACCGCGTTCAGCGTTCCGCCCGAGCGGATCGTAACGTCGCCCGTCCGGGTCGTGATTTGTCCCAGATCGACCGTTCCTTGCGCCGCCGACAGGCCGACCGCGCCGCTGGTCGCGAGATCGCCGGTGGTCAGGTTGCCGCTCGATGCCGTGGCGGTCAGCGTCGTCGCGCTGACGGCCCCGACATTCACGCTGCTTCCGCCGAGCGTCGTGGCACCACCCGCGTTGATTGTTCCGAGCGCGAGCGCCCCGGTCGCCGTCGCATTGACCGCGCCCTGGCTGGTGATCGCGCCGCCCTGAAGCCCGCCGGTGGCCGTTGCGGAGAGGGTCGTGCCGGTCATCTTGCCGAAGCGGACATCGCCCCCGCTCAGCGCCGCCGCGCCGCTCAGCGTCAGGTCTCCCAGGTTCAGGGCATCGCTTCCTGTCACCGCCGACAGATTGACGGCGTCGACATTGCCCGCCGTGATGCTCCGCCCCTGAAGCGTCGTGTCGCCCTGCGTCGCGATCGCGCCACCGGTCAGCGTACCCGTCGCGGTCGCCTTAAGGGTCTTTGCGCCGACGCGACCGAAGGACAGCGTTCCGCCGTTCAGCGTGACCGCATCGCCCGCATTGATCGCACCCGTGGTCAGCGCCCCGCTGCCCGCGTCGATCGCTACGCCGCCGGTGCCGACATTGATCGCACCCGTCGTGACGCCGCCCGCCGCCGCCAGCGACAGGCCGCTGCCCAGCGTCAAGTCGCCGGTGCGGATGCTCGACGCGCCCGTGGCGCTAAAGCCGCTGGCCGTGACATTGCCCACGCCGATCGCACCGCCGCTGGTGGTCAGCGTGACCGCCGAGGTCCCGTTGCCCCCGCCCAGGCTGCTGCTCGGATCGAACGCGATGTCGCCGGTCGCCGTCAGGGTCAGTGCCTTGCCGCCCTGGCTGTTGCTGTCCGACAGGATGGAGGTGCCGTTCGCAGCGGTGATGCCGCCGGCGGTGCTGGTCACGGCATAGGCACCGGTGGCGCTGTGCACGCCGCCCAGCGACACGGCCTTCGCGGTCACCGCCACATCGCCCTGCGCCTGCACGCCGCCGAGCAATGCGGCATTGCCCTGCGCATTCACGGTCAGTCCGGCACTCGACAGCGCGCCGCCGACGCCGACATCGCCGGTCGCGGTCAGCGCCACCGCGCCGGTCGCGGTCAGGGCGTTGCGGATCGCCACCGCGCCGCCGGTCGCGCCGACCGTCACGCTGGTGCCGCTGATCCCGCCGACCTGGATACCTCCCGCACTGGCGGTCAGCGTGACCGGCCCGCCACGGACGGAATCCATGGTCAATTGCGTGCCGCTGGCGCTCGCCCCCAGCGCGCCGTTGAGATTGCCCAGCGTGATCGCGCCGCCGCTGGTCAGGGTGGCGCGTCCGTTGCGGCTCTCCACCGTTCCCAGCGACAGGCCCGTGCCGCTGACCAACGTCACGTCGCCGCTGGTGGACAGATTGTTCTGGACGCTCAGCGTGCCCTTGGTCGCGCGCAGGCTGATCCCCTGGCCATTGCCCGTCACCGCGATCTGGCCGACGCTCAGATTGCCGTTCAGGCTTTCGGCGGCAAAGCTGTCGACCAGGTTGAGCGCGCCGAACGCCAGCGCTCCGTTGGACAGGATCGCGCCGCCCGGCCGGGTCGCGTCGCCGCCCGCCGCCGACAGCGCGGTCAGCGACCGGGCGGTCACATCGCCCAGCCGAACCGGCGCATCGGCCGAGGCATTGAAGATCCCGACACGCAGCGCGCGGTTGGTGCCGCCGGTGATGCTGCTGCCGCTCGCAAAGGCGATGCCGTCCGCGCCATTGGCCTGAAGCCGGATGAAGTCGTTCGACTGGCCGCTGGTCGAGGCGACCGCGAGCGCCCCCGTGCTGGTGATGCCGCCGCTGGAGGCCAGCAGGTCGATCGCCCCACCACTGCGCACATTGCCGCCGGTAAAGGCGAGCGACGCGCCCGACAGGGTGACGGGCCCACCGCCCGTCACGTCGCCGCCGAAGCTCGCCGCGCCCGTTGCCCCGACCGAAATCGCATTCTGCGCCGTCAGGCCGCCGACCGCCACCGCCTGGGCTGCGGTGATGGTCAGGCTTTTGGCTGAGGAGACTGCTCCCGCCGTCACATTGCCCGTCGCGGCGGTCAGCGTAACGCCGCCATTGGCGCTGGTCAGATCGCCCGCAGCGATCGATGCACCCTGCGCGGTCAGGTCACCCAGCACCGACACATTGCCCAATTGCAACGTGCCCGTGGTGTTGAGGCCGGTCAGGTTCGCTGCCCGTACCACGCCCAGCGCGATCGGGCTCGCGGGATCGGCCAGGCTGATCTTCACATCGCTTTGTCGATCCGGCCCGCCCAACAGCCTGGTATTGGACGCAAAGGCTATTCCCGTGGTCGATGGTGCCGTCAACGCCAGGGTCAGCGCACCGCCGCCGAAATTGTCCGAATTGGACTGAAGCGTCAGTCCCGACGCGCCGGTGATGCCGCCGGCGCCCGCCGTGATCGTGATCGCGTCCTTCGCGGTCTGCGTCACCGGGCTCGTGCCGCCCAGCGTCACGCCGCTGCCCGAAACCTGGTATTTCAGGCCCGCCGAAACGGGGCCCGTGATCGCGACCGCGCCGCTGCCCGCATCGATTCCAATGTCGTCGCCCGAGGAAAGCCCGGCCAGCGTGATCGCACCGTCGCGCGTGATGGTCAGGTCGCTATCGGCCCCCACCGCGCCGCCGATCGTGGTCGCCCCGCTGCCAGTCAGCGTGACCGCGCCGCCGCGCGACAGGATCGCGCCTGTCGCCAGCACGCCGTTGGACGCGATCGTCACGCCGCGATCGGACGCGAGCGACCCGGCGGTCAGCCCCGCGCTGGTCAGGGCCAGCCCGTCCCGCACATCGACATTGCCCAGCACCAGCGCGCCGGTCGTGGTCAGGCCGTTGGAAAGCGATCCTGTCCCGATCGACTGTCGCAGGCCGCGCGCGGAGACATTGCCGAGCGCAACGGCGTTGCCCGCATCGCGCTGACGGATGTCGACATAACCCTGTCGATCGTTACCGCCGATCAGGCTGCTGGTCGGATCGAACAGGATATTGCCCGCCGACGTACCGGTCGTCGCCAGCGTAACGCCCGCGCTGCCGCCCGATTGCAGCGTCAGGCCCGCCGCGCCGGTCAGGTCGCCATTGCTGGAGGTCAGGCGCACGGTGCGCCCCGCACTCTGGACCAGCGCCGCGCCATTGCCCAGCGCGATCCCGGTGCCTGTGCCGATATAGTCGCGGTCCGCCGTCACCGCGCCCGATACGGTCAGGGCCCCGTCCGCCGACAACAGGATATCCCGCTGGCTAGACAGCGCGCCGGTCAGGCCCATCGTTCCGCTCGATCCGGCGATGATGTCGCTGCCACCATCGTTGACGGTCAGGCCGCCATTGACCAGCAGATTGGCCACGCCACCCGTATCCGCCGCTGCGCCCGATACCGTGACGCCGCCGACCGCATTGCTGGGCTTGCCCGCCGACAGGATGATACCGCGCTCGCCGGTCGTGGCGGTGGTGACGCCCGCATCGATCTGGAGCAGCGCATCGGTGACCGTCGATTGCGACGCGAGCGCGAACAGCGCGTCCTGTCCGCCGACCGTGCCGCGCACATATTGGCTGCGCCCCGATACCGGCGTGCCACGATTGATCGTCACCGACAACGGGCTGCTGGCCGAATAGGACAGCTTCACATCGGTCGCGGTGACGAAGGCGACATCCTGCCCGACCGCCTGGAAGTTGCCGTCCGCCTCGATCTTGGGCGCGACCATCACCAGCCCGCGATTGCCGCCCTGCACCTTGATCTGCGCACCGTTCAGCACGGTGATCGCCGATGTGCTGCCGCTGTCCGCCTCCAGTCGGTAACTGCTGCCGCCCGACAGGAAATCGCTGCTGTCGACCTTCAGCGTCGAAAGAACCAACGAGCCGGTGTTGAACGACGCCTTCGACCCCACGAGGATGCCGTTCGGGTTATAGACCCAGACCGCCACGTCGGAACCGCTGGTCAGCTTGCCGAGCAGTTGCGACGCATTGCCCGACACGTCGCGGTTCAGCACCGCGGCCCCGCCCGGAACCAGGACATTCTTCTGGAAATCGGCGCTCTTGTCCTCGGGGATGTTGAACCCGTTCCAGTCGATCACCGTATTCCGCGAGTTCAGCACGACCTTCAGGTTGCCGCCCGGATTGGAGATATCGGGACTGCCGATCACATTGCTCTGCTGGGTCTGCACGACGCTAGCCGGGGTCGGAATGGACTGCCCCCAGGCGGGCGCGGCGACCAGACCGCCCAGCGTCGTGGTGCCCAGCGCACTGCTGAGCGCCAGCATCAGGCGAAGACGGCGAACGGGCGACGCGGCGTGGGTCGGGCTGGGGGTTTGGGCGGGGGTCATGGCGGACATCCTATCGGGCGCGGTCACGGAACTGGACGGTCAGCGAGACCAGCACACGCGCGGGCGGCCGCTGCTTGTCGAGCAACAACGCACGATCGAGCGGTTTGGCGTAACCGACGTCCAGGACCAGGCGATTGGGGAAGGACAGGCGCAGGCCGCCGCCCACGCTCTCGAAACTGCGCGGCCCTTCGATCCGCGTGCGGTCCAGATTTTCGAGATAGAGATGGTCGAAGAAGCCGTAGAGTTGCGTGCCCAGCGCCGAGGTCAGCGGCAGATCCGCGCGCAGTTCGACATGGCCGCCCGCCGCGCGGTCGCCGCTGTTCGAGCCGGGATCATAGCCGCGCCCGATGGTCAGGCTGCCGAGCGCGAACTCCTCGTAATTGAGCAGCGGATCGTTGGTCCATTGGACCTGCCCCAGCCCGGCGATGCTGAAGATTGGGCCCAGCGACAACGTGGCGTCGACCACGCCGCGCACGACCAGCGCCCGCGCATTGCCCTCCAGTCGCGAGGTCAGCTGGCCGCTGGCGAAACCCGAGCGGCTGGCATCGAAAATGCCCAGCCCCTTGCGCACCTCCAGCGAGGACGCGACCGACAGCCAGGGACGGCCGTCGGCGTCGAGGAACTGCTTGTCGGCGTCGATCCCGGCGAACAGGATGCGCAACCGGTCGCGGGTCAGCGTCACCGCCGTATCGCCGCCGCCGACGCGCGAAATCTGGTCGACCAAATCGAAGCCGGCCCGCGCCCGCGCATTGCCGCGCACCGACCGGATCAGCGGCTTGGTCACGTCGATCCCGGCGATCAGCGTGTTGGTGCGCAGGTCGAGCGCCCCCAGGTCCGGCCGCGACCAGGCATAGGTGGCCCGGCCGCCAAAGGTCGCACCGTCATCGTCCAGCTGGAAGATATGCCCGCCCTGGACGATGATCTGCTCCTTCAGATCGGTCGTGGTCGACGCGCCCAGATAGGTGATGTCGCCCAGCCCGGTCAGGCCATAGACTTCGCCCCGCGCATAGACCGTCTCACGGCCCAGCAGCGCCGAGTTATAGTTCTGCGCATTGGCGAACAGCGCGAAGCGACGCGAACTGATAGTCAGGTCGCCGATCACCGTCCCGGCTTCGCCCCCCGAAGGCCGCAGCGACAATGCGACGTCCAGGCCCGGCACGTCGCCCGCCAGCAGCAGGATACGCTCCGCCTCGCGCTCGTTCAGCGGATCGAGCGCCTGGATCGCCGCAATCCGTCGGCGCAGGAACGGTTCATAGCGGCCCGCGTCGCCGCGCACCCGCACTTCGACGATGCGCGCGGTCACGACCTGCAGGCGCAGCACGCCATCGGTGATCTCCTGCGGCGGAATTTGCACCGACGCGACCCAACCCTTGCGCCGCAACGCCGCATTGGCCGCATCGCGCACCGAACAGACCACCGCGATCGGCTGATCCCCGGTGGGGAGTTCCAGTCCCGACAAGGCCTCGGCGATCTGTGGCTGCAACGGCGAGCCGTCCGGCCGCGTGAACGCCACACGTTGCAGGGTCAGCCGCAAGGGCGAGCTGTCGAACGGGCAATTCGCCTCCGCCAGCGCCCCGCGCGAGTCGACGGTGGCGGTCGACTCGGCGCGCGGCTGCGGCGTCGGCGGCGTCACTTCCTGTCGGGTCGGCAGACCGACCTGCCCCCCGACCTGCCCGGCCACCTGCGCCGCTGCCGGCCCCGCCATGACTCCGGCGATGATGCCCGCAAACGCCCCCCAGCGAAGGCCTGTCCCGTATCGCAAAACCCGTTCCCCTGATGTCTGCCGCTCCCTGCGGCGCTATGCTGTTATGGTCGTTCCCGGCGATGATCCGCCGCTAATCCTCGACATAGAGGTCGGTCAGAAACCAGCGACCGCGAAGCTGACGGAATTCGAGCGGACCGACCCGGCGATAGCCGAGCGGCTGGCCGGTATCGCGCGCAGGCGCCGGAGCCGCCAAAGCCGAACGCAACGTCCGCCGCTTTACGTCGATCGGCGCCGGATCGTTCATTAGCCCAGCCAGGACCGCTGCCACTTTCGCGCGCGGCAGTGATACGATCGGATCACTGTCCAGGATACCATGCTGCTTGACAACCGGTGCGCTCGCGGCCGCAATGCCAGCCGCATCCCCGGCCCGCGCGGCACGGGTAAAGCGTGTCCAATAATCGCCCCAGCTTTCGCGCTGGACTACCCCGCTTTGGGCTGGGTTACGCTGGGCCTGTCTTTGCCCTTCCTGCCCGAGCGCAGGCTCGGCCGAGGAACAGGCGGGGACGGCCATCGCCGCGATCGCCAGCAACAGGATCATCCGCCGGTCGGCCATCGCATCGCCCTTATGTCATAGCTGCTGAGCCGGTAATTCGACTCTTTCACCTGTTGAGACTGGTTACCGCCCAGCAGGGTGATGTGTGTCGCGGTCTGCGAGACGAAAAAGGCGACATGATTGCCGGACGACGATCCGGTCGCCCGATCATGGCCTTGTCGTGCGGTGCGCAACTGGACGATGCAGCCATAGCGCGGCATCTCTAGCCCCTGCCCCCAATTCACCCAGCTCGCCGCCGCCGCGCTGTTCGTGCCGCGTATGCCAACCTGGCGCAGGCACCAGTTCACGAAGGACGAACACCACGGCACCGAGTCCGGCTGGCTTCCGAGCGTGGTCGTCGCGTGATATTCCATGATCCGCGGATTATTGCCGCGCCCGGCGACCTCGGCGACGAACATCTCGGCCTGCGCCACCCGCATCCAAGGCGCGCCGATACCTGTGCCCGGCGGCCCCACCATCGCGCGGCCACGTCCGGCCGGGGCCGCCGCTGCACGCTTACCCTCGACCGGTGGCGGGAGATTGCGGATACCGGCGACGGGGACGTTGCGCGTGGGCATGGACGATCCGACTGCCCGGGCGGCAGGCACATGGGGCGGTGGCAAGGACGAAGGTCCGGCACCCAGGCTGCGCCAAGTCCGCGCACCAACGATCCCGTCGACCGGAAGGCCACGACCCGCCTGATATTGACGAACCGCGCGGTCGGTGCGCACCCCGAACACACCATCCAGTTCCAGTACAGGCCGAACCTTGCCGGTGGTGTTCAAAAGGTGCTGCAACATCTGGACCTGTTGGCCCCGGCACCCCTGATCAACTTCCATCAGGCGCATATCATGCTCCTTCAGTTGTTCGGCTATTATTAGCGTCGCACCAAAGTCCTGGCAATGCGAACTATTTTCAGTTCAATTCATCTCCTGGTCACGTCGTGCACCTAGGCTCGATCGCCGGGCTGCGGATCGAACCGATAGGTGAACCGATCGCCCTCCACCCCGACCGCGATCTCCGCGACCTCTTCGCCGCGCATCTTGCGCTCCAGCAGCGCGACCGACATGTCGGGCAGCATCGTATTGGTCAGGATCGCGTCGATCATCCGACCGCCCGAAGCGATCTCCGTACAGCGCGCGACGATATGATCGACCACCGCCGGATCGATCGTCACCGCGATGCCATGATGCTGCGCGATCCGTCGCTCGATGCGCCCCAGTTGCAGACGGACGATCCCGGACAGCACCGTCTTGGACAGCGGATAATAAGGGAGCACCTGCAACCGGCCGAGCAAGGCAGGCGGAAACACCTTGAGCAGTTCGGGGCGCAGCGCGGTCGCCAGCCCCTCGGGCTCGGGAGCCATCTCTTCGTCCTCCGCCAGAGTCGAGATCAGGTCGGTCCCGACGTTCGATGTCAGCAGGATCACCGTGTTGCGGAAATCAATATGCCGTCCCTCGGCATCGTTCATGAAACCCTTGTCGAACACCTGGAAGAACATCTCATGGACGTCCGGGTGCGCCTTCTCCACCTCGTCGAGCAACACGACGCTATAGGGCCGCCGCCGCACCGCCTCGGTCAGGACGCCGCCCTGGCCGTAACCGACATAGCCTGCGGGCGCGCCCTTCAGCGTGGAGACAGTGTGCGCCTCCTGAAACTCGCTCATATTGATGACGATCATCGAATCGTCGCCGGAAAAGAGCAGCTCGGACAGGGCATGGGCCGTCTCCGTCTTGCCCACACCCGACGGGCCGCAGAGCATGAAGACGCCCACCGGCTTGTCCGGGTTGTCGAGCTTGGCACGGCTGGTCTGGATGCGCTTGGCGATGGCCTCCATCGCATGATCCTGGCCGATCACCCGCGCCTTCAGCGCGTCGGCGATGGTCAGGACGCTGGCGATCTCGTCCTTTACCATCCGGCCGACCGGGATGCCGGTCCAGTCCCCGACGACCGAGGCGACGGCGTCCGCATCGACCACGCCGAACACCATCGGTGCATCGCCCGCTGCCGCTCGCGCCTCGGCCAAAGCCGTCTCCAGCGCCTCGCCACCGGCCTCGCGCGCGGTCCGCACCGCCTCCAGCGCAGCCTTTTCCTGGGCCCATTTCGCCTCGATCGCTTCCAGTGCGCCGCGCGCCTGGGCAATCGCCTCGTCCAGGCCGCCCAGATCGCCACCGGAGCGATAGCGCGCCTCGATCTCCCGCTCGACGATGCCGCGTTCGACCTCCAGCAAGGCCAGTCGCCGCCGCTGGTCCTCGACCGGGGCCGGGGTGGCGTTCTGCGACACGGCGACCCGCGCCGCGGCGGTATCGATCAGGCTGACCGCCTTGTCGGGCAGTTGCCGGGCGGGAACGTAACGCTGCGACAGCGTAACCGCCGCCGCCACCGCATCGTCCAGGATCACGACATCGTGATGCGCCTCCATCGCGGGCACGACCGAACGCAGCATCGCGATCGCGACCGGCGCCTCCGGCTCGGCGACATCGACCGTCTGGAAGCGCCGGGTGAGCGCCGGGTCCTTTTCGAAATACTGGCGATACTCGGCATAGGTGGTCGCCGCGATCGTCCGCAGCCGCCCCCGCGCCAGCGCAGGCTTCAGCAGGTTGGCGGCATCCCCCGTCCCCGCCTGTCCGCCCGCACCGATCAGCGTATGCGCCTCGTCGATGAACAGGATCACGGGCGTGGCCGCGCCCTCGACCTCGTCGATGACTTGGCGAAGGCGCTTTTCGAACTCGCCCTTCACGCCCGCTCCCGCCTGCATCAGCGTCACGTCCAGCGCGCGGACCTCGACATGGCGCAACGCAGGCGGCACGTCGCCATCGGCGATGCGCCGGGCAAAGCCCTCGACGACGGCGGTCTTCCCGACCCCTGCCTCGCCGATCAGGATCGGATTGTTCTGCCGGCGGCGCAGCAAAACGTCGACCAGTTGCCGAATCTCGGCGTCGCGCCCGACGATCGCGTCGATTTCCCCCGCCCGCGCCTTGGCGGTCAGGTCCACCGAATAGCGCGCCAGGGCCTCGCCGGTGGCGGCCGCCGCCGGGGACGGACTATCCGTAGCTCCAGCGGGCTCGGCCGATACGCCCAGGATCGCCGCGAACTCGGCCCCCAACCGCTCGACCTGCACCTTGCGCCATTCGTTGCTGGTGGCGAACAGGGCGTTGCGCAGCGTAGGCGTGCGCAACATGCCATAGATCAGGTGACCGGTCCGGACCTTCGCCGCCCCGAATTGCAGCGAGGCATAGAGCCACCCCTTCTCGATCGCCTCCTCGACCTGCGGCGCGAAGTCGGAAATCGCCGAGGCGCCGCGCGGCAATATGTCGAGAGAGCCGACCACATCGCGCGCCAGCTTCGCCTCGTCCAGCCCGAAGGTCCGCCGGATCGCCGCCACGTCACCCTGCGGGTCCTGCACCATCAGGTGGAGCCAGTGAACCAGCTCGACATAAGGGTTGCCCCGCATCCGGGCAAAGCCGGTGGCGGATTCAATCGATGTCAGTGCAGCCGCGTCCAGTCGCCCGAACAATGATGCACGGCTGATCTCGGTCATGCGCTCCCCCCGGAATGGCGCGGGCTCAAGCCCGGTTTCGGATGTGCAACGATCTCGATGACAGAATGTTGCATGGTGTGATGACGTTACTGTTGGACGGTTCGAGTCAAAGGGCGGGTGATGCAGTCATGGCTGGCAGTCAGCCGCCAAACCCCTCGGGTCTTGCCACGCGGAGCCGCCTGTGGGCGGATAGCCTATCATGATGCGGCCGAGCAGGAGTTCGCCAATGCGGCGTCTGCCGACGGCCACCAGTATCAACCTACTTCGCGATCTTACGCATGGCCGAGATGGAGGTCGCCCCCGCATCAAGTGCACGCCGCGACGCGTCGTCGTCGATCAACATCGTATTGTTCGACCGATCCCACTCGACAACAATGGGTACGAGTTGCTCTGCCTCTCGCGAATAGCTGCGAAATACGATACCAAGCCGGGGCATCGCTCCACTGGACAAGAACCCGACCGCAAGCGGCCCGCCACAGGGCTCCGCCTCGTATTCGCCATAGCCCAGGGTTGGAATCAACATGGTTTCATGGCCCTGAAGCATGGCAACGAAACAGCCATTCAACGTGGTATCGGGAAGGTTACCCCGCCCGGTCACGAGCGTCGCAACGGTCTTGCCGCCGTCAACGACATTGAATGACTGGGAGCGATCGATACGGACTGCGGCCATCTTCTGGCGAGCCGCTTCCGCCTCGACCGCGGCGATCGCATCCGCCGCGGCAGGCCCCGAGAGCCGTAATCCAGCTTGAAAGGTCGGGGACGGCGTTGGTGCTAAAGGTACGGCAAAATCCGGAGATTGAGTAGCACCACCCGCCTCATTTACCGTGCCCGCGGTCGGACTTGCGTGGCAGGCGGCCATGCCTGACGCAGCAAGCAGCACAATATATCCCAGTTTCAGCATGGCTCAGCCTCCATTCGCAAAACGTTGGTAATTGGCCCGCATCCGCCCGTCATAGTCATGATCGCGATATGCAGGTCCGTTATAAATTCGTGCAAACACCGCCCAATTGCGCTGACGTAGCGCAGCCAGAAGGCGCCGATCCGCCAAGACAAAGGAGACAAATGCTTCGGCTTGCGCGCCGATCCCACTTTTCATAGCCGTGACGAAGCTGTCGACGGTGGCATGTCCCGCTTGGACATGATTTTCACCAAGTATCTGGAATGCCCCCCAACTTGCCGATTTCAGGGCAGCGATGCGATCCAATCGCATTGCCCGCTCCAGCTTGGGATACTGCGCGGATAATTTGCCGTGCCCACCCCATTTCGGATGACTTAGATCAGGGTCAGAAGCATCGAACCTACCTCTGGTATGGTAATGAAATTTATGCCGCTCGAACAGAATACGCGGCCGCCCCTGCTCATCAAATGCTTTGACCACTGCCAGTTCAGTTTCCACGACCGATCTAATAGCGGCGACCTCGCAGTTTAAACGCCGGGCCATATCTATATACGAAGCGTCACTAATACCGTGTCGATCGACACCATTGCTACGCAACGCAATGGGTGCACCCTGCCCCGTTTCAGAAGCTGGGTGCACATCTGCAGGACGAGGTGATGGACGCGGCGGTGTGCGAGGCCTTGGATGGCGCCCGCTAGCGTCTCCTCTCCCCGTGAGCGTGAGCATCCTAAGTGTCGGGCCACCGGGATCGACCACGCCATCAGGTCGACTTAAGCGCAACACTTGCAACTGATATCGCTTGATTGCCGCAGCAGTGCGTGGTCCGAAAATACCGTCTTCGCGCAGTAATTCCTGCCCTGCCACGCGATGCCGCGCATTGTTCAATAGACTTTGGATGGTTCGCACGTCTGTCGCACGATTGGGCCGCCTTGCTCCAACGGGCATTGCAATCATCATCGTAACGCCTCCCCATACTGAGACTCTATCGCCGTATTTGCAGAACGCCGCAGATGCGCATCGCCCCGCACGCCCTCACCGCCGCCGCCCAGCCAGCCGGTCCAGCCGAGACGGGTCGTGCCGTCCAGCCGCGCGGGACGGGCGTCGCGGCCCTCGACTTCCAGCGCGACGTCCCATTCTAAGTGGCTGGGGGCGAAGGCAGTCAGCGCTTCGGACAAGATACGGAACCGCGCGCCGGACGGCAGCAGCGCCTCGTAATCCGCGCGCGAGCGGGCGCGGATCACCACCCGAAAGGCATCGGAGGCGATCTTGGCGCGGCCGCCCAGCATCGCCTCGTTCCCCAAGCCGCAAAAGGAGCGGCCCAGCCGCGTCCGGTCCGCGTCGTCGATCTCGCGCCAGCGCGGCTGGAACTCCAGCACGCGGACCGGTTGGCCGAGCAGATGGGTCATCGCATCCTCGATCGCACCGGCACTGCGCCGCGACGCGAACAGCGCGGCATAATGAAGCCGCGCCCGTGCCGGGAAGTCGCTGGCATCGCCGACGCCCTCCGCCGCACCGGTCAGGCGCGCGACATGATCGGCGAAGCGATCATCGGCCGGGCGATCGGCTTGCGCGGCAGGCTGCGAATCCGCCCAGGCGCGGTAGAAGAATTGCAGCATCCGCCCCGCGAGCAGATCGAGCCAGCCGCCGAACGGCCGCTTCTTGGCATAGCGGTGCTCGAACACCGCGAATTCGGTCATATGCGAGGGCAGCGGCCCCATCGGACCGGTCAGCCCGAACCAGAAGCCACCGATCCGCGCACGCCCTTGGCGGACCTCCACCTCCTCCAGCGTCGAGTCCGGGAAGGCCAGCGTCGGGACTTGCGTCAGGTCGGTGATGCTCTGGGAGGGGCGGCGGGCAAGGCCGATACGTGGCAGCTCGGGCGCACGTGCCTCTGCCCCCCGGACGACGGGAAACAGCCCGAAACGCTTTCGCGCGGCCGCCGCCGCCTGCAAAAAGCTCAGATGCTGTGGCGGCGGCCGATTCTCAGCGGCCATCGCTGGAATTCCCCTTCGTTGGTGCTGGACACATGGGTCTCGGTGAAGGCGTTGATGCTGGCGAACTCGGCCAGGAAGCGTTCAAGCACCGCGGAGAACAGGAACATCCGCCCCTTGTCGAACGCGGCATCATCCAGCGTCACGTCGATCCGATGCCCGCGCGCGATCGCCATCCGGTCCATGCCGGGCACGCGTCGCGCCACGCGGGTCGAGCGGATCGCCGCCACGCCGTCGACCTGGCGGCGCGAGGCGGCATCATCTTGTCGCCCATAGAGCGCCAGATGATCGCGCAGCACCTGCGGATCGTCGCCATCCTCCGGTGCCAGCGTCATATAGTTGGGCGTCAGATGGCCGATCACCCGCCACGCCGCATCGCCCATGCCCATGGGCGGCTTGGGCCGGGTCGGCGCGCGCAGCACGCTGACCGCGCGGGCGGGCACGCCGGAGACGATGAAATGCTGGTCGCCGCGAAACTGGAGCAGTTCGGGCAGTTCGCGATTGGTGACCAACGCGCGCACCGCCAGCTCGTCGATCTGGTCCAGTCGGGTGGCATCGCCCGGCGCGGTCAGGCTGATCCAGGTCTCGGTCCCGGTATATTCGCCGCGCCGCCGCAGTTTCTGTTCGCGGGTCGACAGCCGCCGGGGACGAAGCTGCGTCGTATAGAATAGCGCCTCGTTCCAGTCGTAGAGGAGCGCGCCATAAGCATAAAGCGGCGCGACGGTGCGCGCATCAGTGTTGTTCGCCGAATAGGCCTGCACGTCGAGCAGGCGGAACACCTCGAAATCCAGCGGCCGGGCGCGGTCGGGGATGACGTGGTGCTCATGCTCAAAGCGCGAGACGCGGACGCGGCCCAGCTGCTTCTCGAACAGATTGATCGCGGGCGTGGCGAACAGGCGGAGATTGGCGGGCTCGACCGCATTGTGCAGCACGGGTGCGGACCGCTTGAAGAGCAGCACGACGTCACACGCCTTGGGACTATCGGCAAAGGCACGGTCGAGCCGGGGCAGATC
>NZ_LDTE01000094.1 GCF_001476905.1 Sphingomonas sanguinis | reverse complement strand
GCCCTCCCCAAACCCCTCCCGCCTGCGGGAGGGGCTTAAGAAAGCTACTTAAGACTGCACCAACCCCGCCCAAGGCAAATCCGGCCCGGCCGGGACAATCCCGGTCGGGTTCAGCTCCAGATGGCTGGCATAATAATGCGTCTTGATGTGATCGAGATGCACCGTCGCCGCGATCTTCGGGATCGTCAGCATCCGCTCCAGCAAGTCTTCCAGCGCCGGATAGTCCTGAACCCGCCGGACATTGCATTTGAAATGCCCGTGATAGACCGCATCGAAGCGAACGAGCGTGGTGAACAGCCGAATGTCCGCCTCGGTCATCCGATCGCCGACCAGCCATTCGCGACCCGTCAGCCGTTCTTCCAGCGAGTCCAGCTCGGCAAATAGCGGACCGACCGCTTCGTCATAGGCCTCTTGGCTTTTGGCGAAGCCGCATTTGTAGACGCCGTTATTCACCCGGTCATAGACGGGGGCGTTGACCGCATCGATCTCTTCGCGCAGGTCCGTGGGGTAGTAATTCCCTTCGCGCGCGCCCAGCCCGTCGAACGCGGTGTTGAACATGCGGATGATCTCGGCCGACTCGTTGCTGACGATCGTATCGCGCTGCTTGTCCCACAGGACCGGCACCGTGACCTTGCCGCTATAGCCGTCGCGGGCTCGGGCATAGAGCTGCCACAGATAGTCTGCGCCGTGGAGCGGGTCGCCGGTACCGCCGCGCTCGGTGGCGAAGGTCCAGCCATTCTCGCGCATCAGCGGATCGACCACCGACAGGCCGATCATGTCCTCCAGTCCCTTCAGCGCGCGGACGATCATCGTGCGATGCGCCCAGGGGCAGGCATAGGAGACATAGAGGTGATAGCGCCCCGCTTCGGCGCGGTGGCCGGTCTGGCCGTCCGGGCCGGGTTCTCCGTCCGCCGTCACCCAGTCGCGAAAACCGGAGTCGGGACGCTTGAAGCTGCCCTTGTCGTCCGACTTGAACAGCCCGTCGGCGTGCCACACGCCGTCCACCATATTGCCCATGCGTGATCTCCTTTGATGGAGGGTACGCATGGGGCAGGGGAGCGATCCCGATCCTCCCCGTGCCGGGAGGATTAACGCCGTTTGCCGTTGTGGCGGATGTTCGCCGGCCGCCCGCGCCGTTTCAGCACCCGGCGCGGTTCGGGTGCCGCGCCCTTGCCGTCGGGCAGTTCGAAGCGCAGCGCGCCCGACACCGGGTTCGCCTCGGCCAGGCGGAGCGGCAGGCGCTGGCCCAGCTTGTAGATTTCGCGCGTCTTCTCGCCGAGCAATTGCTGCGACGACTCGTCATAGTGGAAATAGTCGCCGCCCAGGTCGCGGATCGGCATCAGCCCGTCGCCACCCACGCCGTCGACCGTGGCGAAGAAGCCAAAATTGGTGACGCCGGTAATCCGCGTCTCGACCACCTGGCCGACATGCTCGGACAGATAGGCCGCGACGTAACGATCGATCGTCTCGCGCTCCGCCTCCATCGCGCGGCGCTCATATTGGCTGATCGACGTGCCCAGCCGCTCCATCTCCTCGCCCTCGGGCAGCAGGCCTCCGTCACCCAGCTTGTACGCCCCGACCAGCGCACGGTGGACGACGAGGTCGGCATAGCGCCGGATTGGCGAGGTGAAATGCGCGTAGGACCCCAGCGACAGGCCGAAATGCCCCTGATTGACCGGCGCATAATAGGCCTGGGTCTGCGAGCGCAGGATCTGTTCCATCACCTGCGGCTTGAAGTCCGCGTCGCCGATCTTGTCGATGATCCGGTTGAAGGTCGCGGGACGGATCACCTGACCCATGGCGAAGGGGATATCGAAGGTTTCGAGATATTCCTTCAGCGCGACCAGCTTGGTGCGGCTGGGCACCTCATGTACGCGGTACATGACGGGGGCCCTCTTCGCCTCCAGCGCCTTGGCGGCGGCGACATTGGCGGCGATCATATAATCCTCGATCAGCCGGTGCGCATCCAGCCGCGCGCGCGGCGCGACCGACAGGATGCGGCCATTCTGGTCGAGCACCACCCGCCGTTCGGGCAGGTCAAGGTCGAGCGGCTCGCGATCGTCGCGGGCCTTGGCGAGCGCGGCCCAGCAGTCCCAGAGCGGCCGCAGCGCCGTCTCGGTCAGCGGATGCGACAGTTCGCCATCGATCGCGGCTTGGGCGTCTTCATAGGCTATGTTCGCCGCCAGCCGCACGACCGCGCGGGTAAAGCGGAAGCTTTTGAGCTTGCCGTCCTTCGTCACCTGAAGATGACAGGCGAGCGCGGCGCGGTCCTCGCCCTCTTTCAGCGAACAGACATCCGCCGACAGGATTTCGGGCAGCATCGGCACCACCCGGTCGGGGAAATAGACCGAATTGCCGCGCCGCCGCGCATCCTTGTCGATCGCCGAGCCGGGGCGGACATAGAAGCTGACATCCGCGATCGCGATGATGGCGCGCCAGCCTTCGGGGTTAGCGGGATCGTCGTCGGGCGCGGCCCACACCGCATCGTCATGGTCGCGTGCGTCGACGGGATCGATCGCGACGATGGGCAGGTCGCGCAGGTCTTCGCGATCGTCGCCCAGCGGCTGGCGCGCGACCCGCTCGGCCTCTTCCAACGTCTCGGGTTGGAAGCGGTCGGGAATCTCGAACTTGTGGATCGCGATCAGCGAGAAGCTGCGCGGCGCGAAGGGATCGCCCAGCCGCTCGACCACCTTCGCGGTGATGCGCGGCGGACGGCCCGCCTTTTCGGCCAGCACCAGGTCGCCCGCTTCCGCGCCGCCGGTGTCCGACACCATCATCTCGCGCCGGTCCTTCTTGTCGACGCTGGTCAGCCAGAAACGCCCCGCCTCCTCGCGCAGCACGCCCAGCACCTGTTCGGAGGCGGGCGCGATCGTCTTCATGACATGCGCGATCCAGCCGCCGCCCGCTTCCTCGGTGCGCGCCAGCACCCGCTGGCCGATACCGAGGCTCCCGCGCTTGCGCTCGCGGATGCGCAGGCGGGGGATGGGTACGCCGTCCGCTTCCCAGCGTTCGGGCTGGCCCCAGACATTGCCGCCGTCATCGACATCGACGATGCGTAGCACCGTGACCTTGGGCACCCCGCCCATCTTGTGGAAGGCCCGGCCGGGGGCGCTGTCGATCAGCCCTTCGTCGGCCATGTCCTTGAGCAGCGCCTTCAGCCCGATCTTCTCCTGCGCGGAGAGACCGAAAGCGCGTGCGATCTCACGCTTGCCAGCGGGCTGGTCCGACTGTTCGATGAAGGCGAGGATTTGCTCACGGGTCGGCAGACCCGGCTTGGGTTTTTTCATAACGTGGAGATAGGGGGTAGGGGCGGCGGCGTCACCCCCGAAGCTGATCCTCCCCGGCACGGGGAGGGGGACCATGCGCAGCATGGTGGAGGGGGCTTTCCACGCAGCGAGGCATTTGCGGCGATCCCCCTCCACCACCACTTCGCGGCGGTCCCCCTCC
>NZ_LDTE01000093.1 GCF_001476905.1 Sphingomonas sanguinis | reverse complement strand
CTCCCGCTTGCGGGAGGGGTGCGTTACTGGGCAGGCATCAAGATGCTACGTCTTAGGAATTCTTGCCGCTGCCACGAGCACGCCCCTCCCGCAGGCGGGAGGGGATGGGGGAGGGTAATCGCCAAGTAGCCCGCCCCCCGTTAATCAATTCGCCTTCCGCCCACTCGCGAACTTCTTGCTCTTCCCAAACCGCGTCTTGCGTGTCCCCGGCTTGCCCTCGTTGGAGCGGCCCATGATCGGCGCCTTCTGCTCATGCACCGGCAGGCCCAGTTCCTCATTCTCCAGCTGGCGGATTTCATCGCGCAACCGGCCTGCTTCCTCGAACTCGAGATCGGCGGCCGCCTTGCGCATCTTCTTTTCGAGCTCCTCGATATAGGCGCGTAGATTGTGGCCGACCATGTGCGGCCGGTCCTCGTCGATCGGCACCGTCACCTGATCGCCGCTGGCGACATGCGCGATGATGTCGCCGATCTGACGGCGGATTGTCTGCGGTGTGATGCCGTGTTCGGTGTTGTACGCCATCTGCTTCTCGCGACGCCGCGAGGTTTCCAGCATGGCGCGTTCCATCGATCCGGTGATCCGGTCCGCATAGAGGATCACGCGGCCGTCGACATTGCGCGCTGCGCGCCCGATCGTCTGGATCAGCGAGGTCTCGGAGCGCAAAAATCCTTCCTTGTCGGCGTCGAGGATCGCGACCAGCCCGCATTCGGGAATGTCCAACCCCTCGCGCAGCAGGTTGATGCCGATCAGCACGTCATAGACGCCCAATCGAAGGTCGCGGATCAGCTCGATACGCTCCAGCGTCTCGACGTCGGAGTGCATGTAGCGAACCTTGATCCCGGCCTCGTGCATATACTCCGTCAGGTCCTCGGCCATGCGCTTGGTCAGCGTGGTGACGAGGGTGCGGTAACCGAGCTCGGTCGTCTTGCGCGCCTCGATGATCAGGTCCTGGACCTGTTCCTCGACCGGCTTGATCTCGACCGGCGGGTCGATCAGCCCGGTGGGGCGGATGACCTGTTCGACGAAGACGCCGCCTGTCTGCTCCATCTCCCAATTGCCGGGCGTGGCCGAGACGCTGACCGTCTGCGGGCGCATCGCGTCCCATTCGTTGAAGCGCAGCGGCCGGTTGTCGATCGCGGAGGGCAGACGGAAGCCATATTCGGCCAGCGTGATCTTGCGCCGATGGTCACCGCGCGACATGCCGTTGATCTGGCCGATGGTGACGTGACTCTCGTCGACGAACAGCACCGCGTTTTCCGGCAGATACTCGAACAAAGTGGGCGGCGGCTCACCGGGCAGGCGGCCGGTCAGGAAGCGGCTGTAATTCTCGATGCCGTTGCAGCTGCCGGTGGCGGCGATCATCTCCAGGTCGAAGTTGGTACGCTGCTCCAGCCGCTGCCGCTCCAGCAGCTTGCCCTCGATCTCCAGTTCTTTCAGCCGTTCGGTCAGCTCGAATTTGATCGCCTCCGTGGCCTGCTTCATCGTCGGGCCGGGCGTGACATAGTGCGAATTGGCGTAAATGCGGATCGAATTGAGGCTGGCGACCTTCTTGCCGGTCAGCGGATCGAACTCGACGATCTCCTCAATCTCGTCACCGAAGAAGGACACGCGCCAGGCCGAGTCCTCATAGTGCGAGGGGAAGATTTCCAGATTGTCGCCGCGCACCCGGAAATTGCCGCGCATGAAGGCGGCGTCGTTGCGCTTATACTGGAGCGCGACGAGCTTACGGATGATCTCGCGCTGGTCGACGCTCTGGCCCTTTTTCAGGTCGAAGATCATCGCCGAATAGGTTTCGACCGAGCCGATACCGTAAAGGCACGATACCGAGGCGACGATGATCACGTCGTCGCGCTCCAGCAGCGCACGGGTTGCCGAGTGGCGCATCCGGTCGATCGACTCGTTGATCGAGCTTTCCTTCTCGATGTACGTGTCGGACCGGGGCACATAGGCTTCGGGCTGGTAATAGTCGTAATAGCTGACGAAATATTCGACCGCGTTGTTGGGAAAGAAGTTCTTGAACTCCCCGTACAGCTGCGCCGCCAGGATCTTGTTGGGCGCCAGGATCAGGGCGGGGCGCTGCAACTCCTCGATCACCTTGGCCATGGTGAAGGTCTTGCCCGAGCCGGTGACGCCCAGCAGCACCTGATCCTTGTCGCCTGCGCGGGCCGCCGCGGTCAGCTCCTGGATCGCGGCGGGCTGGTCGCCGCTGGCGGTATATTCGGTGACGAGCTCGAACTGCTTGCCGCCTTCGGCCTTTTCGGGGCGCGACGGGCGGTGGGGGATGAAGCTGACCCCGGTTTCGGGCTCGTCGAGGGTGGTGCGGATCTGGATCGCCATGACAGGGAATATGGGTATCTGTTCCCGTTTCGTCACCCCGCCTTCGGCATTTCCGACCAAGGAAACCGGCCGGACCCCGTGGGTCCGGCCGGTCGGCGATCAGCAGCTGCCGAATACCTTGGTGATGACCGTGATGCCCGCGATCGAAATGGTGACTTTCACGCCACGCGGAATCCCGAGTATCGTGCAAATGCTCAGGCAGGCCTGGGCGGCGGTGCCGTCGGGAAACTTGACCGGGATCGGGATGCAGAACTGCTTGCTGATGGGCTTGGGCAGCTCGAGGCAGATCTTGTGATCCTTCACCGTCACGCTGATACAGTGGGCAAGCACCGCCATTTCGCCTGCCTGCGAAAGATCGAAATAGTCTCCGGCTTGTTTGGCCATGAATTCATGGCTTTCCTTGGCATAGGCAAGTGCGTTGGCCACTTCGGTTTCGTCAAACTTATGATAGCTCATCGATTCTCTCCCTGTGCCGAATCTTTTCGGCCTGGAGGATGTACTACCATTCAGTATTAGGAGTCTTGGTCGTCACAGATCTATTGCATCCGAAATATAATCCCTTTCGGATGTTGCGCGACGGAAAAACCAAACTGGATAAAGTCTTTATCTTAAGGCGCGAACTTGTGGCGTATTCAGGCAGCGGCGCATTTCCGCATCATCCGTCCGTCCTGCGACCGGCCGCGTAACGACCGGGCCGATCACGATGGGCTGGCCCAAGGGGGCGGCCGCAAACGTCGCGCCCGGCTGCGCTTGCGAACACCGCATTGCTGCGTCGAGCAGGCGCGGGGGCGTGTCATAGCCCTCATAGGACAAGCGGAACGTGCCCCAGTGGATGGGAATGGCGGTCGAGGCACCCAGCCGCTCGAAAATCTGCACCGCCTGGGCCGGGCCGATATGGCTGCCCGATGCCATCTGGCCGGGCACGAAGCGGAAGGCCCCGATCGGCAATAACGCCAGGCGGACCGGCCCCAGCCTCGCGGCCTCTTCGGGCCAGCGTCCGTCGCCCATGCCCGTGTCCCCGGCGAAGAATATGTTGCCGCCGGGCAGCTTTACGACGAAGCTGGACCATAGCGCGCGGTTGCGATCGGCGAACCAGCGGCTGCCCCAATGATGGTTGCGCGTGACCACCACCGATACGCCCGGCCGGATCGCCTTCTCTCGGCCCCAGTCGAGTGCGGTGGCGGGCACGCCGACCTGTCCGATCACACTATCATTGCCCAGGCTGGTCACGATCAGCGGCCGGTCGCGTTGCCACAATTTCTTCAGCACCGCCTGGTCGAGATGATCGTAATGATTGTGGCTGATGACGACCAGATCGATCTTGGGCAGGTCGTCGAACGCGATACCCGGCTTTGCCACGCGTTTCGGGCCGAAGCCGAAGGGGCCGGCGCGCTCGGCATAAATGGGATCGGTCAGGATGTTGAGGCCCTGGGTCTGGACCAGCACCGTCGCATGGCCGATCCAGGTTGCAACCATGCGCTGTCCGTCGACGTGTGGCTGCGGCTTGCTCTGGCGCACGGGAACCGTCTCGGGCCAGGCGGGGCGTCCGTCGTTGCCGGTCAACTGGCTCCACAGGAAACCGCGACGCCCGCCGCGCTTGGGCATGCGGAAGGTATCGGCATCGCCATCGGGATTGAAGAAGCGCGCCCCGTCATAATGGCCGCTCTCCAGTCCTTCGTAATAAAGCCGGTCGAGATAATGCGGCACGATCGTCGCGGCCAGGCCGATCAGGATCAGGATCAGGGCAAGCCCCTTGGCGATCCACCGCAACGCCGTCATGCCATGGTGAGCCCGCCATCGACCCGGTATTCCGAGCCAGTGACATAGGCGGCATCGTCGGACAGCAGGAAGCAGGCGACGCCCGCGACATCCTCGGGCTTGCCCAGGCGGCCGAGCGGCACCGCCTTCGACACCTTGGCCTTGTATGCGGACAGGTCTGCATCGCTCATGCCGCCGCGCGTGTGGAAGCGGGTTTCGGTCGCGCCGGGGGCGACGACGTTGACCCGAATCCTACGCGGCGCGAACTGGGTGGCCAGGCTGCGCGCCGCTTGGCGGATGGCCGACTTGCTGGCGGCATAGACCAAGGCATCCGCGCGTCCGCCGCCGACTGTGCCCGATCCGATGAGCAGGATCGCGCCGCCATCTTGGATCACCGGGCTCAGCGCCTGCGCCTGCAACATGGGGGCGCGGACGTTCAGGTCGAAATGCTCGTCGAATTCGTCCGCATCGATCGCATCGAGCGTCTTGAACCGGCCGATCCCGGCATTGAGGAAGGCACCGTCCAGCCCTTGCGGGGCGAAATCGCGTACCGCGTCGACCAGGGCCGCCGTCGCATCGGGGTCGGCGGCGTCATGCGTGAGGATCGTCGCACCGGGCAGCGCGGCCTGAGCCTCCGCGATATGATCGGGGCTGCGTCCGGTGGCGAGCACCCGTCCGCCCTCCGTGATCAAGCGCTGCGCAGTGGCAAGGCCGATTCCCGAGGTGCCGCCGGTGACGAGAAAATGCCGGTCGGAAAAGCGCATCGCGGTGCTCCTGAAATCAGCGGGGTGCCCGCGCGACGCGGGCCTGCCACAGCATAAGAAGCGGGACGACGCCCAGTTCCATTACCAGCCCGAACCGGTGCCCCACCGACGGCGCGCCCATGCTGGCCCAGGACAGCACCCGCGCCAGCCCGCCCCCGACGACCAATAGCCCAAGCAGCCGGAACCGCGCGCCCTTGCACTCGATCGCGGGCACGCAGCTGGTGAAGGCGAGGCCCAGCGCGAAGAAGATGCCGGAGACATAGCGGAACTGGCTGTCCAGATCTGTCGGGATGATGGGGGCGTGACCCAGCCAGCCGGGCCCGCGCACCACGCTGATCCCGCCGATGCTCAGCGGCACCAGGCAGGCGATGGCGACGACGACCTGAAGCGCGCGCCGTTCGGCCTGCGAAGACATCAATCCAGGATTTCCTTGCGGACGTGAATGGCGCGCAGCGAAATGCGCACCTCGATCATGAAGGCGACCAGGCACAGGGTCAGCAGGCAGACCGACAGGATGAAGGCCAGCGCGATCCAGGTGCCGATATGGAATTTGCCCAGGTTGGCGATGAACAGGACCGCGATGACGATGCAGGCCATGACCGCGCTCGACACCGCCAGGAACAGGGCGGCGTTGATGATCGACATGCGCCGGTCGAGCAGCCGCAGCTCCCATTTGTGGCGCAGGCGCTCGGGCCCGTCATCGACCTTGTGGATCATCATCTCCAGCCCGCGCGCCCGGTCGATCACCCGGGCCAGCCGCCCGGCCAGCACGTTCAGCAATTGGCCGATCGCGGCGAGGAGGAAAACCGGCGCCAGCGACAACTGGATGGTCTGGGCGATGGTGGTGACGGCGGGCAAAGTGGGCATCGCCGCAAATGGTGGCGGTTCGGGCCCGGTGGGGCAAGGGGGAATGCGGCTTCGGCGTTTGGGGGCTATCCGGGAGTGATGTCTTGGGAAGCCAATCACCTTCCTCCCCTTGCAGGGGAGGCGGCAGGCCGGAGGCCTGACGGAGGGGTGTCCCGGTCGGCGAAGAAAGATCGTTCATGCGTGCGGTGACACCCCTCCACCATGCCGAGCATGGTCCCCCGCCCCTTACGGGGGAGGAATGAGGGGCAGGCCAGACGTCGTCGCGTCGTTACGCCCGGGCGAGCATCTTCTCGGCGCTGGTCTTTACGAAGTCGCCGATCGGCCCGGCCATCATCGACAACATCATCGGGATCGCCACCGTGCCGCGCAGGGAATCGTCGGCGATGTTCATGTCAGCCTTCACCGTTTGGCCCATGGCGATGATGGTCAGCATCAGCCGGTCATCGGCAGGCCATTCGGAGGTCACCTGGCCGCCGCCGGGGATCTTGGATTCCAGCTTGGGCAGGCCCTGTTCGATGCGGCGCCGCGCTTCGGCATGACCCAGGGTGTGGGGGATGTCGAAATTGACCGATGCCATGACGCGCAAATCTTTCCTGAACGGGGACAATCGCGGGCGGAGTGGCGCGTGCTGACGTAAGCGTCAAGCGTTGTGCGACGAATGACGTAGCGGGGAGGGGTGCCGACCGCGTTGGGGGGATGGAGCGGGTAACGGGAATCGAACCCGTGTATTCAGCTTGGAAGGCTGCTGCACTACCATTGTGCTATACCCGCTCAGATCCTCAGATCCAGCGCCGTGGTCGACCCTAGCCGATCGGCGGGGATGGTGGAAGGGACTGGATTCGAACCAGTGTACGCTCACGCGGGCAGATTTACAGTCTGCTGCCTTTAACCACTCGGCCACCCTTCCGGGGTGTCACTCCATCGGAGCGAGGCGGGCCCAATGCCGAAGCTGGCGCGGCCTGTCAACGCCGATTTGTGCATTTTGCATGGATGACGCTTGATCCGCTTGCTTGCATCGCCGGACGATGGGCCATAGCCTTTGACCCAATCAGGACAAATGACCGGGGAATGATCGATATGCGCCCATCCTTGCTCGCTGCGGTGGCGGCGGCTGCCTTGCTGCCCGTCGCCATGGCTTCCGCGCAGGACCGGACCGTCGCCAACCGGCTGATCGACGAGGGCATGAACCACAGCCAGGTCATGCAGACCGTGCAGCATCTGACCGACGTGATCGGCCCGCGCATGACCAACAGCCCGGCGATGCGCACCGCCGAGGGCTGGACCGCCGAGCAGTTTGCGAAATGGGGATTGAAGAACGTCCATAAGGAGGGCTTCGCCTTCGGGCGCGGCTGGTCGATCGAGCGGGCCAGCGTACGCATGGTATCGCCCCGCCCGCTGCAGCTGACTGCGATTCCCATCGCCTGGACGCCCGGCACCAACGGCGCGGTGACCGCCCCCGTCATCGTCGCGCCGATGAAGCGGACACGCGATTTCGACAAATGGCGCGGCCAATTGCGCGGCAAGATCGTCATGGTATCGATGCCCGGCACCGGCGACGAGCAAACCAGCGCCCCCTTCCGCCGCCTGACCGGCGAGGACATTGCCAAGCTCGATGTCTATGTGCAGCCCGAGCACGATCCCGACAGCGCCGATCGCCGGATGAAGCGGCTCGATTTCGCGCAGAAGCTCGACGCCTTCCTGAAGGCCGAGGGCGCGGTCGCCTATGTCACGCAAAGCTATCGCGACGGCAAGCTGGTGCACGGCGAAGGCTATCTGTTCGGGCGGGGCGAGACGCCTGCTGTCCCCGGCATCGAACTGGCCGCCGAGGACTATCGTCGCCTCGCGCGCCTGACCAGGACCGGCCCGGCCCCGACGATCGAGGTGCTGAGCGACGTCCGCTACGACGACAGCGACGTGAATGCGTACAACATCATCGCGGAGATTCCCGGCACCGACCCCAAGGCGGGCTATGTGATGGCGGGTGCGCATCTCGACAGCTGGGTCGCGGGCGACGGCGCCTCCGACAATGCCGCGGGCAGCGCGATGATCATGGAGGCCGCGCGTATCCTGGCCGCCACCGGCCAGCGCCCGAAGCGCACCATCCGCTTCGCGCTGTGGTCGGGCGAGGAGCAGGGCATCCTGGGCTCCATGGCTTATGTCGAACAGCATCTGGCGTCGCGCGGTCGGCCCGACGATGCGCCGCAATCGGGCCTGAAGCGCTATTATGGCTGGACCAATCGCTGGCCGATCACGCAAAAGCCCGGTTACGGCGACCTCGCCGCGTACTTCAACATCGACAATGGCTCGGGCAAGCTGCGGGGCATCTATGCCGAGAACAATCCGGCGGCGGTGCCGATGCTGAAGGAATGGCTGTCGCCCTATGCCGCGATGGGCGCAGGTAACGTCGTGCAGCGGACGACCGGCGGCACCGACCATGTCTTCATGCAGGCGGTCGGCGTGCAGGGGTTCCAGTTCATCCAGGACCCGCTGGATTATGGCAGCCGCACGCATCACAGCTCGGCCGATACCTTCGACCATCTGAAGGCCGACGACATGCGCCAGGCCTCGGTCGTGCTCGCCGGGGTCTTGCTCGCGGCGGCGAATGCGGACAAGGCGTTGCCGCGCCCGCCGGTGCCGACGCAACCGGCGACGACCAAACCCTTTGACTTTACGGACAACGACGACTGATGGCACGCCGAGGACATCGCCCCAGCCAGGCTTCATCCAACCGCCCCCGCTTCTGGGGACGGCATGCGGTGACGGCGGCGCTCGCCAACCCCAACCGGACGGTGCGCAAGATCTGGGGCACGCGCGAGGCGCTGGCCGCGCTCGACCTGCCGCCGGTCCTGCCGGTCACTTTTGCGGATGCCGCCGATCTGGGCCGCCTGGTTCCGTCCGACGCGCCGCATCAGGGCCTGGTGGCCGAGGTCGATCCGCTGGAGGATATCTGGCTGGGCGACCTGCTGCATGAGGTGCAGGACAATCAGCGGCCGCTCGTCGTGCTCGACCAGGTGACCGACCCACACAATGTCGGCGCGATCCTGCGATCGGCCGCCGCCTTCGATGCGGTGGGCATCGTGACCCAGGACCGGCATGCGCCGCCCGAATCGGGCACGGTCGCCCGCTCGGCCAGCGGCGCGCTGGAGACGGTGCCGTGGGTGCGCGTGGTGAACCTGGCGCGCGCGCTGGAAGAGATCGCGGAAGCGGGCTTCTGGCGCATCGGCCTGACCGGCCATGCCAACCAGACGCTGGCGCAGGCGATGGGTACGCAGCGTATCTGCATCGTGCTGGGTGCCGAGGGCGAAGGCATGCGCCAGAACACCGAGGCGCATTGCGACGAACTCGCCAAGCTGCCGATCAGCTCGAAGGTGGAAAGCCTGAACGTCTCGAACGCAGCGGCGATCGCGCTGTACGCCGTGGCGGCGCGATGATGGGACGGGCGGCGGGGTTGGTCCTGCCGCCTTTTTGGCGCGCGGAGGGTGGAAGTGGCAAGCGCCAAGCGTGCGCTTCGACTTCGCTCAGCGTGAACGGCTGTTGGTACGCGTGGCCATCATTCCATTCCTCCGTTCAGCCTGAGCTAAGTCGAAGGCCACGGGATTAGGGTTCGCGCGGAGACGCGAAGGCGCGGAGATGGTGTGCCTGGCCGCAAGGCCCCTCTACCCTCGCGAGCCGCCCAAAAGTCTGCCGGTCGTGATGGCAGGCTCCGCTTGCCCCGCTCCGGACATCTCCGCGCCTCCGCGTCTCCGCGCGAACACAATCTCTTGGATAAGCCGGAATGCCACCCAACAGGACGGCATCTCTGCGCCCTCCGCGCCTCTGCGCGCAAAAAAAGAGGCGGGGCCGAAACCCCGCCTCCGACGTTCCGACGCAATGCGCCGTCAGTCCTCCGCCGCGATCCGCACCCGCATCCCGTCCTGCGCCGTGCCGAAGGGCAACTGGCACGACAGGCGCGACGTCGCATCCCGGTCGCTGGTCGAATCGAGCAGGTCATCCTCGTCCGGGCCGATCGCGGGCAGCGTGTCGACAAAGGCCGGGTCGACATGCACATGGCAGGTCGCGCAGGAACAGCATCCGCCGCACAGCGCCAGCAGTTCGTCGACACCGGCGTCGCGAATGACTTCCATCACCGACAGACCGGCCTCGCCGTCGATTTCGCGTTCTTCCCCGTCGCGGGTCACGACGATAAGCTTGGGCATGTCCATTCTCCTTGTCGGCCCTGATGTTGAAAGCGCCTCTGCCGGGCCTGAACGCGCGGATCAAGCATCATGGGGCTGAGCGCCGAACAGATTCGTGACAGCATGGACGCGCTCGCAGCCGCCGAGCCCGCCATCGCCGCTGCATTGCAGCGGATCGGCTATCCCGCGCCGCGCATTCGGGCGCGCGGTTATGCCACGCTGGTCCGCACCATCCTGGGCCAGCAGGTCTCGGTCGCCTCGGCCGATGCGCATTGGCGTCGGCTGCATGAGCTGCTCGGCGATGCGAGTGACCCGACCCGGCTCCACGGTGTCACCGATGAGGAACTGCGCGGAGCGGGCATCTCGCGGCAAAAGGCGGGCTATCTGCGCAGCTTGGCCGAGGAGGTGACGAGCGGCCGCCTGAACCTGTCCGACCTGCCCAAGGACGACGAAGAGGCGATCGCCAAGCTGGTCGCGGTCAAGGGTATCGGTCGCTGGTCGGCGGAGGTCTATCTGCTGTTCGCGGAAGGGCGTACCGATATCTGGCCCGCAGGTGACCTTGCGGTGCAGATCGAGATGGGCCGCATCCTGGGACATGACACGCGTCCGTCGGAGAAACAGGTCCGCGCGCTTGCCGAAGCCTTCCGCCCCCACCGCAGTGCGCTGGCGATCTTTACTTGGCACCATTACGGCGCCGGGGCCGACGCCGCCCCGGTGTGAGGATCAGTGGCGGTCGGGCGTGTGACGCGTCGCCACGCCGACCAGGACCGAGGTCGAAAGCAGGATCGAGGAAACCAGAGCGCCGACGGCAAGCAGGCCGCTACCTGTCATGCGGATGTCTGCGCTCGCGCGGCAGTGGCTGCCCAGTCGAATAGTGAATCGTGCGCGGTTCTGGCTGGATGATCCCATGGTCGGCCAACGTACGAAATATATCCTGGTTCAGGGACGGCGGCGCGAGCAAGGCACGAGGAACAGGACCCGCCCCCTGTGTACC
>NZ_LDTE01000092.1 GCF_001476905.1 Sphingomonas sanguinis | reverse complement strand
TCGCGCCGCACCAGACGCTGATCTACCGCGTCACCGGCGCACACCGCCTGGCGAACGGTCATTATCTGTCCGAAGCGCCCAGCGACGTGAACCCGGCCGAGGACGGCATCGCCACGCCCGAGGGTGACCCGACCATCCATCACGAACTCAGCCCCTGGGGCGGCAGCAAGGGGCCGGGCGACTTCCCGCAATATGGCGGCTGGGGCGGTGCTCAGGCCGACCGCACGCCATTCGGGCGACCGCTCCGCCTGATGGGAAAGGTGTATGACACCGGCATCGGCGTACTCGCCAACTCGCGGCTGGAGGTGCGCAATCGCGGGCAGTCCCGCTTTGCCGCAACGGTCGGGATCGACGATTCCGCCACCGCGCGCGGACAGCGCGTGGTGTTCGAGGTTTATGGCGACGGCATGCTGCTCGCCCGCTCGCGCCCCGTCACCTTGAACGAAACGCCCGCCGCTATCGAGGCGGATGTGCGGGGCCGCCAGATCGTCGAACTGGTCGCCCGACCCGATAGCGCTCCCGAGGCGGCGCTGCCCGTCGTCTGGGGCGATGCGCAGCTGATCGATTGACTTGGATTAGCGTGGATAGCCATGGTCTTGCCGTTTCGTGGCCCCCATGCAAAAGTCCGTGAAAATCATAGGGAGAGGGTGATGAAACCCGATTGGCAAGGGCCGGTGCTGACCCGTCGTCAGCAGCTGGCCGGCATAGCAGGCGGCCTGGCGATGGGAGCGCTACCTAGCGTAGCCTGGGCGGCGGATGATCGCGCCAGCCTGCGCGACCTGGCGGCCCAGAAAGGCATCCTCTTTGGCACCGCGATCAATGCGGGGCGCGGATCGCCGATCAACGACCCTGGCTATGGCGCCATCGTCGCGCGCGAATGCGGCGTGCTCGTTCCCGAGAACGAGATGAAGGTCTATGTGCTGGGCCATGATCCGGCGCATCTGAACTTCGCTCCGGCCGACCGGATCGCGGGCTTCGCGCAGGACAATGGCATGAAGCTGCGCGGCCACACCCTGTTATGGAACTATAGCAAATATATCTCGCCCGCGCTGGCCCAGACGGTGACCGCGACCGGCGCGGAGACATGGCTGCGCCGTTACATTGCCGCCGTGGCCGGGCATTTCGGCGACCGGATCTATAGCTGGGACGTGGTGAACGAGACGATCGATCCCAAGACAGGCGAGGTCCGCGGCACGGTGTTCGACCAGGCGCTGGGCTTCGACGTGTTCAAGATCGCTTACGAAACCGCGCGCGAGCACGCCCCCCATGCCCAGCGCGTCTATAACGACTATATGTCCTGGGAGGTCGGCAACGAGACTCACCGCGCGGGCGTGCTCCGCCTGCTGGAGCGGTTTCGCAAGGAAAACGTCCCCGTCGATGCGCTCGGCATCCAGAGCCATCTCGGCAATGACGGCAGCCATTCCAAGGCCCAGCATATGGAGTGGAAGCGCTTCCTGGATGGAGTCACCGCCATGGGCTATCGCCTGCTGATCACCGAGTTCGACATCAATGACCGCGAAATGCCCAAGGACATCGCCCAGCGCGATGCGCAGGTCGCCGCGGTCGCCAAAAGCTATCTCGACCTGATGCTGTCCTATCCGCAGCTCGATCAACTGCTCTGCTGGGGGCTGTGGGACAAGCATAGCTGGCTGAACGGCTTCGCCCCGCGCGCCGATGGTCTTCCGCAGCGGCCTTTGCCCTATGACGATGCGCTCAGCCCCAAGCCGATGCGCGCCGCCATCGCCGACGCCCTGCGCGCCGCGCCGGTCCGAAAGGGTATCGCATGATCCGTGGCCTGACCGCGCTGGCACTGGCCTTGTCGACCGCCGGA
>NZ_LDTE01000091.1 GCF_001476905.1 Sphingomonas sanguinis | reverse complement strand
ATTGAGTCTCAGCCCTAATTGTCGAAGCCCGGTCTTTTCGCGCGCAGGCGGCGGAGGGGCGCATGGTTGTTTCTATAAAGCGTCCAGGAAATTTATTGAGGCCGCGCGGATTCAAATTGTTATTCGTCCATGCGTCGGCATATTTCACTGATTCCTGGTGGGAATACTCACCATTTGGTTCGTAGCGTAAGACCGTAGGTGCGCGGATCGCCGACAGTGGCCGCGATGGCGCCGGTGTTGTTTGCCGACAAGGACAGGTAGTACCGGGAATTCGTTACGTTTCGACCCCAGAGTTGAATATCGTAGCGGCCATCCCGCGCACGAACGCCCAAACGCAGGTTGAGCAGATCATAGCCGGGTATGTCGGAATAGCGGCTCAGGCTGGCGGTGCTGTTGGTCGCCGAGCGATAGCTATAATCCCCGCCCGCATAGACTTCGGCATCCTGGCCGAAATTCAGACCCAGCGGGCCGCGCACTTCACCCCCGGTGGAGGCGGCCCAGCGCGATACGCCAGGCAGTCTCTGGCCGCTGAGGTCGCACAAGGTCCGCCCGGTGATTTCGATCGGACAGGGGGCGTTGGCATAGGAGATGTAGCGCGCATCGTCGTACGTGCCCGACCCATAGAGCGTCAGCCAGCGGGTCGGAGTGGCACGGAGATCCGCTTCGATTCCCCGCGTCCGCACCTTGGCGGCATTGGTGAAGAAGCTGACGCCGTTGCGCTCCACATCGACGATCGTGGTCTGATAATCCTTCACGTCGGTCCAGAAGGCGGCGACATTGGCCGTGACATGCCCATCCACCCAGCTTGTCTTGGCGCCGATCTCGTAGCTGTCGATCGTTTCGGGCCGGATGACCGGATTGGCGGCGAACTGGCCGGTGGTGGTGATGTTGGCGAGGTTCAGGCCGCCGAACTTGTTGCCGCGCGCATAGGTCGCATAGGCTAGGATCGGCGAGGCGATTTTCCACGACAGTGTCGCCTGCCCCGACAAGCGCCCGGCTTCGGTACGCGCTTGATAGGAATTCGCTATCCCGTACCGCGCGCGGATCGCCTGTGCTGCGGCCTGCTGCGCCGGCGTCAGACCTACGAGCGAAGTCCCGGTCGCGCCCTGATCAAAATAACCGGACTTGGTCTCGTAGGTGTAGCGCAGGCCGGTCGTCAGATCGAGCGTGTCCGTCAGGTGCCATATCGTTTGCGCAAAGGCGGCGTAGCTGTCCGTGACGGGCCGCGAATGGCTGACGACGTCATAGCCGTTGAGCGCAACCGCCCCGACCGTCGCATTGGTGGTGGGGGGCAGGAACCACTCCGCAGCGCGGCTGCCATAGCGGTTGACGGCCTCCGCCTCGATCGACTGATGGAGATAGTAAAGCCCCGCGACATAATCGACGCGCCGGGTTCCATTGGAGGCAATGCGCAGTTCCTGGCTGACCTGACGCTGCTCGTTGCTCTGGTGGAAGTCGGCGCCCGCATCCAGGCTGGTGCCGTCACCATCATTGTGCGGATACCAGTTCCACGCGCGATAGGCCGTGACCGAGGTCAGCGTGACGGGGCCGGCATCCCAGTCCGTCGTGACGTTCACCCCGTGCTGGTTCATCCGGTAGCGCGGATTGGCGTCGGTGTCGGTAGTCCGCAGCGCCGGGTTTGCCGCGACCGGCGAATAGCCTAGCCGCGCGGATCGGTCATAATAGTTGTTCGGGAACACCGCGCCGTTGTCGTAATTCCGGATGGCCCCCAGCAGAATGCTACCGGCCGTGAAACTGTTCTGCCGCCCCCAGTCGCCGATGATCCGCATGGTGAGGGTGTCGCTCGGCTTGTAGAGCAACTGGCCGCGCAGGTTCAGGTCGTGAAAATCCTGCCCGTAACGGCCGTCAAAGCGGTTCAGGGTAAAGCCGCCGCGATCGGTCTTGGAGACGAACAGCCGCGCCGCCAGATGCGGGGTCAGCGGACCGGAAACGAAGGCGTGAAGCTGGCGGAAGTCGTAATTGCCCAGGCTGGCATCACCGCCCGCCTGCCAGTCGAAGGTCGGCAGCTTGGTCGAGACCACCACCGCGCCTGCGGAGGTGTTCTTGCCGAACAAAGTGCCCTGCGGCCCGCGCAGAACCTCGATCCGTTCCAGATCGGCCAGGTCGAACACGGTCTGGCCCGGCCGGGCGAGATAGACGCCGTCGAGATAGACACCCACCGCCGGCTCCAGCCCGTCATTATAGACCGCCACATTGTTGCCCAGCCCCCGGATATTGATGCTGGTGTTGCGCGGGTTGGTGTTGGTCACGACCAGGCTGGGCGTGAGCTGCTGGAGATCGCGCAGATTATAGGTACGCGTCGACTCGATCTGGGCCGAGCCGAAGGCGTTGATCGCGATCGGCACGTCCTGGCTCCGCTCGGTCCGGCGGCGCGCGGTGACCAGGATATCGCCGCTCGTGCCGCTACCGGCCGGATCGGTGGCCGAAATATCCGATCCGGGATCGGGGGCGGCCACCAAGGTCTGCTGCGCGAGCGTTGGTTGGGCCAGGATCGCGGCGCCGGTCACAAGCAGGGCGCGGCCTGCCCGGATATAGCATGTCGGCATGAACTCCCCCCTTTGGTTCATTGGCTGAGAACGCGACGCATGCCGCCCGCCTATGGCTATGGAGCGCGCCCACCCAAGCGAACCAAGTAATTCCTACTGATCCAGTAGAGAATATATCATTGTCGGGGTGGCCCCGACGTTTATGCCTGTGGGGGCGCTATCGCGGTGATCGAAAAAGGGGAGCAGACATGATCGGTGGGACACTTCTGGCCGCGGCGGTCCCCGCGCTGATCGCGGCCGGTCCGGTGGTCGCCCAGGTCGAGCCGGTGACCCAGGCCGCCGCGACGCAGCAGCAGGCACCGAAAGATGCGCCCAACTTCCTCGTCATCGTTGCCGATGATCTCGGCTGGTCCGATCTGGGAGCGTTCGGCGGGGAGATCGCGACGCCCAATCTCGACGCGCTGGCCCTGTCGGGGGTACGCTTCACCGGATTTCACACCGCCCCGACCTGTTCGCCGACCCGCTCGATGCTGATGAGCGGCGTCGACAATCATGAGGCGGGTCTGGGCACCATGGCGGAGCTACTCGGCCCCGCGACACGGGGTCAGCCGGGTTATGAGGGCTATCTGAACGACCGTGTCGCCTCGATTGCGGAACTGCTGCGGGCGGGTGGCTATGCGACGCTGATGGCGGGCAAATGGCATCTGGGCCTGACCCCGGAGCGCGAACCGGCCGCGCGCGGGTTCGAGCATAGTTTCGCGCTGCTCCAGGGCCTTTCGAACCATTTCGGTGCGGATCAGGGCGCCGCATGGTCGAAGGCGGGGCTGGCGCCCAGCTACCGCGACGACGGCAAGCCCGCCCTGTTGCCGAGCGGACATTTTTCCGCCGACTATTTCGCCGACCGGCTGATCGGCTATCTCGACGCGTCGGCCCGATCGGGGGATCGGCGGCCGTTCTTCGCCTATCTTCCCTTTACCACCCCGCACTGGCCGCTTCAGGCACCCGCAGAGACGATCGCCAAATATAAGGGCCGCTACGATGCGGGCTATGAGGCGCTGCGCGCCGAGCGGCTGGCGCGGCAGAAGGCGCTAGGCCTCGTATCCGCCGATGCGGTCCCGCACCGGTTGGAACTGGCGCGTCCCTGGTCGTCGCTCGCCCCGGAGGAGCGCGCGATCGAGGCACGCAAGATGGAAGTCTATGCCGCCATGGTCGATCGCATGGACCAGAATGTCGGCCGCGTCATCGCCGCGCTGAAAGCCCAAGGGCGGTATGACAACACGATCATCCTGTTCTTCGCCGATAACGGTCCGGAGGGGAATGTGATCGAAGCGCCCAGCCCGCGCTTCAAGGTCGGCTCGCCCGATGCGGCCCTTCCCCCGGCGCAGGCGCTGGGCATCGACAATAGCCTGGACAATATCGGTAAGCCGACCAGCTATGTCGGCTATGGGCCGGGTTGGGCGCAGGCCAATTCGGTGCCGTCCTGGCTGGTGAAGGGCTATACGACCGAGGGCGGTATTCGCGTGACCGCCTTTGCGGCGGGGCGCGGCGTGGCGGGCGGCGGGCGGATCGCCAACGCCAATCTGGACGTGCGTGACGTCGCACCGACCTTGCTCGATTATGCCGGACTGCGCCAGCCTGGCGAGTTTGCGGGCCATGCGATCCTGCCGCATGAGGGCAAGAGCCTGCGCCCCGTGCTGGCCGCCAGCGCGGACGGCGTGCGCTCCGCCGACGAAACGCTCGGTTACGAGCTGTTCTTCCGCAGGGCGCTGCGTCAGGGGGACTGGAAGATCGTATTTCTCCCTGCGCCGACCAATCGCTATACGCGCGGCGGGGTCAGCACGGGGCGCTGGCAGCTTTTCAACGTCGCTCGCGATCCCGGCGAGACTCGGGATCTCGCCACGGCGGAGCCGAAGCGGCTCGCCGAGCTGGTCGGCGCCTATGACCTTTATGCCAAGGCCAAGGGCGTCGTGCCATTGCCCGCCCAAGCCGCCGCCGAGACCGCGCCCGCCCCGGCCGCGCGACCATGAGGACCGGTGCCGCCTTGCTGATCGCGCTCGCCGCATCGGCCGGTCTTGGCGCACGACCGGTGCCATCGTCGCAGCGTTGCCTTGCGGGCGACAGGATCGTCGCCGTGCCGGAGGGGACGGTGATGCTGGGCGAGGATGGCGATAACCGGCCGGGGCGCCCGGTGCGTGTAGCGGCATTCCGCATTGATGCACACGAAGTGACCAATCGCCAGTTCGCTGCCTTCGTCACGGCCACCGGATACCGCACCCAGGCCGAGCGGCAGGGGGCATCGGCGCTATTCGTGTCACCCACCCAGCCCGTCTCGCTCGACGATGCAGCACGCTGGTGGCGCTGGACCAAGGGAGCGGATTGGCGGCATCCCCTGGGGTCGGACAGCGACCTGACGGGCCGTGCGGACGAGCCGGTCGTTCATGTCGATCGCGACGATGCCGCTGCTTATGCGCGCTGGGCGGGCGGTGCCCTGCCCACCACGGAGCAGTGGGAGCGAGCGGCCCGCGGTAACCAGAACGCGACCCGCGATCCGGTCGAATGGGCCTTTGACCATGGCAAGCCGAGGGCCAATGTCTGGGAGGGCGTCTTTCCCATGCGCGATACCGCCGAGGACGGTTATGCCGGGATTGCCCCTGTCGGCTGTTTCGAGGCGAACGACCTGGGTCTGTACGACATGGTCGGCAATGTATGGGAGTGGGTGGCGGGCGATCAGGATATCGGCCTCGTCAAAGGCGGCAGTTTTCTATGCGCGATGAATTATTGCGCCAATTTCCGCCCGGCTGCCTATCAGGCGCAGGAGCATGACCTGCCCACATCGCATATCGGGTTCCGCGTGGCTTATCCGGCGGTTTCCAGGGTCAGCACTCGTTGATCATAGCCGGAAAAAGAGGATGGTGGCGAGGGCGGTCGAAAAGCTCGAGGGGCGGCCTTTGGTGTGTCCAATCAGGCGGCTGAGATCCCCTTTTTAACTCGCAGGCTCGACGCCGTGCGGCGCGCCTTGAGATAGGTCTCGTCGATCATGACGGACTTCGGCTCGGCATGGCCCGCAGCCAGCCCCTCCATCATGCGCATGAACGCGTCTCGGTAGCCTCAGGGCTTCCACCGGTTGTACCGCGTCTTGTGATGACCATGGGCGCTAGGCGCATCGCGCCAGCGCAGCCCATTGCGGGTGACGAAGACGATGCCGCTCAGCATCCGCCAGTCATCCATCCGAGGCTTGCCGTGGCTCTTGGGAAAGTGGGAAAGAATGGCCGTGGTCGCTCGATCTGCTCGTCCGTCCGCCAAAAAAAGGTCGCTCATCCCGGTTCCCTCGCTGAGACTGAATCAGATCGCGACGCTTATATCAATGGGTCCTGACCCTAGAGACAGTGGTCGATCCAGTCATTCATCCGGGCAAAAGTGTGGTCTGATAGATCGAGAAATGCCCGCCGCTGATCCGTGGGATCAGGCGTGCGCTTAATTTCGCCGTGCTGGACAAGTTCGGCAATGTGTCGAAGCGCGGTCGTGGTCGGGATATTTGCCGCGACGCAGAGCGATGATACCGAAATCTTAAGCTCCTTGAGCCGCGCGACGTACAGATCGAGCAGCATGTCCCAGCGCGGCTCGACGAACAAATCAGGTCGAAGATAGTGGCGTCGTTTGGCTCTCGCCTCAATTTCTGCCTCCACAGCGCGAAGCCGTTTGGCTGTGCATGGTGGTAGTTCGAGATAATCCCTTACGAGCTCGCTGAGTTCATCGATCCGCCGCGTGATCGCTGCTGCCGCACCGACACGATCAGGATCAGAAGCATTATATAGACCCATAGCTGTTCCGCCACGGCGTAGGCCATCGGAACGGTCTGTGGCTTTAAAAAGCGCGCCAGGTGAGTCATTACGGCGATGTTCTGAAGGGCTGTGATCCATAAAGGCCAAAATCTCGTGCTTTTTGCCATGATCGCGATGAACGCGACCAGAGTGGCGATATCGACCACGAAAATCCCTACCTCTGCTTCATACCATGCAGGTCCTCGGTTCGCCGCGAGTCCGGTGGCGAGCGAACCGATGGTGATGGCGATGATGCACGCTCGCTCCGCTCGCTCGCCTCTCAACCCGATATAGATCAGCGATGCGGCAAGAATGCAGAGGTAGAGGAGGGGGACGAAGTTCAGCACGACGGCAAGCATGGCTCAGATAGGGGCCACATTACCGTCGCGCCAATCATCTTAGGCGGCCATCGTGATGACGTCGGCCTGGATTGCCTCGGCCGGCGGGCAGCCCGGCAGGCTGCCGATCGCGGTCTCCTGAAGGCCGAGCTTGGCGCGCGTATGGACGAGTTCTCGGCGAGTGGCCGCCATGCTGTTGCGGACCTCGGCCAGCGCCGCCACGGTGGCGAAGGTGTTCATCATCGCGGAATGGGTGGGCAGGGGGCCGACCTGGGCCTCGATCGTGCCTTCCGCCAGCGCGGCGAGGAAGCGGCCGGCGCGGGCGATCGCCACGTCGACGGCGGTTTCAAAGGGGGCGAGATCGGACACGACGGTGCGGGCGGCTTCTTGGACGATGTTCGGCATGATGTCTCCGGGGCGCCGATAGCGCTGCGAATGAACCAGCCGATCAGGCCGGTCAGAATAGTTCGGAAAGGCCGCTCAAGGCTGCGATCGAACCGCCAAATATCAGGGCGATGAGCGCGGACAGCACGAGCGAGTATAGGAGCTTACCAGCAAGTGTCAGGTCATTGAGAGGTCTCCCCGGGGTCGGGAACGGCAGGGGGAAACCCGCCGTCCGGTCCACGGGTGATGCCTCGCTCGGCTGTGGTTCGCCCACTATCACGGGGTCATATATGACCGGATCATATGCGCCGCCTTCGTATTCGAAGAGCAGGCGCGCGGCCTCCAGGCTGCGGCTAACGCCAAGATGTTGGCGTGCGGCCGTCAAGCGCTGATGCACGGTGACAGGGCTCCGATCGATATGCCGAGCAATGTCCTTTACCGACCAACGTGCGTGAAGGAGGCGCAGGCACTCCTTCTGCCCATCCGTCAGTAGATCGAATCTGTCGTGGCCCATATCGAGCGATATTAGCGCCAGAATGGATCGGCACCAACGTTGCTAGCGCCCTGAAGTAGATGAAGAGATATGCTGCAGGCCAAGCCCCGCCGCATGAGGTCCATGCTTCAGGTCGAGCAACGACACACGGACCTCATCTTGGATGACGTCGATCCCATTCCGACCTCATGCGCGCCTTGAACGAAACATAGTCGTCATCGAAATTGGCGATCTTGGCTTTGGCGAGATAATCGAAATAGGGCCAGTGGACCTCGTTGGTCTCGGCATAGAGGTAGCATTGGATCGTGATACAGGGTTCCTCCGCCCCGCGATTGATCAGCTTGTGAACCTGATTCAGACGCGCCGAGATCCATGCGACATCGTCTTTGCCGAAGACGGCGGTCGCGAAGGGTTCCTGATGATAGGGTGACAACATGCGATAGAGATCCACGTTGATCTCCCCATGCAGCACCTTGATCACCGCCTCCGCGCCGCCGTGATTGTGGACGGGCGAATAATGACCGACCGGCCAGATCTCCATGACGAAGGGGACGCCCGGTGAATCGCCCTGATTCTGCCCGAGGGTGATACGCAGATAGGTCTTGTCGGGATCGGGTGCGCCGAACTCCTCCGCCTTGCGCGCCAGCGTCTGATGGCACCAGCCATTAGGGTCGGCGATGCTCTCCTTGATCGCCTGTGCGAATTCGGGAAAATCGGGCGTGTCGAGCCGAAACATCTCGCCTGCGACATTGTCGTAGAGTTGGCGGCAGGTCGGCGTCAGATTGCCCGGCACGGTGGCCTGGCCTTGCGCCATCATGTCCATCGTCATGCGGTCATGGACGACGACCTTCATGGGCACGTCGGCGACCACCGGGTCGCGCCAGATGTCGACGGAATCGCGGATCGACGCCGTCACCTCGACCCGGCGCGCCTCGCGCAGCCAGACATAGGGGTCTTCGCCATCATCGGACGGCTTGGCCGCCAACTGATATTCGGCGATCATGCAGCCGAGCCGTATCTCGCCTTTGCCGTAGCGCAGGCGGCGATTATTATGGTCGAAGCTGAACCAATAGGGGCAGCGCGGATCGGGATCGAGGCCAAGGGCGAGGCCGGGTTCTAGTTCCACCTGCGGCATGATCGGTCGCTGATGCCATTCGCCGTCGATCCGCTCGTGGAGCGTCACCCCGTCGAAATCGACATCCCAGCGGAGCGCCGGCCGGCCCCAGCATTTGTTCTGGATGCTGACGCTGAACGGCGCCTTCTCGGCGATCATGAAGCCAACCGTCCCCTGACCCAGCACGGGCAAGCGGATGAAATCCTCGAACCTCCCGTCCTGATCTTCGGGGGTCAGCAATAGATGAGCGGGCACGCTCAGGAAATTCTCTTCCGTATGGCTCATCGCATCGCTCCTTGGGCCGGGTGACCAATCATCCTTGGCGTGGTTCAGGATCAGCGCGACATCGCGTCAGGTCAACACAGTAATAGATCGTATCCATTTCTGGATTTATATGATCTATATTTCTAAATATTTTTAAAGAGTTGAATATAACATTCATTCTGGATGTAAAAAATAATAACGAAGATTTCACGGCGGCTGCGCTTGCTAGCAAGATTATTCAAGGTCAGTCTATCCGGTAAGACAGCCGGGTGGGAGAATCAGACATGAAAAAGGAACTGCCGACTCCGAAATGTTTCGATAAGCCGGATCAGGCTACCGAGCGGTTGACCGAAATGTTCGTCGATATCGGGCAGGCACGCGATACCAAGCTGAACCCGCCCCCCGCCCAACGCGCCGTCTTCCGCAAGCTGCACGGCGTAGCGCATGGCTGGCTGGAGCGTCACGACGACATACCCGAGGCGTGGCGCGTCGGCATCTTCGCACATGAACGGCTGGAGGCCTGGATGCGCTTTTCCAGCGATACCGGCCCGACCGATCCCGATCTGGGCAGCATGTGCGGGATCGGGTTGAAGCTGTTCGGCGTCAACGGCCCGAACGCGCTGGGCGAGGAGGGGGCGACCGCCGACCTCATCATGCAGAATATCGACCGGTTCTTCCTCGATACCGCCAAGACGATGGTCGAGTTCACCTATGCCGGCGTCGTCCAGCATGATTACGACGCCTATCTAGCCAAGCATCCCGCGATCAACGCAGTACTCAACGACATGAACGCGGCGCGCGGATCGTGCCTGACCAACCGCTATTGGGCGATCCTGTCCTTCCATCTCGGCGACGAGCTGGTCAAATATCGGCTGGACCCGGAAACCCCGGCCGAGGACGTGCCCGACGACGGCAACGACTATCTGAAGACCGACCTGATCAACCGACTTGCGAAGCGCGATTATCGCTTCACCCTGTCGATTCAGCGGCGGACCAATGAAAAGACGATGCCGCTCGACGCCGCCAATGTCGTCTGGCCGGAACATGAAAGTTCTTATGTCCCCGTCGCAACACTGGTCATCCCGCGCCAGCGGGTCGATGCGCCGGGGCAGGCTGACTATGGCCAGAATCTGTCCTTCAACATCTGGCGCGTGCCGCACGCGAACCGGCCCAGCGACCAGTCGTCGATCGCGGTGGTCCGGCGCGGCGTCTATGCGGCGGGCGCGGCGATGCGGCACCATGCCAATGGCCAGTTGACCAGCGACCCGCTGACCCCGCGCATTGCCGCGGCCGCGCCACCGGCCATCAAGCATGACGACTGTATCGTCCAGGCGGTGATCCACCCGGCGATCGGCATCGCGCGGGTCGGGACCAGTGACGAATATTTCTACGGTCCCGAAGTTACCGATCCGTTGCCGCTACCCGCCGGCAGCTACCGCGATGCGCATAAAAGGCTGAAGCGACAGGCCGCACGCTTCCGCGTCTATGGCGTCAACGCGCGCGGTGAGATCGTGCGCGAACTGACCGGCAAGGACCCCGGCGCGACGGTCGAATGGCAGGTGCAGCTCGCCAACCATAAGGCCGCCTGGTACGGCTTCCAGCTCGCGCTCGACATTCCCGAGGCCAATTACGCCCCACCGACCACGCTGCGCAATCCGGGCGTGGCGGACCGCACCACCCTGGCGATCGAGGGCAAGAAACGGGTGCTAAAGGGGGCCAACGTCAAGTCCAAGACGTTCGAGGGCATGTTCATGGACATCCCCGTCTATCTGGGCGAGGCGATGACCGATGCCGAGCAGCGGCTGACGGTTCTAGGCGGCAAGGGCGTCTCGGCCAGCGTCGACGGCAGCGCCGCCATCACCTTCGCCAATAACGAGGGCTGGTATGATGATGTCTCCGATGGGCCGGTGACCGCGAAGGTCACGCTCGACGGCGAGGAGATCCAGGTGATCCCCGCCTGGGTCGTCGTCGCACCGCCCAATTACGGGCCGCAGCGCAAATCGGTGCGCACCATGTGGGACCTGATGCGCGACGTCGCGATCAAGGCGGGCAAGCTGCCTGCGCCGATCCGGCCGTCCTTCGCGCATGACATCCTGCCCATCTTTCAGAGGATGGAGGGGCTGCAATGGGTCAATGCCGGTTTTGCCGCCGGGTTCGGCTGGGAAGGGGTGTTCGACCTGACGAGCGATACCGCGCTCGCGCGTCTCGGCAGCACGAGTCCGGCCTATCGCGAGCAGCGCCGGGTCATCTACAACAATTTCCGCAACTTCGACACCGATGCCAACTCACCGGTGCCCTGGCCGTGGCTCTACGGTGACGCGATGAACATTCCGCCGGTCGCCAGCCCCCGCCAGAACGCGGTGCTGAGCGATTGCCAGATGGCGATGCTGTGGCAATGGGCGGAGGGAAATTTCGACCCCGATCACGATCCCGAAAAGCGCCCGCCAGCCGAGATCGACGATCTGCCAGTTGCCGAACGAGGGGACATGCTGACCCGCGCGGCGCTGGAATTCTGTCTGGCCGACGCCTTCCACCCCGGTTGCGAGATGACGTGGCCGGTGCGCACCGCGACCATGTACATGGCGCCGTTCCGCTTTCAGCACGCGCCCGAAGGCTGGGTCGCCCCGCGCCCCAGTGAAGTGCTGACCCCCGACGACGTCACCATCCCCAACGGGCCACTCTGCGGTCAGATGCCGGGCGGCATCACGCGGTGGATGGCGGTGCCGTGGCAGACCGACACCAGCAGTTGCCGGTCGGGCTATACCCCCGCATACGATCCGTACGTCCCCACCTTCTGGCCGGCGCGCGTGCCCAATGAGGTGTTGACTAAGGAGAATTACGACATCGTCATGGACAAGTCCCGCCCTCTGGAGGAACGGCGCAAGGCGTTCGCCAATCGCGAGGCCTGGATCGAACCGCTGGGCGCGGACGGCTATACCCATCAGATCAACAACATGATCCACCATTTCGACTTTCTCGGCGTCGTCGAGGTCCGCGAAGGGCCCGGAGACCCGGAATTTCCCGCGACGATCGAAGTGGAAGATTATGCCCGGCTGATCACACCCGAGCAGGAGAAGCTGACCGGGCCGCGCCTTCTGGGGGCGGCACCGCCGATGCGGGTCGCTCCGGCGGCAAGGCCCGGCCCCGTCGAGCGGCGCGGCACGCGGTCGGCGACCGAGGTCGATCTGTCCGGCATCGCACTGGTCAATCGTTTCCCCAACGGACTGCCACCGCAGCGGCGATGACCGAGCATATCGTCGATGTCGCCATCATCGGCGCCGGGGCGGCGGGGGCGGCCGCTGCCTCCGTTCTGGCGCCCTTTGCCAGCGTAGTGTTGATCGACCGGGTGGCGACACCGAACTGGCGAATCGGCGAAACGCTGCCGGGCGCGGCGCGGCGGGTGCTGATGGCGATCGGCGCGTTCGAGCGCTTTTCGGCAGCGGGCCACGGCATCGCGCCGCTCAAGGTCAGCCGCTGGGGTTCGGACGAGCCGGTTGAACTGGATGCGATGCGCGACCCCGACGGCATGGGCTGGCGGATCGATCGGGCCCGTTTCGAGACCGATCTGCGCACGAATGCCGAAGCGCGGGGAGCTGTGCGCGTCGTCGCCAGTGTCGGAGATATCGTTCGCCTTAAAGACGGATGGCACGTGGCGCTCGACGATGGCCGCTGGGTATTGGCCCGACGCCTTATCGACGCAAGCGGCCGGCGAACGTCGCTGATGCGCAAACATGGCCAACGACGCATGGTGATGGACCGGCTGGCATGCGCCTATCAGCGCGTCCCGCAGCCACAGGCGGTCGATACCACGACTTATACCGAATCATGTCCAGAGGGGTGGTGGTACACGGCCATATTGCCGGATGGACATCGCCTCGTCGCGTTCCACGGCGATGCCGGAGGTGCGGCCTTGCGGCATGTCCTCAGGGACGGACCGATCAGGGTGGGCAGCCTGTCGCCGGGTTTGAGGAGCGCCATCGGTCAGGCCGATCTGTCCCGGGCGACCGCGACAATGCTGTGCGCCGCCAATAGCGTTGCACGCAGCGCAGCCGGAGAGGGCTGGCTCGCGGCTGGCGATAGTGCGATCGCCTTGGACCCCTTGTCCTCCCAAGGCTTGTTCAATGCCCTATCGACGGGGCTTGAAGCCGGGGAGGCCACACTTGCCCTTCTGAACGGTGACATCAGAGCCACCGAACGGTACGCTACGCGGATGAGCCGTATCTGGCAGGCCTACTGCCATCACCATGCCCTTTATTATGGTATGGAACAACGCTGGCGCGACGCGCCATTCTGGGCGTGTCGCATCGGATCGGCTTGAGCGGTTCGCGCTGGACCGTTGGCACACGCATGAGCATCTGATCGTGAAGGCGTTGACCATTATCCATCATGGATTCCACCTCAGTTCAAAATGGGTGCCACTATTTGTGCTCAAGAGCCTGAACCCCGCCCGTCGATAGAAGGCTAGTGCCCGCACATTGTTTTGGGCGACGTCCAGCACGATGGCGGCGGCGGCACGGGCGGCTTCGTCCGTTACCGCGTCTAAAACGGCGCGACCGATCCCGAGGCCCCGTGCGCTGTCTATCAGCGCGAAGTCGACAATTTTCCAGGGCGGGGAGTTCCGGCTCAGGCATATGCGCCCGACCGTCACGCCGTTAGCGATGATCATCTGCCGCTCGGCACTGGGATGGGTGGCCGCGATGTGACGTTCCTGCAGCGCATGCTGCTGAGCGAGTAGGGCGGCGAGCATCGGGGCGGGAAGAGCGAAGCCCGGCGGCGCGCGCCAATGGCCGGCATGGGCGTGGGCGATGATGGCCGCATCGTCCGGGGTCTCGGGCCGGAACATGATCCGATCAGGTGCCATGCCGGGGTCCGCCATCTTGTCGACGCCGCCCCGATCGGGAATGGTGGCGGGCGAGGAAGGATCGTGCATGCGCTTGATGACCCCGGAAGATTTCCTGCCTTGGGTGGGCAAGACGGTGAAGGTGAACACGCTGCCGCAAGCGGTCGAGGTGCGGCTGGATCGCGTCGAGACGTCGCCGCGCTTGCCCCATGGGCTTGACTTCCGACAGCCCTTTTCGCTGTTCTTCGAGGCGCCGCTCAGCGTCGTGCTGCTAGACCTGGCCTATGAGTTCGATTGCGGGCGCGGCGGGCCGCACAGCATCTTCATCAGCCAGTGCCCACCCTTGCGCGATCGGCGCGTCTATCAGGCGGTATTCAACTGACAGCGAAGTGACCGGCACCCTCTCCCGAGGGAAAAGGTGCCGGCCGATCGATCAGTCTGGGCGCGAGGGATAATAGCCCTCGATACAGATGACCGCGTTCATCGCCAGATAGGGCTGCATGATCGGCAACGGCATATTGCCCCCGGCAATGCCGGTATTGCCGGCCGGGGTGCCGGCGAGATTCACCGTCGTGCTGCTCGACCCGGCGGGCACATAGATCGCCCCGCCGCTGCCGGCCTGATCGACAAACTTGCCCAGCCGGGCGCCTGCCGTCGCCGTATCGGACGTATCATCAGCCGTGTTGTCGGTGGCAACGGCCATGCCCGGCTGTGCGGGGAACGCATGGACGTGCGCGGGCATTTGCGAGGTGAGGATGGTCGTCTGCTCGGTGCCGGCCGCTTCGCCCGCCTGATAATTATGGCTGACACCCGGTGCCTGGCCGGTGCCGACCGGCACGCGACCGCCCAGATGCGGCAGGCCGAAGGTCTGTTGGCCATTGCCGCCATAGGTGGTGCCGAGCAGCGAGTAGAGCGCGGCGTTTTGGGCGAGGCTCAATAGCTGTCCCTGGCATAACGACCAACCGCGCGGGGCAAAGCTGCCCGCCGTAAACATCACGTATCCGAGATATGCTTCCATGTCCGCTCCCTTGAGGGCGAGCCCTTCGCCATGTCGGGGCGCGCCACCCCTATTGTTGACCGGAAGGAAGCAGAAAACAAATCCACAATGGTGCTAACAGGAAAGTGCTAACTGTCCAAAATGGACATACTAACGTTCCAGTTTAATGGACCTCATATGCGTAACGAATTTGCAGCCATCATTGCGGATGATATACATCAATATTTTCCTGTAAAAGGACGATGATGTGTCTCATCGGTGAATTAGAGTCTTTAAATTGTTGACTCGATTTTGATTATAGCGTCGGGTGAAGCGTTCGTCGCCAACCGGTGATGTTCTCGGGGTGAGCCGGGGGGCTATAGATCATGTTTGGCGCGTTTGTTCGTGCGCTTGGCCGTGTCGTGAAGACGGGCACCATTGCGGATACGGTGCTGGCGCAACCGTCGTCGACTGATCCAACTGATCCATTTGCATTGGTGCCTAGGGAGGCCGCGTCACGTCGCTCGGGCCGTGTCATGCTCCCCTTGATCGCGCTGTCCGCGCTCGCCGTTGCGGCGATGCCCTGTGCGGCGGCTGCCGAGAGCGCGGCGTGCGCGGCCATCAATAATGGTGAACTCAATTATTCGGCGAATTTTAGTTCGACGGCTGCGCCCAGCCCCAAGGGCCGCACGGCCGGCGCCAGTGCCACCGCCTCGGGTATCCGATCCGCATCGTACACCTCGACCACCGGCAACTATCCCGCCAGTTATGCCGGCTTCAGTCCGACGCTGTACGACTTCGACGCGAACGAACGGATTACGTTCACCGTGCAGACGATCGGCGTATCGGGCAGCAGCTTTCGGGCATTTTTCCCGATATCCAACACCACGCCCGGATCGGCGGTAAGCGCACCCGGTATTCTGCTCGCGTCGGCGGGGACCATAACGGAAACCTTGACGACCGACGCGGGAACCAATGCGGTCCTCGCGCGCATTCAGCGTGGCTCTACCACCGACACCGGTTCGTTCACCATGTCCGCCACCTGCGTCGGCACGCCGCCCCCGGCAATCTCCAGCATTGCGCCGACCTCCGGTCCGACGGGCGGCGGGACCAGCGTCACCATCAACGGCAGCAACTTCACCGGCGTCGATCAGGTGCGGTTCGACAGCACCCTCGTCTCGGTGACTCCGGCATCGGACACGCAGATCATCGCCACCGCGCCCGCGCATGCGGCGGGCACGGTCGGCATTGCCGTCGTGAAGAACGGGACCGCCTCGGCGACCTTCACCGGCTTTACCTATGTCGCCGCGCCGGCCGTGACGGCGGTCGCCCCGAACTCGGGCGGGGCGGGGGGTGGCAACAGCGTGACCGTGACCGGCACAGGGTTCACGAACGCGACCGCCGTCAATTTCGGCGCCACGTCGGCCAGTAGCTTCACCGTCAACAGCGCGACACAGATCACCGCAACCGCGCCCGCCGGGTCGGGCACCGTCAATGTGACGGTGACGAGCCCGGGCGGCACCTCCGCGACCGGGGCGGGCAACCAGTATCGCTATGTCGCCGCACCTACGATCAGCGCGATCTCGCCTACCGGTGGGTCGAGCGGCGGCGGCACGCCGGTGACGATCACCGGCACCGACTTCGTCAATGGCAACGCCTATAGCGTCAGCTTCGGCGCGACGACGGTTCCGGCGACCTATGCCAGCGCGACGACGTTGACCGCGACCACGCCAGCCGGGACTGGCACCGCCACTGTCGGCGTGACCGACACCACTACCGGCCAGGCAAGCACCGGCAGCGTCAACTATATATTCGCCGCGCCGACCGTGACCGCGCTGAGCGTGACCTCCGGGCCTGCCAACGCGCCGCGCACCGTGACGATCACCGGCACCAATTTCACACCGACCGCGACGGTTTCGATCGGCGGCACCGCCGCGACCGGCGTCAGCTATACCAGCGCGACCCAGCTCAGCGCGACCTTGCCAGCCAAGGCGGCGGGAACCTATGACGTTCAGGTCACCACAGGCAGCGTGACGAGCGCGACCGGCCCCGCGTCGCAATACAGCTATATCGCGGCTCCCACGGTCACCAGCGCGACACCCAATTCGGGTTCGACCACCGGCGGCACCAGCGTGACGATCACCGGCACCGCGCTGACGGGCGCGAGTGCGGTGACCTTTGGCGGCAATGCGGCAACCAGCTTCACGGTCACCGGCGACACCCAGATCACGGCGACGACCCCCGCGGGCAGCGCCGGCGCGGTCGCCGTCGCCGTCACCACGCCGGGCGGCACCGCCACGCTGGCTGGCGGCTATAGCTATGTGGTGCTCAACCCGCCCGCCGTGACCACGCAGCCGGTAAGCCAGATGGTTGCGGTCGGCGCGACCGCCGGCTTCACCGCCAGCGCCTCGGGCAGTCCGTCGCCCAGCGTTCAGTGGCAGGTGTCGAGCGATAGCGGCGCGAGCTTCACCAACATCGCCGGTGCGACCGCCGCCACCTATACCTCCCCCGCGACGACCGCGGGTGACAATGGCCGCCAATATCGCGCGGTCTTCACCAACAGCCAGGGCAGCGCGACGAGCAGCGCCGCGACCCTTACCGTTATCCAGGCCCCGACCGCGAACGCACGCAGCGTAACCGCCACCTTCAACACCGCGACCGCCGTGACGCTGACGGGTAGCGATCCGAACACGCCGGCCCGGACGCTGGCCTATAATGTCGCCACCGCGCCGGCGCATGGCACGCTGAGCGGCACCGCGCCCAACCTCACCTTTACGCCGTCGCTCAATTATATCGGGACGGACAGCTTCACCTTCACCGTCTCCAATGGCCTCGCGACATCCAGCGCCGCGACGGTGACGATCACCGTGGCGGGGCCGCCCGCGCCGGCCGCCCCCGTGCTGACCAGCCCGGCCAATGGATCGACGCTGAATACGGCGACGCCGACCGTGACCGGTGTCACCGCAAGCGGTACGACGGTCGAGGTCTTCATCGACGGTACGCTCAGCGGCAACGCGACGGTATCGGGCGGCAATTTCACCTACACCGTGGCGAGCGCGCTGGGCCAGGGATCGCACACCGTCTATGCGGTCGCCTCGGCTTCGGGGGTGGCGTCGCCAGCCTCGAACACCAATGCCTTCACCATCGACACGGTCGCGCCCGCCGCGCCGGTCATTACCGCGCCCGCCAATGGCGCGACGCTGGCCAACCGGCGGCCAGCGATCACGGGCACGGCGGAGAGCAATGCCAGCCTCGCGATCCGGATCAATGGGGCGGCCGCCGGCACGACTTCGGCGACGGCGGGTGGCACCTACAGCTATACGCCAGCGGCCGATCTGCCGCTGGGGCCGATCACGGTGTCGGTCACCGCGATTGACGCGGCGGGCAATGCCTCGGCACCCGCGACCAGCAGCTTCACCATCGTCGCGCTCCCCACGGTCAGCGCGGTGACCCCGGCCGAGGGCAGCACGGCGGGCGGCACGACGATCACCGTCACCGGTACCAACTTCACCAGCGGCAGCACCGTCACGGTCGGCGGTACGCCCGCGACCGGCGTGACGATCGCCAGCGCGACCAGCCTGACCGCTGTTACCCCGGCGGGCACCGCCGGCGCCGCGACGGTGCAGGTCACCAACATGGCCGGCGTCAGCACGACCAATGGTAGCTTCACCTATACCGGCACGCCGACCGCGACCGCGCAGGCCGTGTCGACCGCGTTCCAGACCGCGCGAAGCATCGTCCTGGCGGGCACCGATCCCAACACGCCTGCGCGTACGCTGAGCTATGCGATCACCGCCGCACCGGCCCGAGGTACGCTGAGTGGCACCGCGCCGAACCTGACCTATACGCCGGCGGCCGGGGTGCGCGGCACCGACAGCTTCACCTTCACCGCCAGCAACGGGGTGAGCACCTCCGCGCCTGCGACGGTGACCGTGACGATCGGTGACCCGATGCTGACCATCGCCCCGCCGCCCGCCAGCGGGACGGTGGGCACGGCCTATACCGCCACGCTGACCACGACCGGCGGCACCGCGCCCTATAGCTATGCGGTGACGGCGGGCACCCTGCCCACCGGCCTGACGCTGGCCACGGGCGGCACGCTGTCGGGCACGCCCACGAGCGCGGGCGCCTTTACCTTTACCGTGACCGCCGAGGACTCGACCGGCGGCAATCCGCCGGTACGCCAGGCGCAGGCCTTCACCATCACGATCGGGCGGGGCGCGCAGACCGTGCGTTTCACCTCGACGCCGCCAGCCGGCGCGATCGTCGGCGGGACCTATCTCGTCGCCGCCAGTGCCAGCTCGGGGCTGACCCCGGTCATCGGGATCGATGCGGGATCGCGCGCCATCTGTTCGATCACGGGCAACAGCGTGCGCTTCGACCAGGTCGGTACGTGCGTCGTGACCGCCAGCCAGGCGGGCGACACGAGCTTCGACCCCGCCACCCCGGTGCAGCAGAGCATCGCCATCGGCGCGCCGACGATCGCGCTCAGTCCCGCCACCGTGCCTACTCCACAGGTCGGCACCGCCTATAGCCAGCGCTTCACCGCCAGCGACGGCACCGCACCCTACAGCTTTGCGGTAACGGCGGGCGCGCTGCCCACCGGATTGACGCTGGCGAGCGACGGCACCCTGTCGGGCACACCGAGCGCGGCGGGGAGCTTCGCCTATACGATCGCCGCGACCGACAGCGCGAGCGGCAGCGGCGCGCCCTTTGTCGGCCAAGCCAGCTATACGACCAGCGTCCAGCCGCCGGTGCTGACGCTGTCGCCCGCCGCCAACACGGCCACGGCGACCGCGCTGCCCGCCGCGACCGGCGGGACGGCGTACAGCCAGACCATCACCACCAGCGGCGGCATCGCACCATACAGCTACAGCGTCGTCAGCGGGGCCCTGCCGCCCGGCCTGACGCTGGCAAGCGGCGGGGTGCTCTCGGGCACGCCAAGCGCGGCGGGGACGTTCACGTTCCGCTTCCGCGCGACCGACAGCGCGACCACGCCGTTCGGTGTCGAAGGGCTCTACGCCATCACCGTCGGCGCGCCAGCCATCGTCGTCACTCCGGCGACCCTGTCGTCCGCGACCGTCGGCCAAGCCTATGACCAGACCGTCACCGCCAGCGGTGCCGGGACCAGCTACAGCTATGCGGTGACGGCGGGCGCATTGCCCTCCGGCGTCACGCTGGCCAGCGACGGCCGCCTGACCGGTACGCCGGGTGCGGGCGGCAGCTTCACCTTTACGCTCACCGCGACGAACGCAGCGGGCTTTACGGGCGCGCGCGCCTATACCCTGAGCGTCGCCGCCCCCACGCTGGCACTGTCGCCCGCGAGCCTGCCGGCGGGGACGTCGGGCGTGGCCTATAGCGCCACGCTGTCGGCCTCGGGGGGGATAGCGCCCTACAACTTTGCGGTGACCGCCGGCGCGTTGCCAGCGGGGGTGACCCTGTCGAGCAGCGGTGTGTTGGCGGGCACAGCTACCCAGTCGGGTAGCTTCACCTTCAGCGTCACGGCGACCGACAACTCCAACGGTTCGGGCCCCTATAGTGCGACGCGTAGCTATACGCTGGTGATCGGCGCGCCGGCGCTGGCGCTGGTCCCGGCTACGCTGGCCAATGCGACGGTGGGTGTGGCGTACAGCCAGACGCTGACCGCGAGCGGTGGCACGGCGCCCTATAGCTATGCAGTTACCACTGGCGCATTGCCGGCGGGCGTGACCCTGTCGAGCAGCGGTGTATTGGCGGGTACGCCGACTCAGTCGGGCAGCTTTACGTTCACTGTCACCGCGACCGACAGCTCGACCGGTTCGGGCCCCTATATTGCGACGCGCAGTTATACGCTGGTCATCGCCGCGCCGGCGCTGGCGCTGGCTCCGGCGACATTGGTCAACGCGACGGTTGGTGCCACTTATAATCAGGCACTGATCGCGAGCGGTGGGACGGCACCGTATAGCTATGCCATTACCGCAGGCGCATTGCCGGCTGGGGTGACGCTTGGCACGAATGGGACGCTGAGCGGTATGCCGACGGCTGGTGGTAGCTACAGCTTCACCGTGACCGCGACTGACGCGACGACGATCGCCAATGGCGGGCCTTACACGGCGGTACGCAGCTATACCCTGATGGTTACGACCGCGACGGTGGCGTTCGCACAGGCTAACGTGCCGGCGGGCGTGTCGGGTGCGCCCTATAGCGAGACCTTGTCGGCCACCGGCGGTACGGCTCCGTACACCTTCGCGGTGACCGCAGGCGCGTTGCCGGCGGGCGTGACCTTGTCCGGCAGCGGTGCGTTGGCGGGTACGCCGATGCAGTCGGGAAGCTTCACCTTCAGTGTTACTGCGACTGACAGCTCGACTGGTTCGGGTCCGTACAGTGCGACGCGCAGCTACACGCTGGTGATCGGCGCGCCAGCGCTAACGCTGGCGCCGGCGACGCTGGGCAATGCAACGGTCGGTGCCGCCTATAGCCAGGCGCTGATAGCGAGTGGGGGGACTGCTCCGTATAACTACGCCGTGACGGCAGGCGCGTTACCAGCGGGGGTGATGCTTGGAACCAATGGTACGCTGAGCGGGACGCCAACGGCCGGGGGCAGCTACAGCTTCACCGTCACCGCGACGGATGCGACTACGAGCGCTAATGGTGGGCCTTATACGGCTGTGCGCAGCTATACGCTGACGGTCGCGAGCGCGACGGTGGCGCTGAGCCCGGCCAATCTGCCTGCAGGAACGTCAGGCACGGCGTACAGCGAAACGCTGTCGGCGACCGGCGGCACGGTGCCTTATGTTTATGCCGTGACGGCAGGGGCCTTGCCGGCGGGTGTGACCTTGGCGAGCAATGGCACGCTGGCCGGGACGCCGACCCAGTCGGGCAGCTTTACGTTCAGTGTCACTGCGACCGACAGTTCGACCGGCTCGGGTCCGTATCGTGCGACGCGGAGCTATACGCTCAGTATCGCTGCACCGGCGCTGGCACTCGATCCGGCGACGTTAGCCAACGCGACGGTCGGTTCCGCCTATAGTCAGGCGTTGACGGCCCGTGGTGGGACGGCACCTTACAGTTACGCCGTCACCAATGGCGCGTTGCCGGCGGGGGTCACGCTTGGCACCAACGGGACGTTGAGTGGGACGCCAACGGCCGGTGGCAGCTATAGTTTTACCGTGACCGCAACCGATGCGACGGCCCCGACCAATGGCGGGCCTTATACCGCGAGCCGCAGCTATACGCTGAGCGTTGCGACCGCGACCGTGGCGTTTGGTCAGGCGAGTTTGCCAGCGGGTGTGTCGGGTGCGGCCTTTAGCAAGACGCTGTCGGCGACCGGCGGCACCGCGCCTTACAGCTATTCCGTGACGGCGGGGGCCTTGCCGGCGGGTCTGACCTTGGCGAGCAACGGCACGCTAGCGGGCACACCGACGCAGTCGGGCAACTTCACCTTCAGCATCACTGCGACCGACAGTTCGACCGGTTCGGGTCCGTACAGTGCGACACGGAGCTATACGCTCAGCATCGCGGCACCGGCGCTGGCGCTCGATCCGGCGACGCTGGTCAATGCGACGGTGGGCGCGGCCTATAGTCGGGCGCTCACCGCGACCGGCGGCACCGCGCCCTACAGCTATGCCGTGACGGCGGGCACGCTGCCGGCAGGCGTCACGCTTGGTACCAACGGCACGCTGAGTGGCACGCCGACCGCCGGTGGCAGCTACGGCTTCACCGTGACCGCGACCGATGCAACCGCGACCGCGAATGGCGGGCCTTATACTGCCGTGCGCAGCTATACGTTGGTCGTCTCGGCTGCGAGCGTGGCGGTCGGGCCAGCCAGCCTGCCCGATGGGCGTTATGAGGCGGCCTATACGCAGACGCTCTCCGCATCGGGGGGCACCGCGCCCTATCGCTATGCGGTCACCGACGGCGCATTGCCGGCGGGCGTGACGCTGGCGGTCGATGGCACGCTGAGCGGTACGCCGAGCGCATTCGGGCGCTTCGCCTTCACGGTCAGCGCGACCGACAGCTCGACGGGGGCGGGGCCGTATAGCGGGGCCAAGGCCTATAGCCTGATCATCGCCCCGCCCGATGTGCCGGTCGCGGTCAATGTGGCCCTGGCGGTCGGCTATGGTGCGGCGGCCACGGCGGTGCCGTTGAAGATCAACGGAGGCGAGGCGACCAGTGTTGCGATCGCCACCGCGCCGACCCATGGCACCGCGACAGTCAAGGGCACCGCGATCAGCTATACGCCGGCGGTCGGCTATGCCGGGGCCGACAGCTTCACCTATACCGCATCCAATGCGGGTGGCACCTCGGCGCCGGCGACGGTCAGCATCACCGTCGCGCAACCGAGCCTGGCGCTGACCCCTGCGACGCTGCCAGCGGGCCAGGAGAACGTTGCCTATAGCCAGCAGCTGACCACCAGCGGCGGCACCGCGCCCTACACGTATGCGGTCACCGCTGGCCGGCTGCCGACCGGGGTCACACTGTCGGGGGGCGGCTTGCTGGCGGGTACGCCGCAGGAGAGCGGTCGCTATACCGTAACCGTCACGGCGACCGACAGCTCTTCGGGCAATGGCCCCTTCACGGCGGCGAATGCCTATACGCTGGACATCGCGCTGCCGGCGCCGCCGGTCGCGCGTCCCGGTTCGGCCGCGACGAACACCACCACCACGACGCAGAACGGCTCGGTAGCCATTGACCTGTCGGCGCTGGTCACCGGCGATTATCGCCAGATCCGTATCACCGCACAGCCGCAGCACGGCACGGTGTCGATCGACGCACGCCAGCAGGCCGTGACCGAGACGAACCAGCGGGTCAGCGCGACCTATACGCCCGAGCCGGGCTATATCGGCGAGGACAGCTTTGGCTATGTCGCAATCGGGAATGGCGGCACCTCGAACGAGGCCCGGGTCGCGATCACGGTCAAGGGCAGCGCGCCCGTCGCCCCGGCGATCAAGGCCAGCGTCACCAACGGCCAGACCCAGATCGTGGACTTGACCGAAGGCGCGATCGGCGGGCCCTTCACGGCCGCGACGATCGTCTCGGTGACGCCCGCAGACGGGGTCGAGGCGACGTTGGTCGAAAGCGGCAGCACTGGCGATCGCCGCTATCAGCTGCGTATCACCCCACGGGGCCGGTTTAGCGGCTCCGCGACCGTCGCCTACACGCTGACCAACGCCTATGGCACCTCGGCCCCGGCCGCGGTCAGCGTCAGTGTGGTGCAGCGTGCCGATCCGTCGCAGGACGCGACCGTCACCGGCATCTCGGCGGCACAGGCCGAGGCGACGCGCCGCTTCGCCCAAGCGCAGCTCGACAATTTCCAGCGCCGCAACGAGCAGTTGCACAATGGTGGTGGGGGGAGTGTCGGCCGACCGATGGGGATCAGCATCGCGGGCGGCAACAGCTATGGCGGGCGTGATCCCAATACCGGGATGGCAGCGACCGACCTGGCAATGCTGAAGTCGGACCATGCGACCGCAGTCAGGGGGCGCGAGCGGGCGGCCGGGCTGATGACCTATGACCGCGACGGTCGGGCCATGCCGGTGACGGGGCTGGCGGGTGCGCGCAGCGACCGGGCCATGAGCCAGGCAATGTCGGGCGATCCGGCCGCGCGCGCCCAAAATGGAGAACCCAAAGCGATCGAGGGTTCCGGCCGGCCGGTCGGGTCGACCGCGATCTGGTCAGGCGGCGCGATTGCGTTGGGGACCGAAGATGCGACGCGCGGACGGGGCAAGCTGACCGTCTCTACCGGGGGGCTCAGCAGCGGCGTCGACGTGAAGCTGTCCGAGACGCTGACCGTCGGTATCGGTGGTGGCTATGGCGGCGAGCGGGCCAAGGTCGGCCAAGACAGGGGTCGGGTCGACAGCAACAGCTGGATGGGCGCGGTTTATGGCAGCCTCGCGCCGGCGGACGGCCTGTTCCTCGACGGTGTCGCCGGAGCGGGACGACTGTCATTCGATACGATCCGCAACGTGATGGGCAGCGAGGCAGTCGCGCGGGGCCATCGCAGCGGCTCGATGCTGTTCGGTTCGCTGGCTGGTGGGTTCGATCGGACCAGCGGCACCCATGCCCTATCCGCTTATGGCCGGATCGATTATCTGTCGGCCGATCTGGACCGCTATACGGAGACTGGTGCGGGCAATGCCAATCTGGTGTTCGACGGCCGCAGGCTGACCTCGCTGTCGAGCGTGCTGGGTCTGCGCGGGTCGTTCGTGACCGGACGCTTTGTGCCCCGCGTGCGCGCCGAGTGGCGGCACGAGTTCAAGAATGGCAGTGCTCAGGCGCTCGATTACGCCGATCTTGGCGGCTTTAGCTATGCCATTCGCGGCGATGGCTGGGCCCGCGACAATTATTCAATGGAGCTGGGCACCGACTATGTCTTTGATAATGGCTGGCGCATAGGCTTCGAGCTGGGTGGCGTGCTTGGTCAAGGCAGCCGCTATGCAACGGAGAGGATCACGATCCGTAAGCAGTTCTAAACGTTTGATAGAGATTGCTTGCGTGTTGTGGAATAAGAACGCTAGGGCTGAGACTCAAT
>NZ_LDTE01000090.1 GCF_001476905.1 Sphingomonas sanguinis | reverse complement strand
CGGTGGTGCCGGTGCCCGACGCGGTGGCCGTGCCATGCGACGGTGCCGTGGCGACAGTGACCGAGGTGGCGGTGCCGCCCGAGAGGGCCAGCGTCACCGCATTAGCGGTGCTGTTGGCCGTGACGGTGGTCGAGACCGCACCGGCGACCGGTGCCTGGGCGGCGACGGCGAGCGTGTAGGTGGCGGTGCCGGTCGCGCCATGCGCATCGGTGGTGGTGACGGTGACGCTGTAGCTGCCGGCCGCCGTCGGCGTGCCCGACAGGGTGCCGGTGCTCGACAGGGCCAGCCCGGCCGGCAATGTGCCCGCGGTGACGGCATAGCTGTACGGTGCGGTGCCACCCGTGGTGGCAAGCGCCTGGCTGTACGCCGTGCCCGCAGTACCACCCGGAAGGCTGGTCGGTGCCAGTGTCAGCGTGGGTGCGGTCACCGTGACGGTGACGGTCGCAGGGCTGCTGGTGCCCGAGGCGTTGGTGGCGGTGTAGGTGAAGCTGTCGCTGCCCGAATAGCC
>NZ_LDTE01000009.1 GCF_001476905.1 Sphingomonas sanguinis | reverse complement strand
CGGGCGTGGTGGGATGACGGCGTCGGGCGCAGGCCATCATGGCCCGGAACTGTCCGGGCCATAACGGCCCCGTCCAGCGCATTGCTGTCGCAAAGTGTGACGGATACTGCAGATTTTCTTCATCTTGCCGCACACGGTTTGGGGAGCCTAAAGTTCCACTCCGATCCAAAAATCCTCCCCGGCACGGGGAGGTGGCAGGGCGCAAGCCCTGACGGGGGGGGACTTCCGTGCGGCACGCCCCCTCCACCATGCTGCGCATGGTCCCCCTCCCTGTACCGGGGAGGATCTCCTCTCCTTGCGCAAAACCCCATTTTCCGCTAAGCGCACCCCGCTCGCGGACCCTGTTCCGCGGAGAGGCTGACGCGGGGTCTTGCCCCAGCGTCCTTTCCGCATTTCTCGCGGACCGCCGCTTTTCCGTGTTTCAGCATCATCTTCGGGCCTGGTGGCGTCGGCATGGGGTCGGCGCGGCCATCGTCGAAGGTTTCGGGAATCGCCCGGACCGGAGGCGGAAAACTATCAGGAACCTAACCCTTTTATGGCAACCAACCCCCAGCCCACGCGCGACGATTTCGCGGCGATGCTCGATGACATGTTCGGCGGTGCCGACAGCTTCGAGGGTCGCGTCGTGCATGGCACCGTCACCGCGATCGAAAACGACATGGCCGTCATCGACGTCGGTCTGAAGTCGGAAGGCCGTGTGCCCCTCCGCGAATTCGCTGCCCCCGGCCAGAAGGCCGACCTGAAGGTCGGTGACGAAGTCGAGGTCTATGTCGACCGCGTCGAGAACATGCACGGCGAAGCGATGCTCAGCCGCGACCGCGCCCGCCGCGAAGCCGCCTGGGACAAGCTGGAGCTCGAATTCTCGAAGTCGGCCCGCGTCGAAGGCGTGATCTTCGGTCGCGTGAAGGGTGGCTTCACCGTCGACCTGAACGGCGCCGTGGCCTTCCTGCCCGGCTCGCAGGTCGATATCCGCCCCGTCCGCGACGTCACCCCGCTGATGGACATCCCGCAGCCGTTCCAGATCCTGAAGATGGACCGCAAGCGCGGCAACATCGTCGTGTCGCGTCGCGCCGTTCTGGAAGAGACCCGCGCCGAGCAGCGTTCGGGCCTGATCCAGAGCCTGGCCGAAGGTCAGATCATCGACGGCGTCGTCAAGAACATCACCGATTACGGTGCGTTCGTTGACCTGGGCGGCATCGACGGTCTGCTGCACGTCACCGACCTGTCGTACAAGCGCGTCAATCATCCGTCGGAGATGATCGCGATCGGCGACACCGTGAAGGTGCAGATCATCCGCATCAACAAGGATACGCAGCGCATCTCGCTCGGCATGAAGCAGCTCGAGAGCGATCCGTGGGATGGCGCCGGCGCCAAGTACCCGGTCGGCGCGAAGCTGTCGGGCCGCGTCACGAACATCACCGAATATGGTGCGTTCGTCGAGCTGGAGCCGGGCATCGAAGGCCTGGTCCACGTGTCGGAAATGTCCTGGACCAAGAAGAACGTCCATCCGGGCAAGATCGTGTCGACCTCGCAGGAAGTCGATGTGGTCGTCCTCGAGGTCGATCAGGAAAAGCGCCGCATCTCGCTGGGCCTCAAGCAGGCTCAGGCCAATCCGTGGGAGGCGTTCGCCGCTGCCCATCCGATCGGCTCGACCGTCGAGGGCGAAGTCAAGAACGCGACCGAGTTCGGCCTGTTCATCGGCCTGGACAACGATGTCGACGGCATGGTCCACATGTCGGACATCGCCTGGGGCGTGTCGGGTGAGGATGCCCTCAACCTGCACCGCAAGGGCGAAGTCGTTCAGGCCGTGGTTCTGGACATCGACCCCGAGAAGGAGCGCATCTCGCTCGGCATGAAGCAGCTCGAGCGCGGCGGCCCGGTCGCCGGCGGCGTGGCTGCGGCTGGCGATCGCCTGAACAAGAACCAGGTCGTCACCGTGACCGTCCTCGAAGTCCGCGATGCGGGCCTCGAAGTCCAGGCGGGCGACGATGGCGCGACCGGCTTCATCAAGCGCACCGATCTGGGTCGCGACCGTGACGAGCAGCGCCCCGAGCGCTTCCAGGTCGGCCAGAAGTTCGACGCGATGGTCACCGGCTTCGACCGGTCGAAGAAGCCGACCTTCTCGGTCAAGGCGATGCAGATCGCCGAAGAGAAGCAGGCGGTGGCTCAGTACGGTTCGTCCGACTCGGGCGCGTCGCTGGGCGACATTCTGGGCGAAGCTCTGAAGGCTCGCACTCAGAAGTAAGTCATTGGACCGGGACACGTTTTTTCGAAAACGTGTCCCGGTTTCGGCCATATCGATGGCCTCGATCATTTGATCGTATAATAAAATCACTTTCAGCAGCGAGAAACACAGGTTAGGAACGGGTCGTCTGTGGTTTGGGACTAGACGATGATCCGCTCGGAACTGGTGCAAAAGATCGGTCAGCATAATCCTGGGTTGAACCCCCGCGAAGTCGAGCTGATCGTCACGATATTCTTCGACGAAATCACCAAGCGTCTGGCGGACGACGGCCGAGTGGAATTACGCGGTTTCGGCGCCTTTTCGACCCGCGCACGCGACGCCCGCACGGGCCGCAATCCCCGCACCGGCGAGACCGTGGATGTCAGCGCCAAGCGCGTTCCCTATTTCAAACCCGGCAAGGAAATGCGCGCCCGCCTGAACGTCGAAGAGGCCTGATTTTCCTCATCCCTGCTTGGTGGAGGGCCATAAGGCGGAGGGACGCCAAGCCGCTTTATCAGCGGTGGTCCCTTGACCTGGACGGCAAGCTCGTCTCTTCCTGTGCCGTGCGCGGACGTGGCGAAACCGGTAGACGCTGCCGACTTAAAATCGGCTTCCTATGGAGTAGGGGTTCAAGTCCCCTCGTCCGCACCAACTCCTAACCGTATGGGGTTGCTGGCTTTTCTGAAAAACCGGCAACCCCATCTGAACCGTCGAATCAGCGGTCTGTGTAATTACCGTGTAATCGCTTCGGGAAACGCCTTGTTGATGACGGCAATGCCCGCATCGATATGACTGCCATGGACATGCACGTATCGCATCACCATCGCCAAAGTTTTATGCCCGCTGATTTTTTGGATGGTGGGTATATCTACCCCCGCTTTCACCAAATTAGTGATGGCGGAATGACGCATAATGTGCGGCGTCACCTTGCTTGGCAGCAGCCCCGCTCGAATCACGGCACGCAGAAATTGCTTCGAAAGATTGGTTCGATGCGGTCCTTTGGCTCGAACGCTTTGACTCGGGAATAGCCAGTCCGCCGCAGCACCGTCCTTTTTTTCCTGCCTTTTTATCATATCAGTCAAGGCCAAGGTTATAGGCTGCTCACGCTCCCCCGCCTTCGCATCGGGTATAAAAATTCGCCGCGCTTCGTAGTCGACATGTTCGTATCGGACTTTCAGAATTTCGCTATGTCGCATGGCAGCGTTCAACCCGAACGCAACGAAGAGCCATAGACGCGGGTCACGATCTTCGACCGCCGCTGCCATCAGCTTGGTCGCGTCTGCCTCGGAAAGCACGGTGATCGGCTTTCGGGCTTCCGCACCCTTTTCAATTTCTGGAACATGCTCCGGCTTAATCCAGCCCCATTTCGCCATACGACGCATGCAGTGAGACAGGGTCGCCAGTTCGCGGTTGATTGTCGCTTGCCGCAATCCCGCCGAAAGGCGGCTCTTCACATAATCCTGCACAAGGGTGACCGTGATCCGATCTGCACGGTGCGCTCCGAAGAAGGGGATCAGCAGCGTAGGAATATGCTGGCGCTTCGCCTTCATATTTTTACCGCCAATTTCTTCCATGCGCTTCATATAGGCAGCAGCCTGTTCAGCAAATTTCGGGTGATTCTTACGCCGGACAGGAAGGTCCAATCGGCCTTCCCTTGCCTTGGTCCGAAGCCCTTCAATCGCCTTTTCAACGTCGCTCCGGGTAACGCCATCGCGTTCGCGCCCGATGACACGATGGATACGCTGCCCATCGACCATAACGTTAATAGCCCAGCGAATATCGCCGTGGATCGCACGTTCTGCCACGATTCCATGCTCGGACAGCTTTTCGCCGGGAGAAAGGAGTTTGAGCTTAGTGCGGGTAAGAGTGTGGAATTTAAGAGACATATAATAAGCTATCTTCAATGCATCGTTTAAACTTCCAGATTAAAGAAAGCGCTGTTCGCTTAAAGAACCGCGCCTTACAAAAAGGAATCATATTAAATACAGGGGTATAAAGACAATTGGCAAAGCAAATATGACCTAGATAGAATTTAAACAAGCGGTTGGAATCCGGCAGCTCGCCGCCTATCGATGACTTACCACGCGAATCACCGCGCGGCGTCTTATAGGATATCGCTCGACATGGAGTCCATTACCATCAACGCCACGCCGGACGGCCGGCTATCCCGGAAGGCAGCGTCTGCCTACCTCGGCATTTCAGTGAAAACCTTGGCGAATTGGGCTTATAGAGGCATTGGCCCACGATCTATCAAGGTGGGTGGTCTTAGGTTTTACTATATTCGAGAAATCGATAACTTCATCGCATCGAATATTGGATTACACCAGACTAAATAATATTTATATTTTTAGGTTACGATCAGATGGCATTCGCCTTTTCGTCGGCAATGCCGACCAGCCCGTCAAACACATAACACGCTCAACACGGCTAATGCCGTTACCCGGTTTACCGGGCGATGGCTTGCGCCTGTTGAAAGCCGGATCAGGGATGAGGATTGATTTTTCTCACTCAAACTACAACGCCATCAACGTTTCCAACTAACGACAAAGTATATTCCCCCAAGGGGATGGGAGCGATTGATTTTTCTCTATGTTAATTACGCCGAGATTTAAACAGATGCGCGTGAGATTCGTCTTAGATATTCATGTCTTTTTGTAAACTTACATAAATATACCTAAACATTCACAAAGCACGGCCCCAAATTCCATTATTCAAAGCATAAAGATCAAAATGCACTCAAACCAAAACGACAACACAGACGCCGAACCAAAGACCGCATCAATGCCGACCGCAGCCGACGAACGTGATGCACCTACCGCCCCTATGCACCTTACAGCCCGCCCGAAAGGTGTAGCCTCCCTGCGGGCGATTGAGAGCCTATCGGCTTCGATCATCGATCTTAAGGGCAAGCGCAAAAACCCAAGCGCTCAATATGTACAGGCTTTAGGGGCGATGATCGCCGATATCCTACGGGCAGCATCCTACAAGCCCACCCGCCCATGTTTCAGAGAGCTAGCGGCCAAAGCCTTTACTGGGATGGAGGTTGGATATCAGCCGTTTACCCGCGCATTAGCTGATATGGAGCGCCACGGTTATGTCGCCGTCACCAAGGGCACCTGTGCATGGAAAGACCAACCCGGCACCGTCACCCGCATCTACTCGACGCCGAGGCTATTAGAGTTCCTATTGAGCTTCGGAATTACCCCACAAAGCCGCTTTGCCCATTTCACCTATAAACGCGCCTACGAAGACACACCGCCGATCCAGCTACGGGCCAGCTCGATCCGTAAAAAGAAGACAGTGACGCGCGGACGCAAGATGAAGGTCGATTACAACCACTCAAGGGTGAAGTGCTATGTGGAGCAAATCAGGAAAATCAATCGCTTCCTAGCCGATCAATCGTTCACAGGTTCGGACGATGCAGATTTGGAGGATATAGCCCTATACCGTGGGTTCAATTGCGGCGACCAGCCCAATTACGAATACAACAAAGGTGGTCGCATTTACGGGAATTATCAGAACATTGAGCGTAATAAACGCAATTACATACGCATCAATGAGCATGATACCATCGAAATTGACGTATCCGCCTGCTTTCTAACAATTGCGCATTACCTATTAGGCATGCCATTTTCTAACAACCGCGATCCATATGACGGTCCAAATTTACCAAGACCGATCATCAAGGCATGGATCAATATGACCCTAAGCTACGGTAACTACCATTCCCGATGGCCCAAAGAGACTGTAGATGATCTTGCAGAGCAAGGTTTTGACAATTCTAGGAAGCGCCACCCTATCTCAAAGGTGCGGAAAGAGATATTAGAACATTATCCTATCATAGAAAATTGGTGTAATTCCCCCTTTGATTGGTCTGACCTATTTTTTATTGAAAGTCAGATTATGACGGACTTAATCGAATGCCTCGCATTTGATCATGGAATTGCTGCGTTACCCATTCACGATTCTATTATTATCTCGAACGAATATGAAGGCATAGCTAAAGCCTGTTTTAGTGATATGTTTTATAAGCACACTCAAATTAGACCTATAATAAAGTAACTCTACTCCCCCTCCCCCCCTCAACCCACCATACGAGTAGACGTTAGTGGGTTAGGGTTGAGGGCGGTATGTAGATTGTCCGTAGGGTCTGATTACTAAAATATCATGCCACGGCATTCATAAAGCGCTGATGCAGGTTCACTACATGCAGGCGACAGCGTCCTATCCCTGATATGCCGTTTTTTCGATTTTAAGCACCCTTGGAGCAGAAATTTATCACGCACGATGCAGAGAAGCCAAATTTACAGATGGGCTCCCTGAAAGGCTACCAGCCCAAACTAGACGCATTCGCGCCCGCCATGCGGATTATTAGCTAGACGAACGACTATCACACTACTCTTATTCTAAGTGTGAGGACGGTATGATTCAACACCTACACTGTGAAGCGACCCGAATGAGCCATACCGGATTTCTCTAAGACTTCGCCCACTGCCTAAACGCTAAAATCATTGAGCCATGAAGCCCACGACTACACGAACGGCAGGCTTTCCCGGTGTGCCCGCTCTTGTCATTTGAACAATATGCCCTTTAGGAAAGAAATAAATTGAGTCTTTCTCCCCAGCATTCGCCTTGCCATCGACGCCTAACCCAGCCTGTAGGGCATACGCCAAATCATCAAACGTACCTGAATTGGATAGGGTAGCCGTAATAAAGCAAGCAGGGTATTTTGCTGTCTTTTTAGTCATCAACAGCAAGTTTCCCTTGCTAAAAAATGTCAATGAAGCATCCACCGGCTTTCCGTCATAAGTGACTGACGCGGGATGCCAGCCATTGGCCTGTAGCCTATCAGCTTCAACCGTCTTTTCGGTAGTAGCAGATAGGCATGATTTCACCCCATCAACAATTTCCGGGGGCATTGCGGGTGAGCGGCCTTGTGCGCTAGCTACCGTTGCCACTTGAACAACTACCACTGCACATGACATTATTTTTAATAAAGACATATTCGCTGCCCCGGTTATTTTGACAGTATTAGTATCGCCGGCAATGGAATGCTTCAACCATGCCTGGCGATATGTCTAATCACGATCCGATGACAAAACAGAGTGCGCCAAAGATCGCTGAAATTGGTCCTGCAAGCCATCACAGGGCAGGATCTTTTCTTATGAATGGGGTGCCAGCCAAATTCGTAAATTGCGTTCTACGCACGCTTAAAACGCAAAATCTGGCATGATTAATTCCCTGTCATTGATTGATCCAAATTAGCTGAACCGCAAAATCAATTGGTCGTTATGGGTTCAGGCATTATCTACGCCAAATCCCATCCGATCGGAGTTACCATGACAGACGAAACCGTAAACGTTAATGCCGTTGAATTGGCGACCGACTTGACCGTGGCGTGGTTGGGCAATCCCAATACCCGCACCGAAGCGAGTGAGGTTCCCGCATTCCTTGGCAAAATGCATGAAACGGTTTCGGCTCTGCTAGGTGCAACGACACAACAGGTCGAAGCGGAAGCCCCGGTTGAATATACCCCCGCCGTATCGGTACGGAAGTCACTCGCGTCCAACGATTACATTATCTCGATGATCGACGGGAAGCCGTATAAAACGCTACGTCGTCACCTCTCGACTAACGGCCTAACGCCAGAAGAATATCGGGCGCGATACAACCTTAAAGCCGATTATCCGCTTGTTGCGCCGTCCTACAGCGCTGCACGGCAAGCTATGGCGAAGAAGATCGGATTGGGGCGCAAACCCAGTCAAAGCCCAAAGGCACAGGAAGCGCCAAAGACGGCAGCGAAGCCCGCTCGTAAGGGTAAGACGGTTGCAGACGCTAAGGCTGCCGCACAGGCCCATTTGAGCGGTTCGGAAGGCTAACAGGTTTAGGGGGCGGATTGCCCGCCCCCGGAATGTGCCACAGGTCGAAGGGCTCAATATTCACGATTGGCTTTACGAGCCTCACGCGCTTTTCGACGTTCTTCTCTTTCCGCCTGATGCGAAGCAATTTCGAGCTTCGAGCATTCCTCGGAAACGCGGGAAAATCCGGCGGTATCGCCGTCAGCAAAATAGACCCTACCATCAGCGTAGGCATAGTAGTGGAAACCGATGTACCCGCCGAATCCATTTTTGGAGTTCACAGACCCACAGGCAACGTCATTCGCCGGATAAAGATAGTGGTCCTTAAATTGCGCTGATTCTGGATCGCGCAATTCGCTACGAACTTTTTGTTCAACTTCCATTTGAAAATTGTTTTCGGGCGCTGCTTGCTGACAGCCCGCCACCAAAGCGAAAAACGGAAGCGCATATTGCAGCTTCATTTGCCTCTCCTACCCCACTGAAAACTAGGAAGAGGCAACCCGGCTAAGAGCCGGGTGTTAGGAACCCTGCGCTACGACAAGGCCCGTCGCTTTTGGGACGAGTCCTTGGACAGCACGACGGCACCCGGCCGAGAAACTCGACCGGACGTAGCGATGAAGGGGTTCCTACGCCCCACGCCCGGAATTTGCCGAAGCGCATAGGCTGATTGCCAACACAATTGGGGAAGCGCAATAGTCCGGTAACCGCCGCTACCGCTCATGTTCGCGCACACGATCTGTCGGCTTAGGCGTTGATGCTCATAAGTTGCGACGGATAAGGCGAAGCCAATTCCAAGGCACCCTCAACAGGCGCGGTTAGCCAGCGCTCATAGTCATCATCATGAAGGATGACGGGCATGGCCTTAGGGTGGATGGCCCCAACCAAATGGGCAGCCGGATCGCCATCATAGCCGGTGGTCAGGAATCCATAAGTGCCCGGAACATATCAAAAATGCCATAAAAGATTTTCAGCATGACTGATCCGCTAATTTACCATTTGAAATATAGGGATATTTTGTAAATTATCGCATTAACATTCACGTCATAATTAGCTTGACGGACGGCGCTCATAAGGCATTATCCACTATTGAGGGGCACAGGGAGTATCCATCCATGATCATTTCCAAGCACGTCCGCTTATTCAAAGTGGTTTCGCTGTCCATAGTGACGATGTTGGGATTTTACTCCCAGCCTACACTCGCAACTCCTACATGCGAACAAAGGGCATATATTCAGTGCACCAATAATTGGGACTATTTTGACGCATTCTACAGTTCAGTAGATGAGTGTGTCGAAAAGGAAACGGAACTTCGGTGCGCAGGAACAAACCCAGATGACTACAATTGGAACGAGCGGTGCCGAAAGGACCCAAATAGCTGCTTCTGACAAGGCATAACAATAATATGTTCTACTTATATATAAAGCGTCATCGTATTTAAATATCGGTGACGCTTTATATATTTACTTTTCAAAAATTCACGATTATTTTAATGAATTTGAAGTCATGTTTGTAAGTATTCATAGATTTATTCAAATGTGATGCATGCAGCGACACCAACCGCTTCCACGTAATGTCATCAGGATAAGGCGGCTGGTCATCATCTGGACAATCGCGGGTTGTCCGCCAGCGTATTGCCCCTCTATTTGTCGTTTTAGAACAGCTAGAGCATCGAAAGCGCTTGGCGGCATCGGTTAGGCTATCGTCCCAATGTCGCTTCTCAAAGAGCCACCACAAGGCAACGGCATCGAACCGTTTAACCCGGCTGCACCGCAAACAGGCAACCTCAATCGTTCGCCGATGAAGGGCGCAATGCTCTAGGTTCCGAAGTTTCCGGTTTAGGTGGTCGTATTCGTCGTCGTTCAGCACACCAGCTTACAGGACGGCGGTTAGCTGCAATTGCACACCAGCGCCGGACAGTACGGCCCTTGCCCGCTGTGCCGCCCCTACCGCCTGTCGATAGTGGATCGTGCCATACCGCTCGGCATCCTCGAATGGCAGCGGACTCCATTCGTCCGAAGGGTAGACTTCGTTGTAGATTGCCTCTGCTGCCGCCCTTAGCTGCATATCGTGCTGCATGACCGAACTCCGTTGCCCCCATCAAGTTAGAACAAAGCGTGAACATTTGGCAAGGCATGTTGATCCGGTTGGCGATTGGAGTAGCCTCCCCAAGCCGACTCAACCGGCTAGGAGAATGCCATGGTCCGCAACCTGATGTTTGCTGCTGTCGCCTTCACGATGGTGGCAACGCCCGCACTTGCTGCCCCCTGTCGGGATGCCAAGGGCAAATTTATCAAATGCCCGGATAAGGCACCCGTGAAAGCCACGCGCTGCAAAGACGCCAAGGGTAAGTTCGCCAAGTGCGGAACACCCGGCGCTAAGGCCGCATAACGATGCTCTGGACGATCACCGCCGCCATAACGAACACCATGTATTATGGAACGATGGTGGCGTTGATCGTCTACGAAGGAAGTAGGCTTTTCGGTTGGGCTAGAAGGCGGATAGCGAACAGCCGTTAGAGCCTAAGCCGCGCAATACCGCTTAACCGTAGCGGTCGATATGCCGAAATGCGTTGCCGTCTTGGCGATGCTGGCCCCGTTATCACGCCGCCATTCCAGAACCGCGTCACGGTCATGAGCCATAGGGCGACCAAGGCTAGCCTTACCCCGATGCGTCTTGCCGGTCAGAGCCAACGATGCCTTGGCAGCGGCTCGACCGGCATCACACCGTTCTTTTATGCGCTGCCGCTCCATATCTGCCATTTGGGCTAGCACCGCCACGACTAGCTCCCCTACCCCGCGACCTATCGGACCAAGCCCCCGGACGTCTACGGTGACGCCCTTTTCAAGCAGCTTGCGAATGACGGTCTGAACATCAAGGGCGTCGCGGCCTAGGCGATCAATTGCATAGACGCTGATCGCATCGCCTTCACGGACATAGGAAAGCAAAGCGCCAAAGCCGGGGCGATCGGCCGCGAGGATCGCCCCCGATACACCTTCATCCACGAACTCTTTATCGAAACCACCACCAAGAGCCTGTCGCTGCGCCTCAACAGACTGGTCGCTGGTCGACACACGGTAATACGCAATGCGGCTCATATGCTCTCGACTCGCTCAAAAGATATGAGACTTATTGAGCCGGTTAGATCAATGAGTCAAACCTATCTTTTGAGCCTATAGATAACCCCGCTTGGCGCTTTGGTCATAAGCTAGAACTTTAGATCCCTACGATTATCACTTCGTCCACCACGCGTCGCTATTCGGAAGCCCCGCTAGTCATTTTGAAATAAGATTCTCAAAATCAGATTTGCCAATGAATTCCTCTATTATACTTAACACCTCTCCAAAATTTATAAAGTTTTCATAAATGGGCTCTGCACATATCTTCTCGCATAAGGCCGATTTACGCAGAGATTTTGATGTAACTACGTCACCGTTTGGCTTTGTGACTGACTTTAACTGATAAAACTCATCAGTTATAACACCCTCCGGTAACAAATTTTCTATACCAGCCCTGACCTTTTTGTTAGCATCGCTAATATTAATTTTTCTAACCCATAATTTATCAGAAGTATGGTCAATAGTCTTTGAATCATTATCATTTAAAAGTAGGATTTTTCTATTAGACAAATCTGGGTTTGCCTTTAAAACCGATTGAGTATTCCTTAATGCATCAGCACCTGTGTGAAAGCCCTGACCATTCGAGTCCCTCGCTCCTATCCACTCAATTGAACAGGCTTTAAGTAGATCGCTTTTACCAAGCGCAAGAGCAGCGGAAATTATATATGGGGCATCCGTCTCCCCTTCGACATATACAACTGGCATCGCATGCGCGGAAGCTTCTTCCACCACTCGCTTTGTGAATGCTTGGGACGCAGACAAAGCATTTAGAGCCTTTTCAAATTCGATATATGCCTCGGCTCCAACCGGCACACCATTTGGCATATCAATCACTTGAATGCCTTCCGCCATAAAAGATTTTTCCATGCCCAAGACAAATACTGGCGAGTGACTACTTACGATAAACTGAATTTTTGGAAACAGTTTCATAATTTTTGGCAATACACTATGTTGCAGATCAATGTGAATATGCGCATCCACCTCATCAATGACGCATATTCCGGTTATCTCTTCAAGATCCACTCCCGAACCCGACTGAGACAGGTCGCCATATCTCAACAATGTGCCAAACATTCCTAGCAGGATAGCCTGTCCGGTCGAAAGGGCATCAATGTTAGGAAATGCTAATTCATTTCCCCTCGCAACCCCGATTTTGTCTGGTGACTTTCTACCCATCCAGACGAATCTAATAGTATTATCACCAAATATTTCTTGTAGTATTTTGTTACAATGAGACAAAACATGCGACGAATTCATGGCAATTTGCGGATCGCCTCTAAAATTCCATTCCACACCATTTTCGGTATGATTTGGCCAAATTTCCGTACGGCAATCAGCCAGCACGGATAGAAGCCATTGCTTGAAAGATGCCAATGCTCTCTCAATATATATAGGCTTAGTTAGTCTTCTAGAAAAAGCAGGATCGACTTCAAATTCCAACGTGGAAATTGCTTCCTTATTAAGCCAGTAGGGAGACTCCGATCGACTTGACGGAAAATAGGCGTAGACCCCCTTTTCAAATATCGCTTCTGAACGCTTTTCATCAATAGGGAAATCTTTAAGCGATCCTTCTACATTCCAATTTAAATTTGGAAGGAAATCGACAGGAACCTTATCATGTAATTTAGTCGGGTCTAAATTTCCGGCTTTTTCTCTATATATTCTATGCGCACCATCATCATTGAATTTCAGGAGACTGAATGATCCCGCTGCTCCGGTCGTAATTGTACGCCCGCCAACCACTCGGAACCAAGCGCGCCCACTACCCTTCGTAGGCAGAACATTATCATAGTGAACAGCAGCCGCCTCAAACAAGGCGTCAACGATCATTGACAAAAAGTTCGTCTTACCGCTCCCGTTTCCTCCCACCAATATAACTGGCTTTGGATTTCCAGTATTACTAAATTCTAGGGATATGTTTAGCCACCTTAGCGGACCACTATTTTCCACAACAGCTTTTTCAAGATACATAAATAATACCTTGCCTTATCCCGTAGGTTAGATCCGACTTGTTATTTCTTAATAATAATATGATTTAAAAAGATTTATAACTTTATTATTTTGTCTCATCATATTTAACAGTTTCGAGAATGAACCTGACCCACATCCTCTTTTTAGCTAGTGCTGACCACACCCTTCACCGAGATGTTTCCGGGTATAATGCCGCGCTTTTCCCCGTATCTTTAACGTCGCAGTTTGACGGCTTGCCGATTTAATCGCAACCAACAATCGACTATGGAAAGATACATAAGTTAAACCATATGCGATCTCTCTGCCCCGATCGATCCATGGCTTTGAGGGGCGACGGTTAAAACGATGAATTGCTCTTCTGACCGGCAGGCAGATAGCCCGCCCCCCCTTCACGGCTCTGCTTCACGCAGCCAGAAACCGTGTAAATTTCGTGTAATCGATACGGGAAAATGGGGGTAAAAACGGGTATTCGCGGTTACGCCCATTCACAACGGAGGAGCGCTAAGGGCATGAATCTAGGTCGAAAAGGGCACTTTAGGGCAAGTGCCCGGCATCGACTTAAAATCGGCTTCCTATGGAGTGCGGGTTCGAGTCCCGCCGTCCGCACCACCGCGCTCGGGATTGCGCTTCTCGCCACGGCGGGATGTGATCGCCACGCCGACAAGGGCCCCGTGATCGTCAGCGCGGTTGAGCCGGTCGACGATTCGTCCCCCATGCTCCGCCCTGCCGCCGGTGACGAGGATACGCCCCACCGGGTGATGCGTGATGCACTGGCCCAGGGGCTGGTCCGTTTCGATGCCAATGGCCAGATCGAACCGGGGCTCGCCGAACGCTGGATCGTGATCGACGGCGGCGGCAGCTATATCTTCCGGTTGCGGGAGGCGAAGTGGAACGACGGTACGCCCGTCACCGCCGAACAGATCGTACCGATCCTGCGTCGCCTGGTATCGCCGCGTTCGGGCAACCCACTGGCCCCCTTCCTGACCGCGATCGACGAGATCGTCGTGATGACCCCGCAGGTGATCGAGGTTCGTCTGTCACGCCCTCGCCCCGACCTGCTGAAGCTGTTCGCACAGCCCGAGATGGCGATCATCAACGCCAAGCATCGCGGGACCGGCCCCTTCCGCATAATCCGATCCGGCCCCCCGCCCCTTCTCCGTCCCATTCCCGACCCCCGCCGCGTCGATCCCGACGAAGCCGCGACGCCCAAACCCGAGGATGATGTCCGCTTGATCGCCGAAAGCCCGGCGCGAGCCATCCTGCGCTTTGCGCGCGGCGCGTCGGACCTGATGCTGGGCGGCCGGTTCGCGACATGGCCACTGATCGACGCGGCGGGCGTCGGCTCGACCGCGATCCGCGTCGATCCGGCGGCAGGGCTGTTCGGGCTGAGCATCGCTGCGCGTGACGGCTTCCTGGCCGATCCCGCCAATCGCCAGGCGCTGTCGGCCGCCTTCGACCGGGCCTCGATCCTGGCGGCCGTCGCGCCCAATTGGGACGCCACCGATCGGCTGCTGCCCGATGCGCTCGATTCGGATGCGCCCCCGCAAATTCCGGGCTGGGCCCTGCTCACCCTGGACGAGCGGCGGGCGGGCGCGCAGGCGCGCGTCACGGCCTGGGGCAAGCCGGTGCGACTGCGGGTCGCGCTTCCTCAGGGGCCCGGCGCGAACCTGCTTTACGGACAGATTGGCGCGACCCTGCTATCCATCGGCATCACGCCCGAGCGAGTGGCGGAGGACGCTCCTGCCGACCTGCGCCTGATCGATGCGGTGGCGCCGTTCGACAGTGCGCGCTGGTATCTCGCCACCGCCTGCGCGCCCTGTGGTCCGGCGGCCCAGGCGGCGATCGAGCAGGCGCGCCTAGCCCCGACCCTTGCCGCCCGCAGCGCGGCGATTGCGACGGCGGACGCGGCGATCAATGCCGATACGCCCTTCATCCCGCTGGCCCGGCCGCTGCGCTGGTCGCTCGTCAGCGGGCGGCTGCGGCAATATCAAACCAATATCCGCGCCTGGCATCCATTGAACCGGTTGCGCGCCGACACCAATTGATCGGCATGGCAAACGCTACTCGTATCGACCCGACCAGCTTCGACGCGCTCCCGCTGGACAAGGGCATCGCCGCGAGCCGCCAGCGGATCGAGGCGATGGAGCGATTGCTGGAACGGGTCGTAATCCTGCCCGGCCTCAATCGCCCGATCGGCCTGGACGTGGTGCTGGGGCTAGTGCCCGTCATCGGCGACATCGCCGCCGCCGCGCTGGGCAGCTATATCATCTGGGAAGCGCGCAATCTGGGCATGTCCAAATTTCAGATGCTGCGGATGATGGGCAATGTCGGCTTCGACGCGGTGCTGGGTTTCGTGCCGCTGATCGGCGATGCGGCGGACGTGCTGTTCCGGTCCAACACGCGCAACCTGCGGATCATCCGCAAGCATCTGGACAAGCATCACCCCTCCGGCGTCACGCTGGAGGGGTAAGGCCGTTCAGCGGCCGCCGCGCCAGATCTTCAACGGCGCGTTCGGGGCAAGGCCGCCCTGGTGCACCGGGCAGCGGGTGGGACGGAACGCCTTGTTCAGGCAAATCCAGATTTCGTCGAGCCAACCGTCGCGGGTCGCGGTGACGCGCATCATGTCGGCGGTCATGCCGCGATTGGCCGCCGCGAACGCCGTCGCTAGATCGCCAGCCGTCAGGTCGTCGCGCCGCGACAGCCCCATCATGTCGGGATAGCGCAACCGGTCATACAGCGCATTGGACCGCTGGAAATAGCGCGCCGGGCTATAGCCGGGCATGCAGGTGCCGTGCTTGGCCCATTCATGCTGGAGCAGCTGGGCCGAGGGGGTGGCGCAGATATGGCGGCGAACCACGGCCTGCGGGAGGATCGCGGTCGGGCGACAATATTGCGGCCAGTCCTTGCCCACCCCGTCCGGCCAAAGGCCATGCAGGGTGAAGCCGAACCGGTTGCCCGATCCGCACTGGAAGCTGCTGTCCCCCCTGGCATCGCGGCAATATTGCGGGCTCCAGGTGATGGCGAGCGTATAGCTGCCGATCGGTAGAACGCGCGTCGGCTGGCTGGCGCTGGGCAGGTCCGGGCGGATGCTCTGCGGCCCGGACGGCGCGGTGCATTGAAGCGTCTGCGCCGAGGCGAGTTGCGGGGCGGCCAGCAGCGCCAGACCGATCAGGATTTTCTTCATGCTTCGTTGACCTCCGACATGACACGATACCAGGCGCGGGCATTGGGCCGTGCCAGCATGACCAACGCGACGAGCGACGCCGCCGCCTGAACCGTCGTCAGCACGCCGAACAGCCCCTCCGCCAGCGCGCCGACCGACACCTGAAAGAGAAAGCCGAACAGGTTCATCGCGGTCAGGATCGCCAGGAAGATCAGCCCGCCCAGACTGGCGAGTCGCGTCGTCAGCAGCGTCGCCAGCGCGAACAGGACAATGGGGATGATATTGGCGATGGCGGCGATGGTCGCACCATATTGCGCCACCGCCTCGCCCCAGCCCATCACCGCAAGCACCGCCAGCAGCAGGATGGCGAGGAGCGACAGGCGTTCGCCCAGGATCACCGATTTGGGTCGCACGACCTCTTCCCCTTGTTGGCGAACGGCTCAGGCCGCCGCGAAATCCAGTCCGATATCGGCCGCCGGGGCCGACTGGGTCAAGCGGCCGACGCTGACATAGGTGACACCGGTCTCGGCCAGCGTGCGGATCGTGTCGAGCCGGACACCGCCCGAAGCCTCGGTCGGCACCCGCCCCGCGACCCGCGCGACGCCTTGGGCCAGCTTGGCGGGCCCCATATTGTCGAGCAGCAGATGCGTCGCTCCCGCCGCCAGGGCGGGCTCGATCTGGTCGAGTTCGTCGACCTCGACGATGATCCGCGCGATGCCCGCCGCCTTGGCCGCGGCGACCGCCGGCCCGATGCCGCCCGCGACTGCGACGTGATTGTCCTTGATCATCGCCGCATCCCACAGGCCCACGCGATGGTTCTGCGCACCGCCCATGCGAGTGGCGTATTTCTCGATCAGGCGCAGGCCCGGAATGGTCTTGCGCGTATCGAGCAGCGTCGCCCCGGTGCCCTGGATCGCCGCGACGTAAGCCGCCGTCATCGTTGCGATGCCCGACAGGTGCTGCACGGTGTTCAATGCCGAGCGCTCGGCGGTCAACATCGCGCGTGCCTTGCCCGACAGGCGGAGCAGGTCGGTGCCCGCCGGAACCGCCGTGCCGTCCTCGACCAGCCGTTCGATCACGACATCCGGGTCGAGGTGCCGGAAGAACGCCTCGGCGATGGGCAGCCCGGCGACGGTGATCGCGTCACGGCTCGCCATGGTGCCGATGAAGCGCGCCTCGGCCGGGATGACTGCCGCCGAGGTGATGTCGCCGCCCGGCCCCAGATCCTCGGCCAGCGTCGCGGTGACGAACGCGTCGAGGTCGAAGCCTTCGATCACGCTGTCCGTCACGGGCGCGGACCCAGATCGCCCTGGCCGACCGTGCCGCTGGCGAGCGTCAGCATCGCGTCGAGACTCTTCTTGGCTTGAAGCCGCAGCCCCTCCTCGATCTCGACACGCGGGGTCAGGTCGCGCAGCGCCAGGTACAGCTTCTCCATGGTGTTCAGCGCCATGTACGGGCAGATATTGCAGTTGCAGTTGCCGTCCGCGCCCGGTGCGCCGATGAAGGTCTTGCCCGGCATCGCCTTTTGCATCTGGTGGATGATGTGCGGCTCGGTCGCGACGATCAGCGTGTCGCTGGTGACGGTTTGCGCAAACTCCAGGATGCCGCGCGTCGAGCCGACATAATCGGCATGGTCGAGGATCACGGCCGGGCATTCGGGATGCGCGGCGATCGGCGCGTCGGGATGCTGGGCGCGCAGCTTCAGCAGCTCGGTCTCGCTGAACGCCTCATGCACGATGCACACGCCCGGCCACAGCAGCATGTCGCGACCGGTCTTGCGCGCCAGATAGCCGCCCAGATTGCGGTCGGGGCCGAAGATGATCTTCTGCGCCGGATCGATCTGCGCCAAGATCTGCTCGGCGGAGGAGGACGTCACGATGATGTCGGACAGCGCCTTCACCTCGGTCGAGCAGTTGATATAGGTCAGCGCGATGTGATCCGGGTGCTGGGCCCGGAATTCGGCGAACTGCTCGGGCGGGCAGCTGTCCTCCAGGCTGCATCCGGCGGCCATGTCGGGCAGCACGACGATCTTGTCCGGCGACAGGATCTTGGCCGTCTCCGCCATGAAGCGCACGCCGCAAAAGGCGATGACGTCGGCATCGGTCGCCTGCGCCTTGCGACTGAGGTCCAGGCTGTCGCCGACGAAATCGGCCAGGTCCTGAATCTCGGGCTTCTGATAATAATGGGCGAGGATGACGGCGTTGCGTTCCTTGCGGAGCCGGTCGATCTCGGCGCGCAGGTCGAGGCCCGTCAGATTCGTCTGGATGGTCATGGCATTCCCCCTAGGCGCACGCACGCGCGCCGACAATCATGGACATCAGCCCGTATTGCTCAGAACCTCTTGCACCGTGCGCGTCGTGTCCCAGCGTTCGTCGTTGGACGGCTCGTCGGAGAAGCGGACCTTGACGTTCGCCTCCACGCCCGCCGCACGCAACGGCATGGCAAAGCTGCGCTCCACCGCGCGCCGCGTGGCATCGCGGGCCAGCTTCATCGGTGCGGGCGCGCGCGCCTGTCGCATCAATTCCACCTGCCCGGCGGTACGATTGGCGGCATCCAGACGCTGCTCGGCATCGGTGAAGGTTGTCAACACGCCGCCCGAGCCATATTCGCGGATCGCCGACAGATCGACCTGCGGCCCGTCGATCTCGACCGGCGGCAGCGTGACCGACAGGGTGCGGCTGCCCGCATCCCAGCGGACATCCTTCTGCTGCAACTTGCCCAGATCGACCTCGTAGCGGACCATGCCCGGCATGATGAGCGTGCGTTCGGTCGAAAAACCCAGCTGCGACTGGCGCGAGGTAACGACCGCGACATAGCGGGCGGCAAAGGCCGACAACCGGTTCTGCTCGCGCAGTCCGTCCAGGCTGGCCCGTGCGATCGTCGTCGGATCGGGGGTCAGCCGGTCGGCGACATAGCGCTCAATACCCCACACCACCAGCAGTCCGGCCAGCACGAGCAAGACCAGCGCACCCGCCACCTTGGTCAGGAACAGGCCCACACCGCCGCGCCGCTCGGCCGTCGACCGCTCTGTGGGCGGAGAGGGATTCACGCCGCGCTCGTCCATGATGCTCCTTCCTCGCGAACCAGGCCACGTGTCCGCAAGTCATAAAGATGCGCCAGCACCGATCGTTCCGCCGCCGGAATCAGTTTGGGGTTGAGGCCGACATACATGCGGGCGGTCATAGCACCGATGGTCAGGTCCTCTCCCTTGGCGAGCAGCCGCAAGATCTGGCCCTCGCGCTGCTTGCGATGCCCCAGCATCCCGCGCACCAGCCGCTGCGGATTGTCGACCGCCTCACCATGCCCCGGATAATAGACGCGGTCATCGCGCTCCATCAGCTTTTCCAAGCTCGCCATGTAAGCGCTCATGTCGCCGTCGGGGGGCGAGACGATGCTGGTTGACCAGCCCATGACATGATCGCCGGAGAAGAGCGCCCGCGTCTGGGGCAGTGCGAAGGCGAGATGGTTGGAGGTGTGGCCCGGCGTCGCGATGGCGGTCAGCGTCCAGCCGTCACCCACCACGCCTTCTCCCTCTGCCAGTACTTGGTCGGGAGCATAATCGCGGTCGAAGGCCGCATCGGAGCGGCCGCCTTCATAATCGGGTGCGAAGGGCGCGGCGCCTACGATGGGGGCTCCGGTGATACGCGCCAGCGGGCGGCTGGCGGGGCTATGGTCGCGGTGGTGATGGGTGATGACGATCGCGGTCACCGGCCGCCCGGCAATCGCGCGGGTCAGCGCGTCGAGATGGGCGGGATCATCGGGACCGGGATCGATGACGGCGACGTCGCGGACGCCGACCAAATGGGTCTGCGTCCCCGTATAGGTAAACGCCGAAGGATTGGGAGCGAGCACGCGGATGACCAGCGGCTCGAGCAGGATCGGGATGCCGGTCGGATGCTCAGCCATTATCGATTATGTGGGCAACCCGCCGCCAATAGGCAAGCCCCGCGCCGCGACAAGGACGCGGGGCATGAAGAGGCATCAATCCTGTTCGGGCTTGGCCATCTCGGCCTTCAGCTCGGCGGTCGCCTGCTCCAGACCGGCCAACGCCTCGCGGCGGGCCTCGTCGGACAGGTTGCGGTCCTGGGTAATCGTGGTCCGAGCCATGTCGATGCCCGCCATGGCGACCTTCATGTTGGTGTGCGCCGAACGCTTTGCCATCTGGGCCGACTTCGCCGCGCTCTGCGCCATCGCCTCGATCCGGTCGGTGCAGATCACGGTCACCATCGCGCCGCCGGGCCGGGTGGTCGTGAAGCTCGTCCGCGTGTCGCCACCGCCGACGCCGCACTTTTGCGAGCGGATATCGGGGATACGGATGGTCGTGACCTGTTCCTTGCCATCCGGCATGACGAAGCGGATGACCTTGGTGTCTCCGACACGCGTCATCGTGGAACGACGGGCGACAGGAAGCGGCGGGACCGGTGGCACGTCCGCCACCTGCGTTACTTCGGGCACCGACGGGATGGATGGCGTGGTCGCCGCGATTGCAGGCATGGGCATCGCGGCAGGTGCCGGAGTGGCGGGCACGCGCGGCACCGCGGGAACGGCCGGCTCGGTCTGTGCGACGGCGGGCAAGATCGCCGCCGTGCTGGTCAGGTCGACGCCCAGCGTCCGCTCGACCTTGCTGGTGAGCGCCGCCGCCGCCGGGGTGCCCGACGCGGTCGCGCCCAACCCGGCCAGCACCAGCAGGGACACGGTGGCCCCGCCGACCGCCAGCTGACGACGCGATTTCGGAGAAGTGGTCAACATCTTCAGCCTCCCTTTCAGATCATCGATCGTGTGCAGGTGACAGGCGCCGGACAGGGCGCGGCCATGCGCGGCCTTGACGATGGCGCAGGCATAGACATGCCGGTCGGCCCGGCTGCGCCCCTTCAGGACACGGGCGTCGTTGGCCAGCTCCTGATCGGCACGGAACGCGTGGAAGGCCCGCCACGCCAGCGGGTTGAACCAGTGCAGCGCTAGAACGGCGAGCGCGATCCAGTTGGCGATCAGGTCGCCGCGTGCGTGGTGGCCCAGCTCATGCGCCAGTGCGAGGTCACGCTCATCGGCGTCGTAACGCTCGGCGAAATCGCGCGGAAAGGCGACGTAGCGATGCCAGATACCGAAGGCGAGCGGCCCCGGCGCGCCATCACTGGCCACCACGCGCACGCCCTTGACCGCATCCAGCGGTTCGGCATCCGCAAGCAGCCGCGTGCGGAAACGCCAATGGCGAAACAGCTGGAAGCTCAGGAACCCCGCCGCGCCGATAATCCAGAACAGCGCCACGCCCTGCTCCACCATCGGCCAGATGCTGGGCGCATCCGGCGTGGCGGAGATTTGCGCGGTCATGGGCAGCACGACATAGGTGGCGAAGCGCTCACTCGCAGCCGCCAATGGCGGGGTCGCCTGCTCCGACAGCCCACGCGGCAGCGGCGGCAGGATCAGGCGGAGCAGCGGCAAGGCCCAGAGCGCATAGGCGACCTGCGGCCCAAAGGCCTGCCGGACATGGCGGCGGGCCAGCAGGACCAGCGCCATGAGGAGGGTGGAGGCAATCATCGCCTCCACCACCCAGCCGAGTTGCGCGCCGCTCACGCCTTCAACTCCTTGAGCAGCGCCTCGATCTCGGAAATGTCCTGTGCGGTCAGCTCATCCCGTTCAGCGAGATGCGCGACCAGCGGGGTCAGGCGGCCGCCGAACAGCCGGTCGATCAGACGGCGGGATTCACCCACGACATAATCGTCACGCGCGACCAGCGGGCGGTATAGATAGCGCCGTCCCTGCTCCTCATGCCCGATGGCTTCCTTGGCGAGCAGGCGACCAAGCAGCGTCTTGACGGTGTTGGTGCTCCAGCCACGTTCGGGATCGACCCGCTCGGCGACATCCTGCGCGGTCAGCGGGGCCTCGTCCCACAAGACCTCCATCACCGCATGTTCGGCATCGCTGATACGCTCGGCCATAGACTCGCCCTCTCATTGACTACAAGCGTAATCCTATGCCGATTACAGGCGTAGTCAATAGGCAAAGCGATCCTCCCCGGCACGGGGAGGTGGCATCGCGCCAGCGATGACGGAGGGGGGCTTCCACACAGGACACCCCTCGCGGCGATCCCCCTCCACCAGCTTCGCTGGTCCCCCTCCCCGTTTCGGGAAGGATAAAAAAGGGCCGGATTTTCATCCGGCCCTCTGTCGCATCACGCGGTCTTCACATCCTGGACCAGCTCGGCCAGTTCGCCGCTTTCGTACATCTCCATCATGATGTCCGAACCGCCGACAAACTCACCCTTTACATAGAGCTGCGGGATGGTCGGCCAGTCCGAATAGGCCTTGATGCCCTGGCGAATGCCCTGGTCCTGCAGGACGTCGACGCTCTCGAACGGCACATCCAGATGGTTCAGGATCGCCACAGCGCGGCTGGAAAAACCGCATTGCGGGAAGAGCGGCGTGCCCTTCATGAACAGCAGGACGGCATTGTCCTTCACCAGCGCATCGATCCGCGCGTTCGTATCGTCGGTCATGTCATTCATCCTCGAAGGAAAACAGGTCAGGCGGCCGGAACCGCCGTGGTCAGTTGCAGCGCGTGGAGCTCGCCTCCCATGCGCCCGCCCAGCGCGGCATAGACGGCGCGGGTGCGCGCGACGCGGCTCATACCTGCAAAGCTGGCGGCTACCACATGGGCGGCATAGTGATCGCCGTCCCCGGCCAGGTCGGTAATCTGAACCTCGGCATCGGGAATGGCGGAGCGGATCATCGCGGCGATATCGTCGGCAGCCATCGGCATGGTCAGCGGCTCTCGATCAGCTGGCGGCGGGCCTCGACCTGCTGCTCATCAAGCGCACGACGGACCTCGGCTTCCTCGACATCGATCCCGGCGGCGGTCAGGTCGCCCAGCAGCTTGCGGATGACATCCTCATCACCCGCTTCCTCGAAATCGGCCTGGACGACCGCCTTGGCATAGGCGTCGGTCTCGGCGGGGGTCAGCTTCATGCGCTCGGCGGCCCATTGCGCGACCAGACGGTTACGCCGGGCCGTGATGCGGAACATCATGTCCTGGTCGGCCACGAACTTGGCCTCGAACCCCTTCCTGCGATCATCGAAACTCGTCATCGGTCCGCTATCCCCCAGCCCCGCGGGGCTTCGCCAGTCATCACGTTAGATGCCCGAAATAGGCATGACCTGGCGCAGGTGCAACCAATGGGCCGCTGCGTCGTTATCGGGCGCCGCAAATTCGCACCGGCCAAAAGGAACATAGCGCATCGCTCGCTCGTAATGTAAGCAGCGCAGTGATCGGACGACTGGCCGCCCTTACGAGCCGGGGCCGATCGGCAGGAGAGAGCGATGCGTCACGAGCATTTCCCGAAAAGCCGCGAGGTTGCCCGCGGGTATGACATGGCCCCATCGGCACCGGTGACCGGCTTGGTCAACGGCCTGTTGGCATCGTTCGTCCTCTGGGCCCTGATCGCAGGCGTCGTCGCCTTCGCCCTCTAACCAAGCGCAGCAAACAGGAAAATCAGGACAGCGCCGCCGTCAGCCGCGCCCGCCCCTCGATCCAGGGACGTCCCGCCGCCATCTCGCCCTCGAACCGGCCGATGGCCTCATCTCGCGCCAGCGTCAGCCCCACTTCGTCCAGCCCCTTCATCAGGCATTCGCGACGAAACGGGTCCAGCTCGAAGGGAAAACGATCCTGATAGGGCGTCGTGACGCTCATCGTTTCCAGATCGACGGTGATCGGCTGGTCCTTCGCCACCTCCAGAAGACGGTCGACCGCCTCCTGCGGCAGGACCACCGGCACGATGCCGTTCTTGAAGGCATTGCCCGAGAAAATGTCCGAGAAGCTCGGCGCGATCACCGCCTGGATGCCCATATCGGCCAGCGCCCAGGCGGCATGTTCGCGGCTGGACCCGCAACCGAAATTGTCGCCCGCGATCAGGATCGGAGCGCCCGCATAACGCGGATCGTCGAAGATATTGCCCGGCTGCGCGCGCACCGTCTCGAACGCGCCACGCCCCAGACCGGCGCGGGTGATGGTCTTCAACCAATGCGCCGGAATGATGACGTCGGTGTCGATATTCTTGGCACCCCAGGGATAGGCGGTGCCCGAGACGGTCGTGACCGGATTCATGCGTCGATCCTGCCCTGCTCAGCGCTTCGGTGCAGGCCGCTGCTCGGCCGTCGCGGGACGCGAGGCGACCCCGGCGGCATAGGCGGCCGCGCCGCACAGCACCGCGCCGGTGACGAGCATGACCAATACGTGCTTCATGATGCTACCCCTGCCGTCCCTGTTATGCGTCTTCACGATCGACGTCGTGGACATTCAACTCTCTAACATCGAAAAGGCGCCCGGTCACGGCCGCCGCCGCCGCCATCGCGGGGGACAGCAGGTGCGTACGCGCCCCCGGCCCCTGCCGCCCGACGAAATTGCGGTTCGACGTCGAGGCACAACGCTCGCCCGGCGGCACCTTGTCGGGGTTCATGGCAAGGCACATCGAACACCCCGGCTCGCGCCACTCAAAGCCCGCCTGTACGAACACCTGGTCCAGCCCCTCGGCCTCGGCCTGGCGCTTGACCAGGCCGGAGCCCGGCACGACCAGCGCGCGGACGCCGTCGGCAACCTTGCGGTCGCGTGCCACGGCGGCGGCGGCGCGCAGATCCTCGATCCGGCTGTTGGTGCAGCTGCCGATGAAGACGTGTTGGATCGCGACATCCTGCATCGCGGTGCCGGGGGTCAGGCCCATATAGTCCAGCGACTTGCGCGCCGCTTCGCGCTTGGACGGATCGGCGAAGCTGTCGGGATCGGGAACCACGCCGGTGATCGGCACCACATCCTCGGGGCTGGTGCCCCAGGTCAGGTTCGGCGCGATGTCGGCGGCGTCCAGCGTCACCACCTTGTCGTACACCGCCCCCGGATCGGTCGGCAGCGTCCGCCACCAGGCGACGGCCTTCTCCCAGTCCTCGCCCTGGGGAGCCATGGGGCGGCCCTTCAGATAGGCGAAGGTCGTCTCGTCCGGCGCGATCAAGCCCGCCCGCGCGCCGCCCTCGATCGACATGTTGGCGATGGTCAGGCGCCCTTCGACCGACAGGTTGCGGATGACGCTGCCGGTGAATTCGATGACGTGGCCGGTGCCGCCCGCCGCACCGATCTTGCCGATGATGGCCAGCACGACGTCCTTGGCCGACACGCCATGACCCAGCACGCCATCGACGCGCACTTCCATCGTCTTGGACGGCGAGAGGAGCAGCGTCTGGGTCGCCAGCACATGCTCGACCTCCGACGTGCCGATGCCGAAGGCCAGCGCGCCCAGCGCACCGTGTGCCGAGGTATGGCTGTCGCCGCACACCAGCGTCGTGCCCGGCAGGGTGAAGCCCTGTTCCGGCCCGACGACATGGACGATACCCTGCGCCGCCGCCGTCGCATCGATATAGTCGACGCCGAACTCGGCAGTGTTGCGACGAAGCGCGTCCAGCTGCTGTGCGCTTTCCGGGTCGGCGATGGGCAGCAGGTTGCCGTTGGCGTCCTTGCGCGGCGTCGTCGGCAAATTGTGATCGGGCACCGCCAGCGTCAGCTCGGGACGACGCACCTTGCGCCCGGCGGCGCGTAGCCCCTCGAACGCCTGCGGACTCGTCACCTCGTGAACGAGGTGGCGGTCGATATAGATGAGGCAGGTGCCATCGGGCCGCCGTTCGACAACGTGCGCGGCCCAGATCTTCTCGTACAGAGTCTGGGGTCGTTGGGCCATGATGGGGGCGCTGTTATCCGAAAAGGTGCGAAAGGCAAAGGCGAAGCGTAATCTTATTTCGCTTCGGTAGCGAATTTGCCTTCCGGAGGCGGGTTTTCCTCACGCGCGGAAGTCTTGAGTCACCCCGCCATATTCCGCCAGCTCGATCTCGTGATCGGGATCGCGCCACGTCTCCGCCAACGCCTGAGCCTCCCAGTCCTTCACCGCCGGGTGCGCGAGCAGCGTCTCGACCCAGGTCGCACCGGCCGCGCCGACATCGATGCCATAGGTCCGCACCCGGAACGCCACCGGCGCATAAAAGGCATCGACCGCGGAGAAGCGCTCGCCCGCCAGCCACGGCCCACCAAAGCGCGACAGCCCCTCGCCCCATAGTTCCGCCAGCCGCGCGACGTCACGCTCCAACCGGGCGGACGGCGCTTTCGCCTCCACCCGCACGCCGCTGTTCATCGTCCGCTCGGCCCGAAGCGCGCCAAAGCCGCCATGCATCTCTGCCACGGCGCACATTGCCCAGGCGCGGGCCGCTTCATCCTCGGGCCATATGCCGGGGTGCCGTTCGGCCAAATAGAGCGCGATGCCCAGCGAATCCCAAACCGTCCGCTCGCCATCGAGCAGCACCGGCACCTGCCCCGTCGGCGAAAAGGCGCGGAACGCCTCGTAATTCTCCGCCGCCGCGAACGGCTCGATCCGGTCTGTGAAGGCGATCCCCAGCGCCTTCATCAGCAGCCAGGGACGCAGCGACCAGCTGGAGTAATTCCGGTTCGCGGTGACGAGGGTATAGGCCATCAGCGCTCGAACTTGGCGGTGGTCTTCGCCGCCACCTCGTCGGCGGTCACGCCCGGCGCGCATTCGATCAGGCGGAACGGGCTGTAATGATCCGGACGCTGGAACACGGCCAGGTCGGTGACGATCATATCGACGACGTTGCGCCCGGTCAGCGGCAGGGTGCATTCGGGGATGAACTTCGGACTGCCGTCCTTGGCGTTATGCTCCATGACGACGATGATCTTCTTGACGCCCGCGACCAGATCCATCGCGCCGCCCATGCCCTTGATCATCTTGCCGGGGATCATCCAGTTGGCGATGTCGCCGCCTTCGGACACTTCCATCGCGCCCAGCACGGTCAGGTCGATATGTCCGCCCCGGATCATCGCGAAGCTGTCCGCCGACGAGAAATAGACGGAGTGCGGCAGTTCGCTGATCGTCTGCTTGCCCGCGTTGATCAGGTCGGGATCGACCTCGTCATCATAGGGGAACGGCCCGATGCCCAGCATCCCGTTTTCGGATTGCAGCGTCACCTCAACCCCTTGCGGGATATGGTTGGCCACCAGCGTCGGGATACCGATGCCGAGATTGACGTAGAAGCCGTCCTTCAATTCCTTGGCCGCACGGGCGGCCATTTCGTCGCGGGTCCAGGCCATGCTCACTGCTCTCCTGTCGGATGCCACCGCCGGTCGGCGGGGAAGATGTCGTCGGGCATACCCTTCAGCGCCTTGCCGTAGACGGGGTTCGGAAAGACGAACCAGCCACGGCCCCACAGCGCCGCGACACGCGGGCCATCCGCCTTCGCGCGGCGTTGCGAAACGCTGGCCGGATCGTTGAACAACTCGCTGAAATCCCCCAACTGGTCGCCGCCCATCGCAATCACACAATAGCGGTCAGCGATCCGCCAGCGGCGAGCGTCCTTGTTATCACCGGTATTGGTGTCGGTCCGCACGAACAGCGTGTCACCATGCACTGCCGGACCAAGCCCCGCGGCCTCGATCGCGCGGGCTGCTCCCGCCGCATCGTCGCGATTGGTGTTGAAGATCACTGTCACACCCATCGTCCGCAGGTCCGCGATCGCCGCCGCCGCGCCGGGTGTCGGAAGCACGGCATGACCGTCGCTCTGCTCCCAGGCGCGCCAGCGATCAGAAAAGGCGCGGCCGGCGCGGCCGGTCAGATCATCCTGCTCGAAGCCGAGATTGAGGAGCACGGTCTCGTCGACATCGAACACCGCCGCTGGGCGCTTGCCCGCGCAAGACACGAAGCGGGGACTATCGAGGGTGGCATCCTCATCCAGCACCACGCTGTCGCGCACCGGATGGCGCACCCGGTCGGCGGTATAGGTGACGAGTGCGTTCCACGCCTGGCGCGATATCGCATCGGCTTCGGCTGAGCCGTATAAGTACTGCATCCCGGCCAGCTTGGGGTTGGCGACGGGTGGCGGAGGTGCGGGGCTGTTGTTGCCGACGGCGACGACGCAGCCGGATAGGGTCAGGGCGGCGGCAAGGGCAACGCCCAGCCTCAGGCCGGGGAGCCCTCTCCCAACCCCTCCCGCTTGCGGGAGGGGAGCGGTTGCGTGGCTACCGTCTTGCTTTTTCGACATATGTTTACGCCCCCAATGTCCGCCAAGCACGCTCCCCCTCCCGCAGGCGGGAGGGGGTCGGGGGGAGGACTGGCGCTCTCCGCATCCCCTCACCCCCAGAAAATCAAACCCGTTCGCGCACCGTGCGAAACTCGATCTTCTTCTCATAGGGCGCGCCGACGATCATCCGCTTCACATAGATGCCTGGCAGATGGATCTGATCGGGGTCGAGGCTACCCACCGGCACCACCTCTTCGACCTCGGCAACGCAGATACGCCCCGCCGTCGCCATCGGCTGGTTGAAGTTGCGCGCGGTCTTGCGGAAGATCAGGTTTCCGGCCTCGTCGGCCTTCCACCCTTTGATGATCGACAGGTCGGCGCGAATGCCACGCTCAAGGATGTAATCCTCACCGTCGAAGCTCTTCACTTCCTTGCCCTCGGCCACCCTCGTGCCGACGCCGGTCTTGGTATAGAAACCAGGGATGCCCGCGCCCCCTGCCCGGCAACGCTCGGCGAGCGTGCCCTGCGGACAGAACTCGACCTCCAGTTCGCCGCTCAGATATTGCCGCTCGAACTCCTTGTTCTCGCCGACATAGGAGGAGATCATCTTCTTGACCTGATGCGAGCGGAGCAGCTTGCCCAGCCCCACGCCGTCGATCCCGGCATTGTTGCTGGCGATGGTCAGGTCCTTGACCCCCGCGGCCTCGATCGCGTCGATCAGCCGCTCCGGGATACCACAAAGGCCGAAGCCCCCGGCGCAGATCGTCATGCCATCATGGAGCAGGCCGTCGAGCGCAGCGGCCGCGTCGGAATAGAGCTTCTGCATGGGCGTCCTCCCTATAATGCGGCAAGCGTTAGGCGGAGGGGTAGAGCCCGGTCAACCCGGCATAGCGTGTACGGAACAAGCGGGCCGGACGACGGAAGCTTCTACCCAACAGACTAATAACGCTCACAAAACCGTTTCCACGCTGCCAAGGCGATACAAGCAGAAATCGATTGCATGACCAGATCAAACATAGACAAAACAAAACCGCCCCGGAGTGACCCGAGGCGGCAAGTTCGTTGCTGATTGCTTTAGTCAGAAACGATTAGCAGGTTCAGATGTTGTCGCCAAGAGCGCCCTTCACCGAACCCTTCATCTGCTGGCCCTTGCCTTCCAGCTGCTGGGCTTCGCCCTCGGACTGCAGCTTTTCGTCATGGTTGTGTTCGCCAATGGCTTCCTTGGCCTTGCCAACCAGTTCATTGACGTTGCCCTTGATCTTGTCGACGAGTTCACCCATGGGGGCCTCCATTACTGGGGATCAAAGCGATCCCGTTGAACACTCGAAGACAAAACACTTCGTTACGCGGCAAGTTCCCTGAAATTAATGTCAGATCAGGCCCGCAAGCGGGCTCGACGGGTCGGCATAGCGGCGCATGCCCATGCGGCCTGCGCGATACGCCATGCGCCCCGCCTCGACCCCAGCCTTCATGGCGCGCGCCATCAGCACCGGGTCTTTGGCCTCGGCAATCGCGGTGTTCATCAGCACGCCGTCGCAGCCCAGTTCCATCGCCACCGCCGCCTCGGACGCGGTGCCGACCCCGGCATCGACCAGCACCGGCACCTTCGCGCCCTCGACGATCAGGCGAATCGTGACCTTGTTCTGGATGCCCAGCCCCGACCCGATCGGCGCGCCCAGCGGCATGATCGCGACCGCCCCGACATCCTCCAGCCGCTTCGCCGCAATGGGATCGTCCACGCAGTAGACCATCGGCTTGAAGCCTTCCTTGGCCAGCACATCGGTCGCGCGCAACGTCTCATACATGTCCGGATAGAGCGTCTTCGCCTCGCCCAGCACCTCCAGCTTGACCAGGTCCCAACCGCCCGCCTCACGCGCCAGACGGAGCGTGCGGATCGCATCCTCCGCGGTAAAGCAGCCCGCCGTGTTGGGCAGATAGGTGATCTTCTTGGGGTCGATGAAATCCGTCAGCATCGGCGCGTTGCGGTCCGACACGTTGACCCGGCGCACCGCGACCGTGACGATCTCCGCGCCGGAGGCTTCGACCGCCGCCGCATTCTGCGCGAAGTCCTTATACTTGCCCGTGCCGACGATCAGGCGCGAACGGAAACGCTGCCCCGCGACCTCCCACGAATCATCCTCGACGACTGGCGCGGCATGGTCGCCGCCGCCGACGAAGTGCACGATCTCGATCTCGTCGCCATCCTCCACCTGCACCTGCGCCAGCGTCGAGCGCGGCACGACCTCCAGATTGCGCTCCACCGCGACCTTTTCGGGTACCAGCCCCAGCTGGTTCGCCAGATCGGCCAGCGACAGGCCCGCCGCCACCCGCTTATGCTCGCCATTCACGGTGATCGTCACGGTTCCATCGGTGTGGGGCATATGTGTCACTTACCATGCAAGTCGCTGCCCGCTCGACGTGGGATAGGGCATGCGGTTAAGGAAGGCCCTCGATCTAGGCCCGGCCATCCCGAGCCGCAACCATGGGAGTGCCGATGCCCGCGACCGTTTATGTCCTCAACGGGCCGAACCTGAACCTGCTGGGTATGCGCGAGCCGCATATCTACGGCCATGACACGCTGGACGATATCGCGGGGATGCTGGAGGACCGGGCCCGCGAACTCGATCTGGAGATCGACATGCGCCAGTCCAACCATGAAGGCCATCTGATCGACTGGCTGCACGAGGCCCAGGCCTATGAGGCGAAAGCCGTGCTACTCAACGCCGGGGGCTTCACCCACACCTCGATCGCGATTCACGACGCGATCAAGTCGGTGACGACTCCGGTGATCGAGGTTCACCTTTCCAACCCCCATGCGCGGGAGGCTTTCCGCCATGAAAGCTATATCGGGCGTGCCGCAAAAGGCACAATCGCCGGTTTTGGCGCGCAATCCTATCTGCTCGCGCTTGAAGCCGCGGCCCGGTTCTGACAGGAGCGCGTCCCATGACCGAAAAGACTGAACAAGCGATGAAGGTCGATGTCGACCTCGTCCGTCAGCTCGCCGAGCTGCTCGACGCCACCGCCCTGACCGAGATCGAGGTCGAGCATGGCGACCGCAAGATTCGCGTCGCGCGCAAGGCGGCGGCCGTGGCACAGATGGCCTATGCGGCCGCGCCTGTGGCAGCCCCCGCCCCGGCGGCGGCCGCGCCTGTCGCGCCCGCCGCCGCGGAAGTCGGCGCCTCGGCCCCGGCCGTCTCGGCCAATGCCGTGAAGTCGCCGATGGTCGGCACCGTCTATCTGTCGGCCGAGCCGGGCGCCAAACCCTTCGCCTCGGTGGGCCAGAAGGTCGCCGCCGGCGACACGTTGCTGATCGTCGAGGCGATGAAGGTGATGAACCCGATCACCGCGACCCAGGCGGGCACCGTCACCGCCGTCCTGGTCGAGAACGGCCAGCCGGTCGAGTTCGACCAGCCCCTGGTTGTCGTCGAGTAAGCGGCCTTGGCGCAGATCAAGAAACTCCTGATCGCCAATCGCGGTGAGATTGCACTTCGCATCCACCGCGCCTGTCACGAAATGGGGATCGAGACGGTCGCCGTGCACTCCACGGCCGACGCCGATGCCATGCATGTGCGCCTGGCCGACCAGGCGGTGTGCATCGGCCCGCCCGCGGCCACCGACAGCTATCTCAACATCCCCAACATCATCTCGGCCGCCGAAATTTCGGGCGCGGATGCGATCCACCCCGGCTACGGCTTCCTCTCTGAGAACGCCAAGTTCGCCGAAATCGTCGAGGCCCACGGCCTGATCTTCGTCGGCCCCAAGCCCGAGCATATCCGGGTGATGGGCGACAAGGTCGAGGCCAAGCGCACCGCCGGCGCGCTCGGCCTGCCGCTCGTCCCCGGCTCGGACGGCGCGATCTCGGACCTCGAGGAGGCCAAGGCGCTCGCGACCAAGATCGGCTATCCCGTCATCATCAAGGCGGCCTCGGGCGGCGGCGGACGCGGCATGAAGGTCGTGTCCTCCGAGGACCAGCTCGAAACGCTGATGCAGCAGGCCGGCTCGGAGGCGAAGGCCGCGTTCGGCGACTCGACCGTCTACATGGAAAAATATCTGGGCAATCCCCGGCATATCGAATTCCAGGTGTTCGGCGACGGCAACGGCCAGGCGATCCATCTCGGCGAGCGCGACTGCTCGCTCCAGCGCCGCCACCAGAAGGTGCTGGAGGAAGCCCCGTCGCCGATCATCACGGCCGAGGAGCGCGCGCGCATGGGTGGCGTGGTCGCCAAGGCGATGGCCGATATGGGCTATCGCGGTGCGGGCACGATCGAGTTCCTGTGGGAAGACGGCGAGTTCTATTTCATCGAAATGAACACCCGCCTGCAGGTCGAACATCCCGTGACCGAGATGATCACCGGCCTGGACCTGGTGCGCGAGCAGATCCGCGTCGCCGAGGGGCACCCGCTGACCCTGCGCCAGCAGGACGTGCAGTTCCGCGGCCACGCGATCGAGTGCCGCATCAATGCGGAAGACCCGCGCACCTTCGCCCCCTCGCCGGGCACGGTGAAGATGTATCATGCCCCTGGCGGCATGCACGTCCGCGTCGATAGCGGGCTGTATCAGGGCTATAAGGTTCCGCCTTATTACGACAGCATGATCGCCAAGCTGATCGTCTATGGCACGACCCGCGAAGGCGCGCTGCGTCGCCTGCGTCGCGCGCTCAACGAGTTCGTGATCGAGGGCATGAAGACCACCATCCCGCTGCATCAGGCGCTGCTGGACGATCCGGAGTTCCAGAAGGGCGACTATACGATCAAGTGGCTGGAGGAATGGCTGGCCAAGCAGGACGCATAATCGCCCTGCCCTTCACCGGGATTGAAATAAAAAGCCTCCTCCCCAGCCGGGAGGGGGCTTTTTCATGCCCGAAAGCGGGGATTACCCCTCCACATTCCCCGCCGCTCATGCCAGAAGCAATGGCGATGAAGGCGACGATCCTCCACAACCCGCGCTGCTCCAAATCGCGCGAGGCGCTGGCCCTCCTGAACGAGGCTGGCGCGGATGTGACAGTGATCGAATATCTGAAGACGCCGCCGAATACCGAGGAACTGCGGCGCCTCTATGCCAAGGGCAGGCTTTCCCCGCGCGACGGGCTGCGCAAGGCGGAAGCGGAGGCCAAGGCGCTTGTCGACGCCGACGATGCCACGATCCTCGTCGCGATGGCCGCCAACCCAATCCTGATCGAGCGGCCTCTGGTCGAGACTGCCAAAGGTGTCGTCATCGGCCGTCCACCGGAAGCCGTGCGGGGCATCCTGTGATCGCTGCCCATATATTGAGCAGCACACGGCATCTTGCCCGCTTTTCGGGCGCAATCCTTACCATTTTCTTGCCCTTCCACGAGGGCGACGCAGTTGGCACGATCCCTGCTACGCAGGCGGTCGGGCGAGGGTTCGAACACCATCGGGGACAGTCAGACTCGTGAAAAAGATTGAGGCGATCATCAAGCCCTTCAAGCTGGATGAGGTGAAGGAAGCGCTGCACGAAATCGGCGTGTCCGGCATCACCGTCACCGAGGCGAAGGGCTTCGGCCGCCAGAAGGGCCATACCGAGCTTTATCGCGGAGCCGAATATGTCGTCGACTTCCTGCCGAAGGTGAAGCTGGAAGTGGTGGTCGAGGACGGCCTGGCCGAACGCGTGGTGGAGGCGATCGCCGCCGCCGCGCAGACCGGTCGCATCGGCGATGGCAAGATTTTCGTGATCCCGGTCGAGACCGCGCTGCGCATCCGCACGGGCGAACGCGACGACGCGGCGATCTGACGCACCCCATACCCATCCGTCACCGGGCCGACATTCGGCCCGCCTAAACACGTATCACCGGCCCCGGCCTTTCGTCGGAGGGCGGCCAAGCAGAGAGAGAACGGAACATGGCGAATACGGCCAGCGATATCCTGAAGCAGATCAAGGACGAAGAGATCGAGTGGGTCGACCTGCGCTTCACCGATCCCAAGGGCAAGTGGCAGCATCTGACCATGGTCGCTTCGATCCTGGGTGAGGACGAGCTGACCGACGGCCTGATGTTCGACGGCTCCTCGATCGAGGGCTGGAAGGCGATCAACGAGTCGGACATGGTCCTCAAGCCCGACCTCGACGCCGTGTACACCGATCCCTTCTCGGCCACCCCGATGCTGATCGTGTTCTGCGACATCGTCGAACCGTCGACCGGCGAGCTCTATGCCCGCGATCCGCGCTCGACCGCCAAGCGCGCCGAGGCGTTCGTGAAGACCACCGGCATCGGCGACACCGTCTATGTCGGCCCGGAAGCCGAATTCTTCATGTTCGACAACGTCCAGTTCGACACGAACTATGCGTCGTCCTACTTCAAGATCGACGATATCGAGCTGCCGACCAACACCGGCCGCGAATATGAGGGCGGCAACCTCGGCCACCGGCCGCGCGCCAAGGGCGGCTATTTCCCCGTCGCGCCGGTCGACTCGGCCGTCGACATTCGTGGTGAGATGGTTTCGACCATGCTCGAAATGGGCCTGCCCTGCGACAAGCACCACCACGAAGTCGCCGCCGCACAGCATGAACTGGGCATGACCTTCGGCACGCTGACCCAGACCGCCGACCGCATGCAGATCTACAAGTATGTCGTGCATCAGGTCGCACAGGCCTATGGCAAGACCGCGACCTTCATGCCGAAGCCGATCAAGGAAGATAACGGCTCGGGCATGCACACCCACTTCTCGATCTGGGAAGGCAAGACCCCGCTGTTCGCCGGCAACGGCTATGCAGGGCTCTCGGAGACCTGCCTGTACTTCATCGGCGGTGTCATCAAACACGCCAAGGCGCTGAACGCCTTCACCAACCCGACCACCAACAGCTACAAGCGTCTGGTGCCGGGTTACGAAGCGCCGGTGCTGCTCGCCTATTCGGCGCGCAACCGCTCGGCCTCGTGCCGCATCCCATACGGCACCGGCCCGAAGTCGAAGCGCGTCGAAGTGCGCTTCCCCGACGCGCTGGCGAACCCGTATCTCGCCTATGCGGCGCTGCTGATGGCAGGTCTGGACGGTATCCAGAACAAGATCCATCCGGGCGAAGCGATGGACAAGAACCTGTACGACCTGCCGCCCGCCGAGCTGGCCCAGGTCCCGACCGTCGCCGGTTCGCTCCGCGAAGCGCTCGACTCGCTGGCCGCGGACCACGACTTCCTGCTGAAGGGCGACGTGTTCACCAAGGACCAGATCGAAAGCTATATCGAGCTGAAGATGCACGAAGTGATGCGCTGGGAAATGACCCCCAGCCCGGTCGAATACGACATGTATTACAGCGGCTGATCCAGCCTCTGATCGATGTCACTACGGGGAAAGGGGCTGCAAGGCCCCTTTCTTTTTGCGCCCATCCCGCCCCGTAAATGACCAGGATCGCATCATAAAGCCGAAAAGCCCCCCATGTTCGTAACTGCGGGCGCGCCTGTAACGGACTGAATAGGACCAAAGCGAGCATATAGGCGCTTCCGTTTTTACATATAAAATTTGCAACAAAGGCGACACAGATCGCTTCTAGTGCGCTGCCCCAAGGCCAATCCAAGCCTGTGGGGACTAAGCATGAAATCGAGAATCACCCGCGCTGCCGGGTTCGGCGGCGCGTGCCTGATGGCGTTCACGTCGCATACCGCCATCGCTCAGACCGCCGGAACGATCGCGGCCGAGAACCGCGCCGAAGACGACATCATCATCACCGGCCAGAAACTGGCAGGCACGGGCATCGAAATGTCCAATTCGGCCAAGGCGCGCGCGGTCGTGACCCAGGACTATATCGCGCATACCGTCCCCGGTCAGTCGATCTTCAACGCGATCAACATGGTGCCCGGCGTCAACTATGTCGCCAGTGATCCTTATGGCGGCAATGGCGGCACAATCCGCATCCGCGGCTTCGACCAGTCGCGTATCGCCTTCACCTTCGATGGCCTGCCGCTGAACGATGCGGGCAACTACGCCATCTACTCCGCCCAGCAGGTCGATCCCGAACTGGTCGAATCGGTCAATGTCGGCTTTGGCTCGACCGACGTCGACACGCCGTCGGCCAGCGCATCGGGCGGGACGGTCAACTATCGGACGATCATGCCGACCGAGAAGGTCAGCGCGATGGGCGTCTATTCCCACGGGCGGGGCAATATGAACCGCGTCTTCGGCCTGATCAACACCGGCGATCTGAACCAGAGCGGCACGCGAGCCTGGGTGGCGGCCAGCAACCAGCGTTACGACCTGTTCCCTTTCTCCATCGTGCGCAAAAGTCAGTACAATGCCCGCGTTTACCAGCCGCTGGGCTCAGGCAAGGATTTCGTCTCGCTGGCGGGTTTCTTCTACCAGCATCGCAACACCGGCTATGGCAATCCATCGGTCGCGCAGATCAATACGATCCTGGGCAACCCGTTTCCGATCAAGACGGCAACGGCCGCCAATCCGGTCCGTGTCGACGTGACACGACAGCAATATGACCAGGTGCTGGCGACGGGCGGCTTCTTCAACTCAAACGAGTGCGCGCTGGCCTCTGCCAGCCCCGGTGCCGGGTCCGTGCAGGACGATCGGCGTCTGTGCACCAATGTGCGACAGATCAACGTGAATCCGGTCGACACCGGCAATCTCCGTTTCAACAGCCTGTTCACGTTGAGCGATCACCTGACCTTCACGGCCGACGGCGGGTACAGCTATACGCTCGCCAATGGCGGCGGCTCCAACGTGTTTGCCGAAAGCGATGCCAATGCCACGCAGTCAGGCGTTTCGCGCAATCAGTTTGGGCGGATGGGTGCAGGCCGCGCGGCGGGTCGCGATCTGAACGGCGATGGCGATCTGCTCGATTATGTACGTCTCTTCTATCCCTCGAACACGCAGACTCATCGCCTGATCGCGATTGCCGGTCTGCGCTATGATATCGACGCGGCCAATCTGGTGCGTCTGGCCTATACCTGGGATCGGGCGCGCACCCGCCAGACCGGCGAGGCGGGTTTTCTGTACCCCGATGGTCGCCCCAAATCCTATTTCCGCGGCCTGGGCGGCGGTGACGCAGCCGTATTGGATGCGGCGGGCGCGCCGCTCACCAAGCGCAATCGCCTGACCTACTCGATCCTGCATCAGCTGTCGGGCGAGTATCGCGGGCGGCCGATCAACGACAGCCTGTCGCTGACCATCGGTTTGCGCGCGGCCTTCTATCGCCGCAACATGAGCAATGCCTGCTATACGATCCCCGGAAGCGGCAGCGAAGCCTATTGCACGTCCCAGTCCGCGCAGCAGGTGGCCGCCGACAACCGCACGGCCAAGTTCGGCCCGCCCTATACCGGTCGTATTCGCGAGTACCGCGCGTTCCTGCCCAATATCGGCATGGTGTGGCAGATGGCCCCCGCCCTCAGCCTCTATGCCAGCTGGAACCGCGGCTTCTCGGCCCCCAGCACCGACATCTATTCCTATGACGACAAGGTCATCTCGCTCAAGGACAAGGAGGCGGTTCCCGAGCGTACCGACTCCTTCGACACCGGCCTGCGTTACACCAGCGGAATCGTACAGGCTCAGCTTGGCGGTTGGTTCATCCGCTACGACAACCGTATCCTCAACGTGACCGTGCCGCTGGAAGGCGGTGGTACGATCAGCGCCAGCCGCAATGTCGGCCGGGTGGACAGCAAGGGCATCGACGCCACCCTGTCGCTCACCCCGACCCGTTGGTTGTCGCTTTACGGGTTCGGCTCCTACCTGAAGTCGACGCTGCGGGACGATGTGCTGAATGGTGACGGCTCCGGTGCGATCCTGATCGCGACCAAGGGCAAGCAGTTGGTCGATACGCCCAACTGGCAATATGGCACCCGGGCGCAGATCACGCTGCCCAGCCTCGTCCTGGGTGTCTCGGCCAAGCATGTCGGGGATCGCTTCATCACCGATGAAAATGATGCGATCTCTGCCGGCTATACGCTGGTCGACCTCGATGCGCAGATCGGCCTGGGGGCGGTCGGCCTGCCCAAGACCTATTTCCAGCTCAACGTGACCAACCTGCTCGACAAGCGCTATTACAGCAATGTCTGGTCGGCGCCCCGGATCGCGAATGGCGGCTGGCTGAACTTCGGCAACGGCCGGACGGTCATCGGTACGCTTCACTTCGAGTTCTGATCGGCAGGGCGCGACGGAGAGCTACCGTCGCGCCCCATCCGTTCAGTGCGAGGTCACTGCGTCACCGTCAGCCGCTTGGCCGACAGGATCTTGACCGGCGCGGCCAGCATCTCGCCCTTGAAAGGTCCCTTGGAGGGATCGGCGGGCTGGTCGAGGATGGCATGGATCACGTCCATCCCCTCGACGACATGGCCGAAGGCGGCATAGCCCAGATTGTCGCCGGGCTTGCTGGGATCGGCATCGAGCGAGGGCTGGTCGCCGACCATGATGGTGAAGTCGCCGCGCGCCGTGCCCGGGGCCAGCCGCGCCACCGAGATGGTGCCGTTCAGGTGCTTGATGCCGGTCTTGGTCGTCGGCTCATGCACGATCGGGGGCAGGATGCGCCTGGGCTCGTTCTGGATACCGAACTGGACGAAGCCGAAATCGGGCGCGACACGAACCGAGCGGTAAAAGGTCACGCCGTCCAGCCGATGCTGGTCCACATAGCGCAGGAAATTGGCGGTCGTGATCGGCGCGTGGGTCCGGTCGAGGTCGAGGACCACGGGGCCGAGACTGGTCTGCATCGCGACGCGGACCATGACGGGCTTGGGCGCTTCGGTCGTGGCGGGCGCGGGCGGCGCGGCCGGGGCCGACTGCAGGGCCAGCAGGGCGAGCGGCAGGAGTGCGATCATCGAAGGTCTCCAGGCATGGGGTCGGCGGCAGGATAGCGAAGTGCCGATGGCAGGTGAATCCGTTGTTGCCCCGCTCAGGGGATCAACACCGTACTCCCCACCGTCTCCCCCGCCTCGATCGCCCGATGCGCCTCGGCCACGTCGGTCAGGGCGAAGCTCTGGCCGATCTCCGGCGTGATGGCGCGCTTTTCCAGCATGGCGAAGACCCGCGCGATCAGGCTGCGCTTTTCCGCCGCCGTTACCGCATAGTCGAACAGGGTCGGCCGGGTGACGAACAACGAGCCCTTGGCCGCCAGGATGCCGAGGTTCACGCCATCGACCGCGCCCGAGGCATTGCCGAAGCTGACCACCAGGCCGCGCCGCGCGGTGCTGTTCAGCGAGGCCTCCCAGGTCGCCTTGCCGACACCGTCGAGCACCACGGGGACACCCTGCCCGCCGGTGATCGCGCGCACGCGGGCCGCGACATCCTCGGTCCGGTTGAGGATGACATGATCGGCCCCGGCGGCCCGCGCCTTCTCGGCCTTGGCCTCGCTGCCCACGGTCGCGATCACCGTCGCGCCAATCGCCTTCAGCCAGCCGACCGCAAGGTGCCCGACACCGCCCGCCGCCGCATGGACCAGCACCGGCCAGCCCGGTTGCACCTTCGCGCAATCCTCGATCAGGAAAGCGGTCGTCGCGCCCTTCAACAGGATCGCCGCCGCCGTCCGATCGTCGACATGATCGGGCAGCGGCACGAGCAGGTCGGCCGCGACGTTGCGCGCCGTGGCATAGGCCCCGCGCGCCGGACCGAACACGCCGACCCGGTCGCCGACCTTAAAGTCGCTCACGCCCTCGCCCACCGCCTCGACCACGCCCGCCGCTTCGGAGCCCAGCTTGCCGGGCAGATCGATCGGGTACAGCCCGCTGCGGTGATAGGTGTCGATATAGTTCAGCCCGACCGCATGGTGCCGCATCCGCACCTCGCCGGGGCCGGGCGGCGGCAGTTCTTCGTCACGCCATTGGATGACCTCGGGCCCGCCGGTCTTTTCGATGAAGGCGGTCTTTTCCATGCGCCAAACTCCTAAACGCGATTCGGGCGGGCCAACGCCTCAATAGTCCTTGGATATCCGCACATTCACATTCTGCCGCCCCAGCGTCGAGATGCTGGAGAGCAGCGATAGCCAGCGCGTCACCTGGAACTCGACCTGGGTCGCGGAATAGCCCTGCCCGTCGGTGATGATCTCGGCATAGAAGCGCCGGGTGATATATTTGCCCGCCGCGACCGAAGTGGCGCGTCCGATCTGCACATCGGCGGGCAGCACGCGCAGGCGGTCGAGCCCCGCCGCGCGCCGCACTGCATTGATCGGGTTCAGCCCGTTGCCGCCATCCTGCAAGGCGGCGACGGCGGCGGCGAGTTGCAACGCCTCGGGCGCGGACAGGCTGGCGATCGAGGTGCCGAAAAGCAGGCGCGACAGCAGTTCGTCGTTCGGCAGCGCGGGCGTGCTGGAAAAGCCGATCTCGGGTTTCAGCGCGGTGCCGGTCACCCGGATGGTGGCGCTCAGTCCCTGGACGTTGGCATTGGCCGCGATGTCGAGCGCGGGGTTGGCGGGCACCTCTCCGCCGAAACGGATGACGCCGCGCGCCAGATCGAACTCACGCCCCGCAAATTCGTAATCGCCGCGGATCAGCGTCGCCTGGCCGGTGATCGCCGGGTTGTCCGGCGTTCCTGCGATCTTCAGGTCCGCCGACCACTCGCTGTTGAGGCCCAGGCCGGAGACGATCAGGCCGTTGGGCGCCTTGGCCACGATCGCCAGTGTCCAGGGCTTGCGCGGCACATCGTCCTCTTCGCCGCCGCCGGGAATGTTGATCTCGCGGATGTTGAGCTGCGGCACCGCCGTCGCCGCCGTCGCGCGGCCCAGGCGATAGCGGCTGCGGTTGAGCACGACATCGCCCGAGATGGTGCCGCCTGCCCCGTCCGAATGGAAGGTCAGCGGCCCGGTCACGGTCGCACCGATATCGTCGCGGGCGATCATCACCGCGTTGCGCGCGTTGAGCGACAGGTCCAGCGCGACGCCGTGTCCGCCCGCAAAGTCGAACTGGCCGGTGCCGGCGACACGCCCGTCCTTGCCCGCCTGCGCGGCGAAGCGGTCGATGACCAGCCGCGATCCGCCGAAGCGGCCGCTGGCCTGCACATCGGTCAGGACGGTGCCGGTCGTCGCGCTCTCGATCCGTGCGCCGACCGCCTTCACCGCGCCGCGAATGACCGGCTGGCTCAGCGCCCCGGTGACATCCGCGCCGATCGCGACCGGACCGGACAGGTCGAACATCTCGACCCCGGTCAGCCGCCACAGCGTGTCGGCGGGCCCGGCATAGCGAAGCTGCGCGATCAGCTTCCCGGCCTGCATCCTGGCGGCCCAGTCGCCCCCGCCGCCCGGCACCAGCAGCGCCTGCGCCCGGCCGATGATCTTGCCGCCCGACGCCATCACCGCGCGTACGCCCAGACGGTCGGCGGACAGCAGGCCCGCCACGCCCATATCGATCGGCCGCGAATTGAGCACCAAGCCCGCGCGTGTCAGCCCGCGAATGGTCAGGTCCGCCTTGCCCGTCGGCGCGCCAATCCCTTGTCGGATCGTCAGCGTGCCCGTCGCGGTGCCACCCAGACCCAGGCCTGGATAACCGATGTCGAGTACGGTCAGCGGCATTCGCGTCAGGCTGGCCTGCACCTCCGTCCCATCGGCATCGAGCCGCCCGGCCAGCTTCGCCTCACCCCCCGCAAAGCTCAACCGCGTCGGCGCGAGGACCCAGCCGTCGCCGTCGCGCGTCACGACTGCGGGCGACAGGAGTTGCAGCGGGCGGCGGTCGAGCGTCCCCTGCCCGCTCACGGTAAAGCGACCGGGCGTAACCTGCGTCACCGTCTGGATCGAGAAGGCGCGGCCACGCGAGCCCGAAATGCCGACCCGTACCTCTCCGGTGCCCCCGCGCAGCCGGGCGGTGCCGGTCATCTGCGCGATGTGGAACGCGCCGTGCCGCAGCCCTTGCGCCTGGGCGGAGCCCTCGACCGATGCCCCCGCCGGGTCGAGCAGCGCCACCATGTCCAGCCGCCCTTGCCGGACGGTGATGGCCGAAATCTGCGCCTGACGCGCGGCCAGATGCGCCTCGATCCGCTGGACCGTGCCGACCGGACGGAACAGCAGTTCGCCCGACAGCCCGCCGTCCACGACGTCGAGCCGCCCGTTGAAGCCGCCCTGCACCACGGTCAGCGCCCCCGTCGCCCGCGCGCCCGCGACGAGCAATGGCTGGATCTGGATAACCGCATTCTGCCCACGCGGCAGCAATATGGCCCCGCTCGCCTGGAACGGGCCCAGCCGCGATCCCCCGGCGGCCCGGAAGGCAAAGCCCTGATCGGTGGGATCGAGATGCGCCTTCACATCGCGCAGGCCCATCGCCGCATTGGGCGAGGCAAGTTGCAGGTCCAGCGTCGGCCGGTCGATCCGCCCGTCGAGCACCATCTGGACCGGGCCATAGCTGCGCTGACGTCCGCCGCCGACAAAATGGAAGGTGCCGTCCCGCCGCCGGATCGCCTCGCCGGTCAGGCGGATATCGGGGCCGGTCAGCACCAGGCGGTGGAAATGGAACACCCCGTCCACGCCCCGCTCCAGATCGGTGGTCAGGTGCGGCAACCCGCCCGCCAGCGAGCGGAGAAAGGCGTTGTCCAGCCGCCGCACCTGCGCCTCGCCCTTGCCGATCACGCGGGTTCCATGCCCATCGGCGCCCGGCACGGCGGTCAGCGTCGATCGGACGTCGACGATGCCGAGGCCGGGGATCAGATAGCGTTGCAACGCGCCGTTCAGCCCGACATCATAACGCCCGTTGGTCAGGTCGATGCGCAGGTTGAGCTTGCCCGCCAGCTTGTCGGAGCGCAGCGCGAGGCCCTGTCCCAGAATCTCATGCGGGGTGATGCGCAGGTCGCCCGCGACCGACAAGCTGTGGAGGATGCCTCCCGCCGCCTCGCCCACGCCGGTTACGGCTCGCGCCGTAAAGCGCACCGGCAGCACCCACGGCCAGCCGCCGCTCAACCGCCCCTTGCCGCTGGCATGAGCGTCCTCGAACCCCGTCCGGTCGAAGGCGAAGCGGGTCGCGGCGAGCTTATAGTCGAAGGTCGCCCGACCGAATGCCCCGTCCAGCCGGGTCGCCAGGGTGATGGTCTGGCCGCTCATGTTGAGGAACAGCGCCCCCGGTCGCAAAAGGCTGGCATCGACGCGCAGCCCCTCGAACGCGCCCGCGCCCAAATCGACCACGCCCCGCGCGCGGACGCGCAAGGCGGGCGAGCGCAGGACAAGCGCGCCGTTCAGCCGCCGGTCGGAGAAATCGGCTTGTCCGGCGACCACGACACGGGGCGCGGTCAGCCGCTGGAGACGGCCCCGCAGCACCAGCGACGGCGCGATGTCGCCCGACAGCGCATAGCGACCCGAACGCGCCGCCAGCCTCAGCGCGATGGCGCGCCGTCCGGCAATGACCCCTCGCGCACGACCGTCCCAACGCGACCAGCGGCCAGCGCCGTCGACCGTCAGCGCGACCGGCGCACGTGCACCGACCATCTTGGCCAGCACGCCGTCCGCGCCACCCTGGGCCCGCACGTCCAGGTCGAACCGGTCACGATCGGGCTGGGCATCCAGGCGCAGGCGGAGCCGGTCGGTGCCCGCGACCACGCCGTCCATCGTCACCAGCGCGCGGCCATCGCGGATATCGGCCTGTCCCTCGACCTTCGCGACCCGCTGTCGCCCCAGCACGGGAGCCGCCAGGATCAGCCGGTCGAGCCGGAGCCGGTCGATCCGGATATCGAAATCGGGCAGGATCGGCCCCTGCTTGCCCGTCCGCCGGGTGTGCGGCACATGATAGAGCATCGCCAGCGGCGCTTCGACGCGGCGAATGTCGAGCGTGCCCCGCGTCCAGTTCCACGGTCGCCAGTCGAGCCGCGCCTGGGGCACCCGTACCAGCATCCCGTCCAGGTCATAGACGCGCAGATCGACCAGCCGCATGTCCGAATAGAGCGACCCGTCGATCCGCCCCACCGAGAAGCGCAGGCCGGTATCGGTGCGAATGGTCGCGATCCGATCCACGACCCAGCGATGGCCGATCGAGGTATCGACGATGCCCAGCGCCGCCATGACGATACCGATCAGCGCCACCAGCGCGATCGCCACCGCCCGCACCCAGCGGACACGCGGCCGCGCGGGCGGCGGCGGCGGGGCGGCGTCCTCGCTCAAAAGGCCTGCCCCAGCGAGACATAGACCGCGACCCGGCTATCCCCCTTTTGCGGGTTCAGCGGCGTACCAACATCCAAGCGGATCGGCCCGAAATTGGAATAGTAACGCACCCCCAGCCCGGTGCCGAAACGCAGACCCGTCAGGCGCGGCAAGGGTGTGGTGGAGATGTTGCCTGCGTCGAGAAACGGCACGATGCCGAAATTGCCGAAGGTCCGCACTCGCGCCTCGATCGAGAATTCGGCTAAGCTGCGCCCGCCGATCGGATCGTTGTTCGCGTCGCGCGGCCCGATCGCCTGGAAACCATAGCCGCGCACCGACGCGCCGCCGCCCGCGTAGAAACGCCGCGACGGCGCGATCTGGTCGCGCGGCGCGCCCAGGATTGTGCCCAGCCGCGTCCGCGCCGCCAGCACCACCCGCTCACCGAACGGATGATAGAGGCTCGCATCGATCTGCGTCCGGGTATAGCCGAAGACGCTACCCTGCAGCGACACCTCCGGGCTAAGCCGCCCGCCCAGCCGAAAGCCGCGCGTCGGGTTCAACAGATCGTCCGAGCCATCGTAGTTCAGGCTGGTCGGCAAGGCACCGATGAAGAAGGTCCGCCGACGCGGCTCGCCGGTGCTCTCGATCACGTCCCGCTCGTCCGAGGTCAGCAGTTCGGCACCCAGCGACCAGGTCCATGTCTTCTGGAAGAAGATGTTGGTCTGCCGCTCCAGTCCGCCCGACAGCGAGAGGGTCTTGGCCTCATAGGCGTCGCGCAGGATGTGTGCGGCCGAGAATTGCACGGTCAGCACCCGGTCGCGGCCCTGAAAATTGTTGCGCCGGAACACGACCGCGCCCAGCTGCTCGCGGGTGCCCAGCACACTGCGCAGGGTCAGCGCGCCCTCGGGCGGGAAGAGGTTGCGGTCGGTCCAGTTGATCGTCGCGCTCGCGCCCTCGCCGGTGCCGTAACCCAGTTCGCCCGCGATGGTATGCGGCGGCGCGGGCTCCAGCGCGACGGCGATGTTCACCGTGTCGGGCGTGTCGCCGGGCACGGGCTTCACATCGACCGAGGAGACAAGGCCGGTCTGCACCAGCGCGCGGCGCAGATCGTCGAGCCCGGCGGAGTCATAAGGCTGGCCGGGCTGGAAGCGGGCGATGTCTTGGACGTGCCGGGCATCGAACAGCTTGTCGTTCGCCATGACGATCCGGCCATAGCGGCGCGACGATCCCGGATCGACCGACAGGTCCAGCGTCGCGGTGCGGGCCGCGCGGTCGACCACGATCTGCGGATCGCCGACCTTGGCGAAGGGAAAGCCTTCCTCACCCACCGCCGCCTTCAGCTTGGCCTCGCCCGCGACGATGGTGTCGGCGTCGACCGGATCGCCCGGCCTGATGCCGAACGCCTTTTCCAGCGGCGCGGCCTTGTCGCCCGCCGCCTGTACCCCCGCCAGCGTGACGCCCGCGAAGCGATAGAGATTGCCCGGCGTCGCCTCCAGTACCACGGTCGGCTGGTCGCCCGGCTCGATCCGGGTCGCGACCTGCGCATCATAATAACCCGCGCCGCGCAACAGGTTGGTGAGCAGTGCCGCATCCTCGCGCGCGCGGCGGTCGAGCTGCGCGGCATTGGCGGGCTCGCCATCATTATTGTCCAGCGAGGAGAGCTGCTCGAACCGCTGGCGGACCAGTGCGCCCGCGCCGTCGATCCCCTCGACCTTCCAGTGATAACGCCGCTCCGCCGCGGCATCGACGGTCGCCGCCATCGCGCCAGCCGGATCGCCGGGCGCGGTCGCCAGGTCGGGCCAGGCCACGCCGATCTCCGGCAAGGGGGCCAGCGGCGCGGACGGGTCGAGCATGGTCGGGTCGTCGACCTCGGGGGGTGTACCCGTCTGGACGGTCTGGTTCGCGGCAGGCTTCGGGGATGTGGTCTGCGCAAGGGCACGGCCGGACCAGCCCGTGCCGCCCACCCCCATTGCGATCATCAAGATGGCGGCCGAGCGGCACGGCCGCCCGACGCGGACCATCATGCCGCCATCCCTAGCCGCGCAAAACCGTTCGCGACACCCCCAAGCGCCTTCGTTTGAACAGATTTGCCGAGCCGATGGTCGCGACGCGAGGCCGATGGGCCGGTGTCGTCGGGAACCGCCTGGCGTTGTGCGTTTCCCGGCCTCCTCAATGGACGGTGCCGAACACCTCTTCGAGCTGCAACAGATCGATCAACCGCTCGATCTGACGCCAGCGGCAGAAATGGATGTGATTGCCGATGTCGCGGCTGCGCCCGGCCCGGATCGCGGCTTCGTCCCCCGCCGATCCGCCGAAACGCTCGATCATCGCAGACGCCGTCGCCACGTCGCCGTCACTCACGAACGGAGCGACAAAGGTGCCGCCGCGCTGATTAAACATGGATACTCCCGAACCGATCCTCGAACGACTGCGGGACTAGGCCAGGGTTATGAATGGAGCCATTTCAGCGGTGGTTAACGACCTGTCGACCACGCATGGCTGGTTTCGCGCGGCGCGGCGTGACAGGATGGCGGCATGACACCCGTCCCCGATCCGCACCCGTCCCAGCCGCATTCTCCCCAGCCGCAGTCCCAGGGGTCGACCGCCCATGCCGGCGGAATCTTCATCGCGCTGGGCGTCGTCGTCGGCATCGTCGCCGGGCTGGCGACCGGACAGGTGACCATGGGCGTGCTGATCGGCCTGGCGATCGGCATCGTCGTCGCCCTGCTCCTGTGGTGGCGCGGGCGGTAATCCACGCCGCTCCGCAAAACCCTCAGGCGGGCATCCGCATCTGCCACACCACCCGGCCGATCACCGCCATGGGCCCCTGGGGTAGCGGCGGCGCAGTGGGGTTGTCGCTGGAGGCGGTCAGCCCGTCCGGCCCCGCCTTCACCCGCTTGACCATCAGCACGTCACCGATGCGGATGACGTAAAGGCCCCCGCGCGCGGTCGGGCGGACATCGTCCTGGTCCACCACCAGATGATCGCCGTCGAGCAACCCCGGCGCCATCGAGTCGCCGCGCACCCGGATGACCGACCCTGCCCCCTCACGCAGGCCCAGCCTGCGCGCCAGTTGCCGGTCGATCGCCTCGACGCCCAGCATCACATCGTCATCCACCGTCGCGCCCGGCCCGGCCGAGGCCGCCACCGCCAGCCGCCGGACCAGCATCGGCCCATCCTCGACCGACGCGCCCAGCCGCGTTTCCGGCACCCCGAAAAACGCCGCCAGCTGTCGCCGGTCGTCCTCGGCCAGGACGCGTGGCGTGCCCCGCTGCACGAACTGCTGGAGATAGGCATCATTGCGGCCGAGCATCCGCGACAGCGCGGCAAGGCTGACCCCCGCCTGCCCCGCCAGCGCCTGAAGCGTTGCCCTGATCTCCGGTCCCGACATGCCCAATGATATAGGCATAGGATTTTTCCTAGACAAGTTGGAAATCAGAACAGATCATGAACAACGGAACAAGAATCGGACTTTGGGAGAACGTCCATGGAATTGCTGGGGTTGATCGAACGCTATCTGAAACGCAGCCATATGCCCGAGACGAAGTTCGGGCGGCTGGCGGTCAATGATCCCCGCCTGGTCAGCGACCTGCGCAAGGGCCGCGAGCCGGGCGCGCTGATGATCGCGCGGGTCTCTGCCTTTATCGCGGAGCAGCGCGCATGACGGCGCTCGCCCGGATTTCTTGCGCGAGCCCTGTCCGCATCGACCGATCGCAGCCGGTATGGCGGCGCCATCGCCCCGCCGATCGTGGCCAGAGGCTAGCGTGCGCGCTGACACGCGATGCGGCCAGTGCGGGCTGCGTGGTCACGCTGTCCGTTGCGAGCGTCGAGCCGTGGTCCTCGGCGACGTTCAGCGGGTCGGTGATTACGCTGATGCTGACCGCGCCGCCGACCGCTGCATTGTCGGCATGGCTGGCCGCCCTGCCCGAGCGCGACGTGCCACTGGGACGCGACATCGTCGCCGACCTGGCGGTCGAACCGGTGGATAGCGGATGGCGGTTACGCGCGCTCCTTTGCCTGGATGCGGCGAATGGATGACGAAAACGCCACCAAACCGTCATTTTCTACTTGATATGTTGTATCACCGCGCTACGCAGCAGGGCTTCTTTCATCGGGAGCCCTGTTCGTGTTCAAGCCCGTTTTGCTGTCCGGCCTGTCGGCCACCGCGCTTGCCAGCCTGCTTGCCGCCCCCGCCGCCGCCCAGACCAATGCCCCCTCCGCCAATCGTGGCCGCGAGATCGTCGTGACCGCGCCCGTGCGGCAGTCGGAAACGGACGTGCTGGCGGGCACCTCGATCGTGACCGGCGACGAGCTGGAGCGTTCGATCCGCCCGACCATCGGCGAGACGCTGGCCCGCCAGCCGGGTGTGTCGGCGACGTCCTTCGGCCCCAACGCCTCGCGCCCGGTGCTGCGCGGTTTTCAGGGCGAGCGTATCCGCGTGCTGTCCGACGGCATCGGCTCGATCGACGTGTCGAACACCAGCGTCGACCATGCCGTGGTCATCAACCCGCTGCTCGCCGAGCGGGTCGAGGTGCTGCGTGGCCCCTCCGCGCTGCTGTTCGGATCGTCGGCGGTCGGCGGCGTGGTGAACGTGATCGACACCCGCATCCCGCGCTCGGTGCCCGAGAAGGGCTATCGCCTGTCGGGCATGGCGTCCTATGGCTCGGCCGCGAACGAGCGTTCGGTGGCGGGTGCGACCGACGTCGCGGTCGGCAAGCAGTTCGTGCTGCACGCCGATGGATCGTATCTGAAGACCGACGACCTGAAGATCGGCGGCTATGTCCTGTCGCCCCGCGCCCGTGCCGAAGCGCAAGCATCGGCGGCGCAGGCCCCGAACGATCCGCTCGATTTCGGTGCCATCGCGAACCTTCGCGGTCGCCTGCCCAACACCGCCAGCGAGACCTGGACGGCGGGCGTCGGCGGCGCGCTGATCACCGACTCGGGCTCGCTGGGCATCGCCTATAGCCATTATGACAGCCTGTACGGCGTGCCGGTCCGCTACACCCTGACGCCGGGCGGCGAAGAGCCGGAAGCGCCGCGCCTCAGCCTGGTCCAGAACCGCCTCGACCTGCGCGGCGAGATCGAGACGGGCGGCGGCTTCCTCGAACGCATCCGCCTGCGCGCCGGGGCGGCCGAGTATCGCCATTTCGAGCTGGAGGAAAATGGCGACGTCGGCACGGCCTTCTACAACAAGGGGATCGAAAGCCGCCTGGAGCTGGTCCAAGCCAATCACGGTGGCTGGCAGGGCGCCTCGGGCGTCCAGTTCTTCAACCGCGACTTCGACGTGCGGGGGGACGAGGCGTTCCTGCCGCGCAACAACACCGCGCAGATCGGCCTGTTCACCCTGCAGCAGCTGGATCGCGGTGCGTTCAAGATGGAGGCGGGTGCCCGTTACGAGCATACCTCGCTGACCGCACGCACGGCAGTCAGCGACGACCGCTTCTTCCGGGGCCAGCGCAGCTTCGACGCGTTCTCGGGCTCGATCGGCGCCAGCTATGGCTTCGCGCCCGACTGGCGGGCGGGCCTGAACCTGTCGCGCACCGAGCGCGCCCCCTCGGCCGAAGAGCTGTTCGCCAACGGCCCGCACGCCGGGACGGAAGCCTACGAACTGGGCAACCCCAACTTCAAGAAGGAAGCCAGCTGGGGCATCGAGGCGACCGTGCACGGGCATGGCGACGGCTACAGCTTCGACGCCTCGGCCTATTACAACCGCTTCTCCAACTATATCTATGACGCGCTGGTCCAGCAGGGTCCGTGCGAGGCCGCCGCGGCCCCCTCGGGTCGAGAGGTCGACCTGCCCTGCTTCACCTATACCCAGGCCGATGCCCGCTATTACGGCATCGAGGCGGAGGGCTCGCTGCGCCTGGCCACGATCGGGAAATATGCGATCAATGCCGACCTGCTGGGCGATTATGTCCATGCCCAGATCATCGGCACCGGCCCCGCACCGCGCATCCCGCCGCTGCGCCTACTCGGCGGGCTGGAAGCGCAGTCCGACATGGTGAATGCGCGCGTCGAGGTGGAACGCAGCTTCAAGCAGACCCGCGTGCTGGGCCTGGAGACGCCGACCGACGGCTTCACCCTGGTCAACGCCTCGGTGCAGCTCAAGCCATGGGGCACGCTGAACCCGACGACGCTGACCCTGTCGGCCAACAACATCTTCGACGTCGATGCGCGCCGTCATGCCAGCGTGCTCAAGGACTTCGCGCCGCTCAGCGGACGCGACCTGCGCGCGACGCTCAGCTTCAAGCTCTGACGCCCCCTCGAGCGTTGAGACCTCAGGCCCTTCCCGCTCCGGCGGGAGGGGCTTTTTTTGCGTGATCGCCGGTGAGCGCGCTCGGCCGCGCCGATCCCAGGCCGGTAGCCCGCCGCCCCCGCATCGGCTAAGCCCTTCCTTCCGATGACCAGCTTCACCGTCAACAACCAGCCCGTCCGCTATCGCCTGCCCCCCGATACGCCCCTGCTCTGGGCGCTGCGCGATGCGTCGAACCTGACCGGCACCAAATATGGTTGCGGCAGCGGCGATTGCGGCGCGTGCACGGTCGATATCGACGGCCGCGCGGTGCGCAGCTGCCAGGTGCCGATCGGCCGGATCGAGGGCAGCGTGGTCACCACGATCGAGGGGCTGTCCCGCGACCGCTCGCACCCCGTGCAACAGGCCTTTCTGGCCGCCAATGTCGGCCAGTGCGGTTACTGCATCCCCGGCATGGTGATGGCCGCCGCCGCTCTGATCCACCGCAATCCCGATCCGTCCGAAGAACTGATCCGCGCGAGCATCTCCAATTTGTGCCGCTGCGGCATCTATCCCCGCTTGGTCGAGGCGATCCAACGTGCTGCCCGCGCCGCGCGGGGGGAGGAAACCATTCCGGCCGCCCCCCTGCCCGGCACCGAACCGGCGGACGCGGCGCGCGCGGTGCCTGCCCTGGTTCCAGGGGCGATGCCGCAAGATCCATGACGCCGCCCCATCCGGGAACAGCCAGTCTTAACGGGATGTCCATGCGAACCTGTTAGCGTGCCCCCGCGAACAGAAGGATGGGAGGCCGAGGCACGGTGCGGAAACGGATCGAGGAGCTCATCGAACAGCATCGCGACGTCAGGTCCGCCCTCGCCCGCCTTACCGCCCTGTTCGACCTGCCTTATCAGGACGCCGAACCGCATCTCTATGCCGCACGGGCCGATATCGGCCGCCGGGTCATGCGCTGCCTGAAATTTCAGGACGAGGTGGTCCTGGCACCGCTGCACGAGCGCGGCTTGCTGTCCCGAATTCCCTGCAGCGCGTCGATCGAATCGCGGACCCGCGAGCTCCGGCTGCTCTACTCCGCCCATATCGTCGATTGGACGGCGGGCGCGATCGCCAAGGACTGGCCGGGCTATATCGCGTCCGCGAAGCGGTTGAACGTGCTTCTCCACGAGCTCACCGCCCTGAAGGAGACGCAATTATATCCCGAGGCAATCCGATTGCTGGACCGTGCTTGACGGGCCTTGCCGCATTTCATGCCAATTCTTTCACGATGCTGACAGGTGGGTTCAGCAACCGCTCAACGCTGAGGTGGCAGGGTTCATCTCATGATCGGGGTCGGCTCGTGCGCCGACACATGGGGTAAGGCAAGATGAACAGGCGTTGGATGGCGGCCCTGCTGGCGGCGACGACGATGGTGGCGGGCGTTAGCCCGGCAATGGTCCGCGCGCAGGACCTGCGGATGAACGAAGGCCCGCGCGGTGGCCCCGGCGGTGGTCCGCAGCGCAGTGGACCGGGCGGCCCGGCCGGTCGCGTCGAACGCAGCGAAGGACGACCGATCTTCAACGATCGCGCGGCCTTCCCGGAAAACCGCCCCGCCTTCCGCCCGGACCATCCCGAGGCACCGCGTCCGCCCGCCCCCCAGCGAGCTCCCGAACCGGGCCCTCGCAATGATCGCTGGCGCGACCGGCCAGAGCCGTCCCCCGCTCCCCTGCCCGGCGAGGAACGTGCCTGGGGCAATCGCGGCGGCGGCTGGCGCGACCGGCCGCAACCAGGCCCTCAGCCCGTGCCGATGCCGCGCCCCGATCCGGTCGGACCAGGCGGCGTCCGGGTCGATCGGCCAGGCCCCGGTCCCGGAGACTGGCGGAACGACCGCCGTGCGCAGTGGCAAGAGCAGCAACGCCGCGACGACCGCTGGCGCGACGACGAACGACGCCAGCGCGAGGACCGCGATCGGTGGCGGCGCAACTATGGCGACTGGCGCGACCATAATGACCAGTCCTATGGCTTTGCCGAACGGCGCGCCTGGGCCGATCAGTGGAATCGCGGCTGGCGGCGTGACCGGCGCTATGACTGGCTGGGCTGGCGCTCGCTGAACCGGGGCGCCTATCACCTGCCCCGCTATTACGCCCCCTATGGCGGCTATGGTTATCAGCGCTTTTCCAGCGGCGTGATCCTGGAGCCGATGTTCTTCGACCAGAATTACTGGCTGGGCGATCCCTATGCGTATCGCCTGCCGCCCGCCTACGGATCGTATCGCTGGGTGCGCTATTATAACGACGCGATCCTGGTCGACCTGCGCAGCGGGCTGGTCGTCGACGTGGTGTACGACATCTTCTGGTGATGCGGGCGGGAGGGGGCGCCGCGGCTCCCTCCCCCCTTGTCTTTATGGCACGGGCATCGCAAATCGAAGGCATGTCGTTCTTCTCGAGGAAGCCGAAGGGCAACCCCGCCGCCTCCCCCGTCCGCGCGCGCTTCGGCGTCACCGTCGCGCAAGCGCTTGACGCGAATCCCGCCGTCACCCGCGTGGCGACCGATACGGCGCAAATCTATTATCAGGCGGACTTCCTGACCGGGGACCAGTGCGACAAGCTGATGGCGATGATCGACGCCAACCGCCGCCCGTCCACCCTGTTGTCGGACCGACCGGACTACGGCTTTCGCACCTCGGAAAGCTGCGACATGGCGCGCTGGTCCCCCGATGTGCAGCCGATCGACGAATCGATCGCCGCGCTGCTCGGCATCGCCCCTGAACAGGGCGAGACGATGCAGGGCCAGCGTTATGCCCCCGGCCAGCAGTTCCGCGCCCATCACGACTATTTCCATGAGAGCGAAAGCTATTGGGAAAAGGTGCGCGTGCATGGCGGACAGCGGACCTGGACCGCGATGATCTATCTCAATGACGTGGCCGAAGGCGGCGCGACCTGGTTCCCGCAGGCGGGCATCCGGGTCGCCCCGTGCCGGGGCCTGCTGCTCGCCTGGAACAACATGAAGCTCGACGGCAGCCCGAACGAGATGACCCTGCACGAAGGGATGCCGGTGGTCGAGGGCACCAAATATGTCATCACCAAATGGTTTCGCGAGGGCAACTGGGTCAACCACGCGAGCTGACGGCCCGCTCTTGTCGCGACTCCCGCGCCCGTGGCATGGCGTTCGCGTGACGTTCTATTCCCCGATGATCCGCCCATGACCGATGTTCTCGGCATCGCCCAGTCGATCCTGGGCCAACCCTGGCGCTGGCGGGCGCTGGCCGCCGATGCGCGCGACGGCCTGGGCCATGACGATCTGGTGGCGCAGTTGCTGCTCGCGCGCGGCTGTCCGCCCGATGCGGTCGAGGCGCACCGCGCGCCCTCGATCCGGGGCTTCATGCCCGACCCCTCGATCTTTCGCGACATGGACCGCGCCGCCACCCGTCTGGCCGACGCCGTGATCGCGGGTGAGGCGGTGGCGATCTTCGGTGATTACGATGTCGACGGCGCGACCTCGGCCGCGTTGATGGTGCGCCTGCTCCGCGACCTGGGCCTGAACCCCCGTCCCTATATCCCCGACCGCATGACCGAAGGCTATGGCCCGACCGAAGGAGCCTTGCTCCGGCTCCAGGCGGAGGGCGCGAACCTGATCGTCACCGTCGACTGCGGCGCCCAGGCCTTCGAGCCGCTGGCGGCGGCGCAAAGCGCGGGGATCGAAATCCTGGTCGTCGACCATCACAAATGCGCGACGGAACTGCCCCGCGCCCATGCCGTGGTGAACCCCAACCGGCTGGACGAGACGGAGGGCGCCGCGCACGGCCATCTGGCGGCGGTGGGAGTCTGCTTCCTGCTCGGTGCCGCGCTCATCCGCACGCTGCGCGCGCGCGGTTTCTTCGCGGACCGGGCCGAACCCCGGCTGCTCGACCTGCTCGACCTGGTGGCGCTCGGCACCGTCGCCGACGTCGCGCCCCTGAAGGGGCTGAACCGCGCCTTCGTCGCGCAGGGCCTGAAGGTCATGGCGCAGCGGCGCAATATCGGCCTGTCCGCTCTGGCCGAGGCCGCGCGCCTGACCCGCGCGCCGACCTGCTCCGACCTGGGCTTCGCGCTGGGCCCGCGCATCAATGCGGGCGGGCGCGTCGGTCGCGCAGATCTGGGCGTCCGGTTGCTCACCACCGACGATCAGGCCGAGGCGCGCGCCATCGCCGAGGAACTGAACCACTTCAACGACGAACGCCGCGCCATCGAAGCGGGCGTGCAGGCGACCGCGGAAACCTCCGTCGACCGCAGCCGCCAGGTCGCGGTCGTCTCGGGCGAAGGCTGGCATCCCGGCGTCATCGGCATCGTCGCCGGACGACTGAAGGAAAAGCTCGACCGTCCCGCCATCGTCATCGCGGTCGACGAACACGGCCTGGGCAAGGGCTCGGGCCGCTCGATCGCGGGCGTCGACCTGGGCGCGGCGATCCTGGCCGCCAAGGAGCACGGCCTGCTGATCGCGGGCGGCGGCCATGCCATGGCGGCGGGCCTGACGGTCGAGGCACACCGCATCGCGGAACTCGCCGATTTTCTGGAAGAGCGGCTCGCCGACGCCGTCGTCCGCGCCAGCGCCGGTCGCGCGCTGCTGGTCGATGCCGTCCTTGCTCCCGGCGGCGTGAACCCTGCCCTGGTCGGCGCGATGGACGCCGGCGGCCCATACGGCATGGGCTGGCCCGCCCCGCGCATCGCCGCCGGGCCGTTTCGTGTCATCCGCGCCGATCTGGTCGGCACCCATCATGTTCGCGCCATCGTCGCGGGCGCAGACGGCCGCAGCCTGAAGGCCATGGCCTTCCGCCAGGCCGACACGGCCCTGGGCCAGGCGCTGCTGGGCGCCGGGAGCACCCGCCGCCTATGGCTGGTGGGCCGCGCCAAGGTGGACGACTGGTCCGGCCGCGATGTGGCCGAACTCCATGTCGAGGACGCCGCCTGGGCCGATTGAAACGAAACTGAAAAAAGCCCTTGACCGTTTCACCCCCCTCCCTTAGAGGCCCCTCCACGCCACCCGGCGGCCCCTTCGTCTAGCGGTTAGGACGCGGCCCTTTCACGGCTGAAACACGGGTTCGATTCCCGTAGGGGTCACCAATGGCGGAAATCAGCCATTCTTGGCTGTCGCCATAGCGACTTTTGCCCCCGACAATCCGATGATTTTGCCCCCGGTCATGCGATCGGCCGCGCCACGGGCGACCATGAGGGCGCGCGTGCGCTTGCCGTAGTGCCGCACGATCTCGGGCGACATGCCGAGAATGGAGCCGACCTCGCTGTCGTTCAGACCCGTCTCGAGCAGGTAGCAGCACGCGTTCTTGCGCAGTCCGTGGAACGTGAAGGTTGCGCCTTCCTTGATCGTCTCGCGCGCGATCAGATCCTCCAACACTTCGCGCACTGGTTCCTTGTCCATCAGCTTGCGCAGGCGCTCTTGGATGGCGGCGGTTGTCTTGAACGGCGCTCCCGTGCGCTCGTATAGCAGCGTCACCGACTTTCTCGGCAGCTTGGCCAGCTCCTCGGTCCAGAGCGGATGCATCGGCACAGCGACGTCCTTCGTCACGCCGCCCTTGCGGACCTTCTCTTGGGTGAACTCCATGATCCCGGCCGTGATCCAGCCATATTGCATACGGATGCAATCGCCGATCCGCTGGCCGGAGCAGAGCCCCGTGATGATCGCCAGCCGGGTCATCGGTGTCGCTTCCTCTAGGCATACCCGCAGCAGGTCGACTGGCCACGGTTCATGCTCGCCCGTCTTTAGGACAGGGACTTCGTTGGCGGGGTTCTTGTCGATCAGGCCCAGCTTGATCGCGTGGCGCATCAGCGAGCCGAACACGCTGAGCCATACGTTGGCCTTGCCGGGCGTCTCGGCATAGGCGTCGCGCATCTTGTAGATCATGAACGGCCGGACGCCGGTAACGGTGCGATGGCCATGTTCGTCGATGATCAACTGAATGTAGCGGTCCTGATTTTCACGCGTACGTGCGCTCTTGGCCTGCCATTCGACCGAGCCGCGATAGTCCAGCGCTAACCAATGCAAGGTCCCGTGCTTCGGTCCGACCCGCGCGGGTGCCGTGCTTGAAAGCTGGCGATAAATTTCGTGGAACGTCGGATCATCGACAGCCGGCAGGCGATGATAAGTGTCTTTGCCCGCGATTTTACGACGGAAATAGAGCTGGCCCGAACCCGGTGGGCGCTCGGTCACATTTTTCACCGCAAATCGTCCCATGAAGTATCGCTGTCCTCGCTACGCGCCTGCGCGCGAGGCTGCTTGATGCTGAATTGCTTGGCAATGAGTCGATCGAGCTGTGCACGTGCCCAGAAGACGTTCGATCCCTCCTTCACTCCGATGTCACCGAAGCGGGTCAAGAACGTCGATTTCGACACGGACATATAGACGGCAGCGATATCGGCCGTCATCCGCGCTGGCCAGTCCGGCAGGCGCTGAAGGACCTCCGCTTTCACGATGCCGCCCTCCTTTGCTCCCAAAGGTTGTATTCGTGTGCGAGCCAGATATGCGGCCCCGACCCGGCAGCGACCGGCTGATGGTGCCACGCCAGCGCCTCCGCCAGTTCCGCCTGGACGCGCAGCTGGCGTTGGTCGGGGTTGTTGCGGGCCATCTGGCGCGCGCGATGGGCGATGACGGCCGTCTCCTCGCGCATCTCTTCCCATCCGCTGGCGAACGACCCCGACCAGTCGGACGGGTCTGGTAACGGGGCAGCGTCGATGACCAGGCGCCAGAGCTTCGCCACGCCAGTCATGATGCGCAGGCCGCGATCGGCCGCGTCCTGAGTCATCTTCTTCTCTTCGACTGCCTTGGGATAACCGGTCTCGCGCTGCTTCAGCAGATTAGCGGCCGTCGTCGCGATGCCCGCCAGATCGGCGCGGCGGGGCGGAAAACCGGCGTCGCTGACCAAGGTCATGGGGCCGGATCTCATGTCCGCCTCCGAAGGCGAGGGACGCGATGAGATGCGGCCTGGCGTGCATGACGCAAAGCAGCTTTCCCCGCGCGAGCGGCGGCGGGCTGAATGGTCCGAGCCACAATCGCCTCGACCGCTCGGTTCGTGAGCCAGCCGATGATCTGCATAGCGGGATCATCCGACATCATGCACCCACCAGATCGCGAAACAAAAGCGGTTGAACCGCGCCGCTGGGGTAGATTGCATCCATCCAAGCATCCGCGTGAGGCTCAGTTCCGTCCCATTTTTCAGGAAAAGTCTTGGCCTCGATCAGCTCGCGAATACGGGCTTCCTCCTCGTCGTTGATCAGATCGACGCGGGCGCGGCTCTGGATGTCGAGAATTCGGTCCAGTGCATGGCATCGCGCTTCCAGTGTCAACGGGCCCATCCGCTGCGGGTTCTTTGCAATCGAGCCATCCTTAAGTCGCTCGACACCACTCTTGCGGTGGCGTTGAGCAGGCAGACGCATCCACCGATAAAGCGGCTTGAGCTCGAGCAACGCGGAGAGATGCGCCCATTGCGGCATGGCGGACACGATCTCCAGCGCCGTATCCTTGTCCGTCAGGGGGCACGCAATGCAGCCGGTCCGCGCGGCAATATCCGCCGCGTCATCGCCGCCATAGGCATCTGCCATGATCGAGACGGGCCACTCGCCGTGGCCGGGCGCGAACGAAGCGCGACCGATCCAGTCCCACACATGGCATACCCGCCAGTGGAGGATGGGTGCCAACGTCGCGATCTTGCCGCGGACGCCCTTGGCGTCCGGCAGAATCTGCTGATACCAACCCTGTCCGCACTCCGCGCCGTCTTTTGAGCACGACATGACGATGCGGTCGTCGCGGATCGCGCTCTCGCCCTGGCGAACGCCGGTGATCATCAGCGCGGTGCCGTCGAGGTTCGACATAGCGGCAACCAAGGCTTCCGCCATCGGCTCAACCTTGATCTGTCGCGTACACCAGCGGAGCGTATTGTTGTTGGGAGGTGGTACGCCCCTTCCGAGGATGTAGACCATGAAGCGCTTGTCGAGCGGCGCGCGAACGACGTGCACGGTGATCCAGTTGCGCTGACGAAGGCGTTCCATCACCAACTCCGCTGCCCGCTGGATCGGCGGCAGCTCCTGCCGCGTATCCGCATAGAAGACATGAAGCCGGTCGGGTTGGGGAATGCGGCCGGTGTCGATCAGCCAAATGATGACCGTCAGCGTGGCGGTGCTGTCCTTACCGCCAGACCAAGCGATGGCGTAGTGGCCATGGCGGTCCCAATAGGCCAGCAGAGATTGCACGGTTAGCTCAATCGCTTCGTCCAGCACCATGAAATCGCCATCAGCGCCGTTGGCGAAGAGGTTTGGCACCGCCGACATCCGTCAATCCTCCCCACAACCGCGACCGACCAGCTCGCCCTGCGCGCCCCCGGTAAAGTCCTGCCAATGCTTCCAGCCGTTGGGGCAGTGGAAACCCCACTCTCGGACCTTGGGCCCGGTCATGAACAATGAGACCGCGCGCTCACCTGGGAGGATTTCCAGACGATGAGCGGCGGCCGCGCCGCGTTCACCGATCCAGCCGGCTTCTCGCAAGAAACTGCCGTCCGGCGTGTGCTCGACATACCGCCCGGCGAGCAGGTACGACGTGTTGGGCCACGGGTGATCGTGGAGCGCCCGATCGTCGTCGCTGCGCAGGATCTCGTGCAGATAGAGGTTGAGGCTCGCGTTGCGAGGAACGATCCACCAGCGCCGGAGGTAGGGCTTTTCTGGTTCACCAATCACGAAATCGGGCGCGCGGGACATTTGCGCGGCGGCCCATGCGGCCATCGCGTCGAGCGAAGCATAGCTCTGGAGCATCACGACCTCGGGGAAAATAGGGAGAGGATCGACCGCTGGCGATCGCCGGCCGGTTCGGGAGCAGGCGGCGCGGGCGCGACGCGGGCGGGGACGTTCGGGCCGTGCCACTGCTCGTCGTTCGTATCGAGAGCCCAGCCGCGTTCGTAGCCATGCTCCTTTGCCCAGGCGGTGAAGGTCGCGTTCAGCCGGTCGATCAGCTGTTGAGCCGCTTCCTCTTCCCACCAGAGCGGGCCGCTTTCCCCGTCGTCCCCGAGGTTCTGGCCATTGGCGGCGTCGAAGGCGTCCGCAATCGCGCCTTTCTCCTGCACCATGTCCATGTCGAAGATGGCGAGGTCGTGCTGCACCGGCCGGCCAGTGGCGGTCCAGAAGCCTTCGTCCGTTTTGGCGAGGGCGGCGGTTGCGGCGGCTTCACGACTGCCATGCGGCCCGAACCACGCCTCCGCGTCCTGCAACTCGCGGACCATGCTGTAGTAATAGGAATGGCCGGTGAAGCCACCATCGGGGATAGGCTCCAAGTCCAAGTCGCGACGGGCCACCGAAATCGAGATGAACGTGTGTCCGGCACCAAAGAGATGGACCAGTTGCGGAAGACCATCCGTCGTCAGGAACAGGGCGCCGCGCGGCAACATAAAACCCTTGCGGATGCGGCCTATCTCGCTCCCGTCAACGATATTGGTGCAGCCATAATGCTTGGCGAAGCGATCGGCGTGGAAGGTCTTGCCGGTCGCGGGCGGGCCATAGATGATGACGGCCATCAGATCCGTCCCGCCAGATAGGCGCGTGCTACCGCGAACAGGACGTAAAAGACGAGCGTATTGGCAACGAGCAGGATGAGTGTGAGCGTTCGATCGCGGCTGCGGCGTTCGCACGTCGCGGGCGGCGTGATGCCGCACGCGCGCCAGCGCTGAACAGTGGCAGCGATATCGCGCGAAGCCGGTGGCAGGATTGGCTGACCGATCGTCGCTGGCGGCTCGTGTCCCAGCCCGGTCATGAATTCGTAGAGCGAGGCGTCAGTGCCTTCGCCATCGTGATGATGCGGTTGGATGCGCATGGGGTGCTCCGGCGGGCGGAATGTCCGCGTCCCCCCTAAAATGCCATTTCGGCATCTTTCGTCAACGGTAAAGTTGCCATTATGGCATTTTGCGATTTAGCGTATTGATCCAGTTCTACATTTGTTCCAGCTTTGCCGGGTCAGGGTGAGTGGATCGATGGGTCGAATCGTTGTTCATTGGTATCGGGCAATGTGTTTTGGAAGGCCGATCGGGCCTTGGCGGCAGGGGATATCAGCGGCCCGCGCCGATCTCGTATCGGCTAAGCTCGGCTCTTACGAACCAGACGGTTTCTTCATCACGGTGCCGGGCGCTTTGCAGTGCCAGTCCGCCTGGATGGACTTCGACGAGGCGATCAGCGCTCGCGCATCAGTGACACAACGCGGCCTAGCACGGTGAAGGCCTGACCGTCGCCGATGAGGATCGTCGAATGGATGGGGTTCGTCGATCGCGGCACCAGGCGAAGGGGGTCAGCCTCGAATTGCTTGAACGTCGCCTCCCCATCGCCGTTGAGGACGACGAACAATCGACCGGGAAACAGCGCCTTGTCGTCCAAATCAACGACGACATAACCCCCGTCCTCTATCTCCAAATCCATGCTATCCCCCTGCACTTGCAGAACGATCGCGTTGGGTGATGCGGTTGCGGCCCGCACAGGCATATGACCCAAAGGCTGCTCGACGGCCTCCCGCCATGATCCTGCTGCGACTTGCCCGATGATCGGGAGCATCCGGACTTCACCGCCCTGTAACGGCGCGGTCCTGGCCTGACCTAGCCATGCTTCGATCTTGCGCATTTCGTCCAACTTGAAAGCGCGCTTGCCCGTCAGTCGCTTATTCACGGCGGTCGGGTCGATCCCGATCAGGTTCGCGAGGTCAGCCTGCGTGAACCCCCGTTCCTTCATCAGCTTGCGGATTTCAGCGTTTTCCATGCCAACACCGGTCGCGGAAAACATGCCGATATGGCAAATGCCGTTTTGGCATTTTCCATCTTGTGCATAAACTGCCATTTTGGCATGTTTGGCGACATGGACGCTTTCGCCAATGATCTGATCGACGCGCTCGGAGGTACGACCGCGACCGCCAACCTCGCTCACACGGGGGTTTCGACCGTGCACAATTGGCGGAGAAACGGTCTCTCCGCTTCTCGGCTCGATCACCTGCACCGCATTGCGCAAAGCCTGTCCCCTTCGGTCGATGTCGCCACGCTGGCGGAAAAGCACGGTGTTGTGCTCCCGTGTATCCAGCCGGAGCCGGCGCCGTCATCCGGAAAGATCGACAAAATTTCCGCCCCGGTGCTGGCATGAAGCCCGAGCATCTGAACCTCAAGTTTGCGGCTGGCGACCTGATCAAGGGCGTTGGTGGCGTCGAGTATGCGGCAACCGTCTGTCGTGTCGGCAAGAGCACGCTGTCGGATGCGCAGAACCCCGGCAAGCCCGACAACTTTCTCGCGATCGACGTCGTGTTCGATCTGGAGCCGCTCGCTCGTGAGCGCAGCGGATGGCCGCATGTCACGCGGGCGCTGTGCGCCGCGAACGGCGGCATGTTCGTGCCTTTGCCTGAAGCGCCGGTCACGCGCGAAGACCTGCTGATGCTCTTGGCGCGGAAGGCGCGTGAAAGTGGTGAGCTGACCGAGGCTGCCATCGCTTGCTGTTCGTCCGTCGATGACAATCCGGCCGAACGCCGGAGTGCAGCGGGGCGCGCGATCAAGGAACTGGATGAGGTGGTCGCGGTCGCGCTGGAGATGCGCGTCGCGCTGAAATCGATCGAGGGAGAGAATTGATGCGCAGCAAGCTGAGCCTAGGAACCCGCCCGCCGCATGAGGCGGCGCGCCGGATCGCGCAGTGGGTCATGACGCTGCCCGGTGGCGTTCAAGAGGCAGCCGACGCCCTCAATATGCCAGCCGATTGGGTCCAGCGCATGGTCGCGGACGAAATGGTGCCGGGCCTCGACGATGGCCTCCGGCTGCACAAGCTCATCGGCGTCACGGCCCGCATGTTCCGCGTGCCCGCGCGGGGCGGCTGGTTCGACCGCGTGCCTTTCGCGCAGGCGGGCTGATGCTGATGTCCGAGATCGCATGCGGGACTCCCGCCGCGTGCGACGGCGCGGGGGAGGTTCCTCTCCCCTCTCCCGCGCCGCTTATGATTGACGAAGTGCCCGGCATCGTCGCGCCGCGCGAGCGGATCGCGGCCTGGCTGACCATTGCGCAGGCGGGGGACGAGTTCGTCTATGCCAGCCGGATGATCCGTTTGCCCGCGAAATCGCCGGGTGCAGAGGTCGTGCGGGGACTGGTTCGGAACGGCATGGTGTTCGCCTATCAGCGACCCATCCCCGGCCGGTCGGAGCGGAATTATTGCATCAAGCGGTCGAGCAAGCCGTTGACCCCGCCCGCGCCCGTGCGACCACGTCTGAGTGCGGTGGTCGAGAGCATTGCGGACGACGAGGTCGACACGGTCAACGCGGTGATGGCGCAGCTGTCCCGCGCGGCGCGGTTCCGGCTCCCCTGCCCCACCGATGCGCAGATCGCGCGGCGGGCGGGGATCGCGGCGGACCGGGTGCCGGAGATTCTGCAGATGATGACGGCTGCGGCGATGATCCGGGTCCATGCGGCCCCGGCCCCGACGCTCCGCTTCGTGACGATCGTGGATACTAATGAGCGAACAGGGGTAGCTGTATGAAGGTCGAGGTAGAACGCGACGCGCTGATGGGCGCGGTCCGCGCGGTGATCGATGTGGTTGAGGCGCGGACGACGATCCCCGTGCTGTCGAACATGCTGGTCGAGGTCGAAGGCGGTTCGCTGACGCTGACCGGCACCGATCTGGATCTGCAGGTCAGCGCGACGGTTCCGGCGGCTGGCGAGATGAAGACGACGGTCGATGCGCGCAAGTTGCAGGCGGCAGTCGATTCTCTTTTCAAGGGCAAGGTGTCTATCGCGCCGATCGACGGCCGGGCGGCGGTGACGCTGAAGGCGGGTCGCGGGCAGCGCATCCTGCCGACGCTATCAGCTGCGGATTTTCCGAAGCGGGCAGCTATCACCGATGCGCGGACCTTCTCCATTCCGGCAGCCGACCTGTCGCGTATTTTGGACACGGCGTCGGTGGCGATGTCGACCGACGAGACGCGGTTCTATCTGAACGGCATTTATATTCATCCGTGGGAAGGCCGCCTGCGCGGTGCCGCGACGGATGGTCATCGGCTTGTGCGGGTCGAGGTCGCCCTGCCCGCTGGAGCCGAGATGATCGAGGGCGTCATCCTGCCCCGCAAGGCCGTCGGCCATCTGCGCAAGCTGCTGGCCAAGCATGATGGGCCGGTCGGAATCGAGACGACAACGGCGGCGATGGCGTTCCAGATCGGCAATGTCAGGGTCCTGACTAAGCTGATTGATGGGACCTTCCCCGACTATAACCGGATCATTCCCGAGCATGCGAGCCGTGGCTTCACCTGTCGGCCCGCCGTGGTGTCCGAGACGGTCAGCGCCGTCACGGCCGTCACCGCGCCGGAAGGCGAGAAGATGAAAGTGCGGTCCGTCGTCCTGGCGATCGCTAACGCACCGAACGAAAGCGAGGCGCGCGCCAAGGATCAGACCGGCACCAGCGCGAATGAGGCTTTCGATGTCGAGCCCGTCGGAGAACCGATCCAGTTCGGGGTGAACCGGGATTATCTGCGGTCGCTGGTGGCGCTGTTCCGGGAGAACGGGGCGCTGACGCTCGATATTCGCGATCCGGCCTGCCCGATGAAGCTGACCGGTGAGCACGATCCCGACCTGGTCGCGATCGTCATGCCGATGCGCGTTTGAAGGAGGTCGATATGCGTACCTATGATTTCGATAACGATTTCAGCCCACGCGAACTGGCGGAAGCGCTGCGCGACGCAGGCTTCCCGCGCGATGCGACGCTCAGTGCGATCATCAACGGGTCGATCGAGGATGTTGATCATGAGGTGAACCTGACCTTCACGCTGGGTGAAGATGAGATGATCGACGATTTGCACGATGACGCGATCATCGAGGCTTATCGTGACCTGGCGGACGATGCCACGTCGGCACGGGATATCGAGGACGGCCTGGCCTACGCACTGAAGGGCGACAAGGCGATGTCGCGGGCCATGTTCGCGCGCGTGTTCGAGGGGGGCAACCTCCAGGCGGTCGAGCGGGCGCTGTCATGAGTGCGGACGCCTATTCCGACTTCCTCAAGGCCAAGGTCGCATCGGCCGTCCCGATGGGCCTGCCATGCGCGCCGGAGGATATCCGGTCGCATCGTGTCGACGGCCATCCGATCCGCGACCATCAGCGGGCCTGTGTCCGCTGGGGCGTCGAGGGCGGGCGGCGTGCCTATTTCCTGGCCTTCGGTCTGGGCAAGTCGACGGTGCAGGTCGAAACTGGCCGGATCGTGCTGGCCAAGCTGGCGGAGGATCCGGAGCGCGTGGCGCCCTTCGAGCCGATCGGGTTGATCGTCGGGCCGCTGGGTTGCCGGTCGGACATGATCGCCGATGCCGCGCAACTGGCGGTCGACCTGCGGTTCGTTCGCGACATGGACCAGCTATGGGCGGCCTATGCCGAGGGCGTTCGCATGTTCCTGACCAATTTCGAGACGGTGCGGGAGGGCAAGCTGGACGTCAGCGTGTTCAGCTTCGCATCGATCGACGAGGCGGCGGCTCTGCGCGATTACGGGTCGGAGACGTTCCAGACGTTTCTCCCGCTCTTCGAGCCGGTGCCGTATCGCTATGTCGCGACGGCGATGCCCGCCCCCAACCGGTATAAAGAGCTGATCCATTATGCGGCGTTCCTGGGGATCATGGACAGCGGGCAGGCGCTGACCCGGTTCTTCCAGCGCAATTCGACCAAGGCGGGCGACCTGACCCTCTATCCGCACAAGGAGGAGGAGTTCTGGTTGTGGGTGAACAGCTGGGCGGTATTCCTCCAGAAGCCCAGCGACCTGGGCTTTTCGGATGAGGGCTATGCGCTCCCTGAGCTCGTATTCCGTACGCATATGGTGGCGGCCGATATTGCGGCGGCCGGTGAGGATCGGGACGGGCAGCAGCGGCTGTTGAAGACCGCAGCGGCGGGCGTGGTCGAGACGGCGCGCGAGGCGCGCGACACGATCGCGGCGCGGTGCGGCAAGGTGGCGGAGATCGTAACGGCGGCGCCGGATGATCACTTCATCCTGTGGCATGATCTTGAGGACGAGCGGCGGGCGCTGCGCGATGCGCTGGGCAATCCGGCCGGTCTGGTCGAGGTGTTCGGGTCGCAGAAGCTGGAGCGGAACGAGGCGCTGGCGGACGGGTTCGCGGCGGGCGAGCATCGCCTGTTGTCCGCCAAGCCGTCGATGCTGGGGGCCGGGCGGAATTTCCAGCATCACTGCCACCGTGCGACGATCTTTCCGACGTACAAGTTCCACGACTTCCTCCAGGCGCTTCACCGCATCTATCGGTTCATGCAGCGCCATGAGGTCGTGATCGATCTGGTCTATGCGGAAACGCAAGCCGAGCAGCTGCGCGAGCTGATGCGCAAATGGGACGATCACAAGGCGATGGTCGAGCGGATGTCGGAGATCATCCGCCGCTATGGCCTGCGGCACGACGCGGCGGTCCAGATGACGCGGACGATGGGCGTCGAGCGGGTGGTCGCGCAGAGCGAGGAGCCGGGGGAGCCGGTGTGGACGGCCGTCAATAACGACTGCGTCGCGGAGACGCGGGCGATGCCGGACAATTCGGTCGACTTGATCGTCACCTCGATACCGTTCGGTAACCATTATGAATATTCCGCCCGATATGAGGATTTCGGTCATACCGACGACAACCAGCATTTCTTCGGGCAGATGGACTATCTGACGCCCGAACTGCTGCGCGTCCTCCGGCCCGGCCGCCTGGCGTTCATCCATGTGAAGGACCGTATCCGGTTCGCGGCGGTCACCGGCCTGGCGCGGCCCACGGTCGATCCCTTCCATGCCGATACCATCGCGCATTTCATGCGGCACGGCTTCGCCTATTGCGGGATGCGCTTCATCTCGACCGACGTCGTGCGGGAGAACAACCAGACCTATCGGCTGACCTATAAGGAATTGAAGCGCGACAGCACCAAGATGGGCTGTGGCAGCCCCGAGTTCCTGCTGTGCTTCTACAAGCTGCCGACCGACCGGTCCAAGGGCTATGCCGATGTGCCGGTCATGCATGTCGAGGAAGAGTATAGCCTCGCGCGGTGGCAGGTCGATGCCGACAGCCTGTGGCGGTCGTCGGGCAACCGGCCGGTGCGCCCGGACGAGCTGGGCGTGATGCCGCCCGGCGCGCTGGCCAAGGCATTTCCCGCCTGGTCGGTGCAGGACGTGTACGATCACGAGGAGCATGTCGCGATCGCGGAGGCGCTGGCGGCGCGTAACGAGCTGCCCCGCACCTTCGCGGTCATGCAGCCCGCCTCGATGCGGACCGATGTATGGACCGATATCGCGCGCATGCAGACGCTGAATGGCGAGCAGACGCGGCGTGGCCTCGAGAATCATATCTGCCCGCTGCAATTCGACATCGTCGACCGGGCGATCCGCCTGGGCAGCAATCCGGGTGAGCTGGTCTATGACCCGTTCGGGGGACTGATGACGGTGCCCGTTCGCGCGATGCGGCTCGGGCGGCGCGGCCTGGGATGCGAGCTCAACCCGCAATATTGGCGCGATGGCGTCCGCTATTGCCGGGAGACGGAAGCCGAGCGCTCGACGCCCACGCTGTTCGACCTGCTAGGGTTGAACGAGGCGGTGCCGGCATGAAGATTAAGCTGGAGCATCAGGTTCTGACGGCGGTGGGTGCGATACTCGGCTCGGTCGATCGCATGTCGCTGGACGATGTGTTCGAGCAGCTACCGCCGCACCTGAAGGCCGCGAACCCGAGCATGAAGTCGATCACGAAAGCGATCGTGCATGCGGGGTTCGTCGGCAAACAGGCCGGCGGCGGCTCGGTCGTCTATGTCCGGTCCGATGTGCCCACCGAGCCCGGCGCCGATCACAACGGCTGCGAGGAGGGATCGGTCACAGCCGACGAAATGCGGCTGTTGCTGGAGCGCGCGGAGCGGCTCGAGGAAGAGAAGAAGGGCATCGCCGATGACATCAAGGATGTGTGGAAAGAGGCCAAAGCGCGTGGATTTGATGCTCCGGCCCTGAAAGACATCATGAAGATGCGCGGCAAGAAGAAGGAGGATGTCGTTGCCAAGCAGGCGATCCTCGACACGTACATGAGAGAATTGGGGATGATGGCATGAGCGGCAGCGTCAACAAGGTCATTCTGGTTGGCAACCTCGGGCGCGATCCGGAGAGCCGTTCCTTTCAGAACGGCGGCAAGGTGGTCGAATTGCGTATCGCCACGTCGGAAAGCTGGAAGGATCGCAACAGCGGAGAGCGCAAGGAAAAGACCGAGTGGCATACGGTCAAGATCTTCAACGAGGGTCTCGCGAATGTCGCGGAGCGTTATCTGCGCAAGGGCTCCAAGGTCTACCTGGAAGGCATGCTGACCACGCGGAAGTGGCAGGATCAGCAGGGCAATGACCGCTATTCGACCGAGGTTACGCTCCAAGGCTTCAATTCGGTGCTGACCATGCTGGACGGCCCTGGTCAGTCCAATGGCGATGATCAAGGATCGGCACGTGGCTCCGGGGGCGGCCCTTCGGGGCAGAGCCGGCGCGCCTCCGCGTTCACTGACGATCTGGACGACGACGTTCCCTTCTGACGTTCGCGCGCTGACGCGCCCCCGATGGCAGGCCGGGTCATGCCTGCCCAATCATAGATACGCTCCGGGGGCTTGTTTCCGATGGCATCGAATATTTCCACGTCGTCTCTGCTGGAGGCGGCGCTTGATTACGCGCGTCGGGGGTGGCCGGTCTTCCCCTGCGATCCGCGCACGAAGCGGCCCTATCTTGCGATGGACCGCGACGATGAGGGTAAGCCGATCAAGGGCACGGGCGGCGTCACCAAGGCGACGACCGACGAAGATCAGATTCGCGCATGGTGGCGCAAATGGCCGCGCGCGATGATCGGCGTGGCGGTCGGCCGGGCAGGCCTGATCGTCATCGATTTCGATCCTGGCGTCTATGACGTCATCGATCGCAGGACCAAGGAGATCACCGGTCAGGAGGAGTGGACGCTCGAGCAGCTGAAGGATGCGCTTGCCGAGCGCATGGAAGGCGAGATGCTGCCCGCCACGCTGACCTCGGTGACGCGGTCGGGAGGTGAACATCAGTGGTTCAAGATGCCGGCCGGGGAGCCGATCGGCAATACCGGCAGCCTGCCCAACCATATCGACGTGCGTGGGCTAGGCGGTTACGTGATCGCGCCCCCGAGCCATTTCGAGGGCAATGACGATGATGCGCCTGGCGACTATCGGTGGTTGATCGATGGTGATGCCGGCCGGATCGCGGAGTGTCCCGATGCGCTGGTCGCGATCATGCGGGCGCCGCCACCCCGCAATACGGTCGACGATGCCGAACCTGCGGCGGTCGCCACACGGTTCGCGGTCGACCTCGACGCGTCCACACGCCGCTACGCGATGCATGCGCTGGATGCCGAGCTGCAGGAGCTGGCATCCACACCGAGGTCCGGCGGCCGACATGGCGGCCGGAACATGGGCGCCTATTGGGCCGCCTACAACCTGGGCCAGTTCGTGGGTGCCGGCGCGCTATCCGAGACGCTGGTCAAGCAATCCCTGCTCGATGTCATCCGGACCTTCGATCCGACCGCCTATGAAAAGCATAAGGATGCGGTGGAGAACGGCCTCGCCAACGGGATCGCAAAGCCTCGCGACCTCAGCGCCGTAGGCGCTCAAAAGACGCGCGGCCGCGATAGCGGCCGGTCATCATCCTCTTCGGTCTATCCCCCGGCCGCCCCTCCAGAGGCTTACGCCGATGATTTCGACCGCCCCGGACCCCGCGAGGAGGAGGACAGCGAAGCCTCCTTCCATATTGGAACCGTCGCTATTCCAGCCCTTCCGGGGGGCGTGGGGGACAGGATCGCGCCGGAGGCAAACCCGGAGGTCGACCGGCGGTGCGCATTCTTCTCGCTGACCGATTTGGGCAATGCCGAGCGGTTTCGGGCGCGGCATGGATGGCGTTTTCGTTTCTGCAACGAACTTGGTTGGTTCGTTTGGGACGGGCGGCGATGGGAACTGCTGTCCGAGGAAAAGGACAAGGTGCCCGGTAAGGTCAGCTTGGCGGTGTTCGATACGGTGCGCGCGATCCGCAACGAGGCGGACCTGGTCGAGGCCAGCGGGTTGCGCGAGGACGTTCCGGCCGATGCGTCGGATGATGAGAAGGCGGCCGCGCTGGATCACATCGTCGGGTGGCGGGGATCGGGCGATAACAAGGTGCCGGTCTTCTATTCGGAGACGCTGCGGGCGCATGCCAAATCGTCCGAGGGAGCCAGTCGCCTGGGCTGCATCGCCGGGCTGGTGAAGTCGTTCGATGACGTCGCGATCCGCGCCGATGCGATGGACGCCGATCGCATGGCCATCAACGTGTTGAACGGAACCCTGCGGATCGTCGCCAAGCCCGGCGGCAACGAGCCGGTGATTCAGCGCTTCGATCATAATCCGGCCGATCTGATCAGCAAGATCGCGAACGTCGTCTATGATCCGGCCGCCCCGTGCGAGGCATTCGATGGCTTCCTGTTGACCGTGCAACCGGATGAGGCGACGCGGCGGTTTCTCGGTCAGTGGCACGGCCTGTCGCTGACGGGCGATATCAGCGAGCAGAAACTGGCCTTCTACCATGGCAAAGGCCGTAACGGTAAATCGACGATGGTCGATGCTTGCAGCGAGGTTGCGGGCGATTATGGCGGTTCCGTCGCGATCGAGACGTTCCTCGATCAGGGGCGCGGGCGCAAGGGTGGCGAGGCCACTCCGGACCTCGCGCGGTTGCCGGGCATCCGCTTCCTCCGGACCTCCGAGCCTGAGAAGGGTGCGAAACTGGCGGAGGCCCTGATCAAGCTGATCACCGGTGGCGAGCTGATCGACGCGCGCCATCTGAACAAAGGGTTCTTCTCCTTCCTGCCCAGCTTCAAGGTGACGATTTCGGGCAACCACAAGCCCAAGATCACGGGCCATGACGATGGCATATGGCGGCGCGTGATGCTGGTGCCCTGGGACGTCCAGATCGCGAAAGAGGATATCGATCGCCAGCTGCCCGAAAAACTGCGCAAGGAAAAGTCCGGCATCCTCAATTGGATGCTGAAGGGGCTGATCGACTGGCGCATGAACGGGCTGGTCGAGCCGGAGAGCGTGCTGGCGGCAACCGCGAAGTATCGAGAGCAGAGCGATCAGCTCGGTCGCTTCCTTGACGAATGCACAAAGCCTGTAGAGGGTGCGCGCTCCAAATCGTCGGTGCTCTTCGCGCTCTTCACCGCCTGGGCCAAGGCGACGGGCGCCGGGGAGTGGCAGCCTCAAGGCTTTTCCAAGGCCATGGAAGATCGCGGTTTCGAGAAGAAGACCTCGAACGGCGTCCAGTGGCTCGACATCGAGATGATCAAGGATGTGGGCGATTTCGCTGACGCATCCGGGGACGAGGGTGACGGCGGATATGCCGGATATCCCGGACCCTATGGTGACGATGTCCCGCTGTAGGCTGATGTTGGAAGGATGGCTCCTTCCACATGGAAGCACGATTGGAAGGACGAAAATGGCGGTTTTCTGCGGCATTGGAAGGGGTGGAAGGGCTCTGCTTGGTCCTGCCTCATGCGCGCATGCGCGCATG
>NZ_LDTE01000089.1 GCF_001476905.1 Sphingomonas sanguinis | reverse complement strand
CCTGACCCGCGCCAAGGCGGCGATCGAGGATGCGGGCGGGCAGGCCGTCACCGGCTATCGCGCGCCGAGCTTCTCGATCGATAAACGCACCCCCTGGGCCCATCCGGTACTGGCCGAGGCGGGGTATCGCTATTCCTCCAGCGTCGCGCCGTTGGCCCACGATCATTATGGCTGGGCGGAGTCGCCGCGTTACGCATGGCGGCCGCTGGCCGATGCCGATCTGGTCGAACTGCCAGTGACGGTTGCGCAGTTCGGCCAGCGGCGACTGGCGACGGGCGGCGGCTTCTTTCGCATGTTGCCCGCCAAGCTGACCGATATCGCGGTGGGGCAGGTGCAGCGCGATGCGCATGGCGCGATCTTCTATTTCCACCCCTGGGAGGTGGACCCAGACCAGCCGCGCGTGAGGAATGCGCCCCTGCGCTCGCGCGTCCGCCATTACAGCCGGTTGGGCGCGATGGCGGGCAAGTTGCGGGGCTTGCTGACCCGGCATGACTGGGGCCGCGTCGACCAGGTCGCGGCCGAGGAAGCGGCGCGGCTGGCATGACCACGCCGCCGCCGATCATCCGCGTCGCCGATCTGGCGCGCGCGGCGGAATGCGCGCGGATCGATGCGTTCGTCGAGGCGCAGGCGCAGGGTACGCCCTTTCATCGCACCGGCTGGCTGCTGGCGGGGGCGAAGGGCTGTGGCCAGAAGGCCCACTATCTCACCGCCGAGCGGGATGGCGCGATCGTCGGCATCCTACCGCTCAGCGAAATTCGATCGCCGCTCTTCGGTACAGCAATGGTGTCGACCGGTTTCGGCGTCGATGGCGGGGTGCTGGGCGAGGGGGCGGAGCCGCTGGCCGAGGCCGCCTGGGCGCTGGCGGTCGAGCGCGGGATCGAGTCGGTCGAACTGCGTGGCGGACCGGTGCCGGACGGCTGGACGGCGGACGCGGACAGCTATCTGGGTTTCATTCGCCCGATTGCCGTCGATGACGAGGCCGAGATGAAGGCCATTCCGCGCAAACAGCGCGCGGAGCTTCGCAAGGCGCCCGCGCAGGAGTTGGAGGTCGTCACCGGCCGCACGCCCGCTCTGCTGGCCGAGCATTACCGCATCTATGCCGAGTCCGTCCGCAATCTGGGAACGCCGGTCTTTCCGGCCCGACTGTTCCGCGAGGCAGTGGCGCGGCTCGATGCCGATGTGCTGACCGTGCGGCATCGGGGGCGGGCGGTCGCGAGCGTGCTCAACCTCTATCATGGCGGCATCGTCTATCCCTATTGGGGCGGTGGTACGCACGCGGCGCGGGAGCTGCGCGCCAATGACCTGATGTATTTCGCGTTGATGCGGCATGCGCGGGAGCGGGGCTGTCACAGCTTCGACTTTGGCCGGTCGAAGGTCGGGACCGGCGCGGCGGCATTCAAGAAGAATTGGGGGTTCGAGGGGCGTCCGCTGGTCTATGCCAGCCGCAGCGTCCACGGGCCGCGCGCGATCAATCCGCTCAACCCCAAATATGCGATGATGATCGCGGTGTGGAAGCGCCTGCCGGTCCGGGTCGCGATGCTCGCCGGGCCGGTCATCGCGCGGGGGCTGGGTTGAGAGACCTGCTGTTCCTGGCGCACCGCGCGCCGTTTCCGCCCGATCGCGGCGACAAGATCCGCAGCCATCATATCCTGCGCCACCTGATGCGCGACTGGCGCGTCCATCTCTGCGCCTTTGCCGAGCAGGACGGCGAAGAGCGTCTCCCGTCCGACCTCGCCGGTTCGCTCGCCAGCCACCATATCATTCGCCGGACGAAATCGATGCCGGTCGCGGCGGTGCAGGCGCTGGCGACAGGCAAGCCCATCTCGCTGACGGCCTTCGCGCACCCCGCGATGCGGAAGGCCGTCGCCACGGTTCGCGCGCGTCACCCGATCGCCGCCACCTATGTCTTTTCCGGGCAGATGGCGCAGTATCGCGGGCAAAAGCCGACCGTGATGGACATGGTCGATGTCGACTCCGCCAAGTTCGCGACGCTGGGGCAAACGAGCGCGCTGCCGATGCGCGCCGTCTATGCGCGCGAGGCGCGGTTGCTGGGCGCCTATGAACGACAGGTCGCTCACTCGGTCGCAGCGACCCTGTTTGTCAGCGAGGCGGAGGCCCACCTTTTTCGTGCGGGCGGCGGGGAAGGGAACATCGTCGCGGTCGAGAACGGCATCGATGCGGGCCATTACGATCCCGCCGCCTTCGATCCGGCGTCCGGTGAGCCGTTGATCGTCTTCACCGGCCAGATGGACTATCGCCCCAATGTGGAGGCCGTCACCCGCTTCGCCGAGCGCATCCTGCCGTTGGTGCGCCAAGCCCGACCGGATGCGCGCTTCGCCATTGTCGGCCGCGCGCCCACCCCGGCGGTCCGGCGGCTGGCAGGGGAGGCGGTGATCGTCACCGGCGAGGTGCCCGATACCCGGGAGTGGCTGGCCCGTGCCGCCGTCTGTGTCGCGCCGCTCGATCTGGCGCGGGGCATCCAGAACAAGCTGCTGGAGGCGATGGCGATGGCGCGGCCGGTTGTTGCTTCGGTTGCCGCCGCCGAAGGGATCGACCATGACGGCACCATCGCGGTGGCGCGGGACGACCGGGACTTTGCGGCCCAGGTGGTCGTGGCGCTGAACGGCCCCGCCGCCAACCCCGCCGCGCGTGCGCGGGTGCTGGCGCGTTATGATTGGGCAGCACGGCTGGCACCGCTCGACCGGCTGTTGAAGGACATCGCATCGTGACGCAGATGGGGACCATGACGCCGGAACGGATCGGGCCGGGGCGCTGGACCTGGCATCTGGGGTTGCTTGGCGCAGCGGCGGCGTTGGTGCTGTGGCTGTTCTGGCGCGATGCGACGCATCTGATGGACATCTGGTGGACCAGCACCACCTATGGCCATTGCCTGTTCATCGGCCCGGTCGTCGGCTGGCTGGTGTGGCAGCGTCGGCGCGAGCTGTCGCAACTGACCCCGACGGCCTGGTGGCCCGGCCTGTTCCTGGTGGCGGGCGGCGGCTTCCTGTGGCTGCTCGGCGAGTCCGCCACCGTGGCGTTGATCCGCCAATTGGGCCTCATCGCGACGCTGGAGGGGCTGGTCGTCACGCTGCTGGGGCCGATGGTGGCGCGCGGGCTGCTCTTTCCACTCGCCTATGCCTGGTTTCTGGTGCCCTTTGGCGAGGAACTGGAAAAGCCGCTTCAGCAGATTACCGTGTCGATCGTCATGCCGCTGCTCCACTGGAGCGGGATTCCGGCCACCGCCGATGGTGTGCTGATCCATGCGGGACGTTACTGGTTCGAGGTGGCGGAGGCCTGTTCGGGGTCGAAGTTCGTCCTAGCCATGATCGCCTTTGCCACACTGGTCGCCAATCTATGCTTCCGCTCGCCCGTGCGGCGCGCGGTGTTCCTGATCGTGTCGCTGATCGTGCCGGTCATCGCCAACGGCATTCGTGCCTGGGGCACCATCTTCGCCGCCGACAAGACCTCCATCGAGGTGGCGGGCGGCATCGACCATATCATCTTCGGCTGGGTATTCTTCGCGATCGTCATGGCGGCGGTGCTGGCGATCGGCTGGCAGTTCTTCGACCGCTCGCCCGATGACCCGGCCTTCGATCCCGATCGGCTGAAGGCGGTGCCCGGCCGCCGGATCGACCCGCTGCTGGCCGCCGTGCTGGCGGTGGCGATCATCGCCGTCTTCCCCAGCTGGAGCGGCTTTGCCGGGACCCGCGCGGCGACGCTGCCGACGCAACTGGCGCTGCCGCAGGTGCCCGGCTGGACGATCGTGCCGCAGCAAAGCGTCTGGCGGCCCGATTATCCCGGCGCCGATGCGGTGTTGCAGCAGGCCTATCGCAACGCGCAGGGGCATCAGGTCGACCTGGCGGTCGCGGTCTTTTCCCGCCAGCGTGAGGGCGGCAAGCTGGGCGCGTTCGGCACGGGCGTGATACACGGTGCGGATCGCTGGTTGCGCGTCGCCGATCTGGGCCGGGTCGCGGGTGGCGACACGATGAAGATCATGGCGACCGGCCCCGATGGCCAGACCCAGAATCGCGACGTTGCGACCTGGTATCGGATCGGCGATACGCTGACACCGGATATGCGACGCGTGAAGATCGAGACGATGAAGGCCCGGCTGCTGGGGCAGCGCCAGATGGCGGTGGCGGTGCATGTCGCGAGCGAGGGCGACGATCCCCATGCGATCGAGGCGTTCGTCGCCGCGCTCGGGCCGATCGATCGCTTCGCCGACCGCCTGACCGGGCAGCGCTGACGCTCCATGTGCGGTATCGCCGGTCTCTTCCACCCCGCCACGCCCAAGCCGGTCGATCCCGCCCGCCTACGCGCGATGATCGCCGCACAGGCGCATCGCGGGTCGGACGGGCAGGGGGTATGGACCGCACCGGGTGTCGGCTTCGCCCATGCCCGGCTGTCGATCATCGACGTCGCGGGCTCGCCCCAGCCGATGGTGGATGGCGAGGTGGCGGTCTGCTTCAACGGCGAGATCTATAATTATCGCGAGTTGCGCGCCGAATTGGCGGGCAAGGGCGCGGTCTTTCACACCGATGGTGATACCGAGGTGCTGCTGCATGGCTGGCGGCATTGGGGCCCGGCGATGCTCGACCGGCTGGTCGGCATGTTCGCCTTTGCCGTGCATGATGCGAAGGCGGGGGCGCTGTTCCTGGCGCGCGACCGGCTGGGGGTGAAGCCGCTCCACTGGGCCGAGCTGCCCGATGGCGCGGTGGCCTTCGCTTCGGAGATGAAGGGGGTGCTGGCGCATCCGCTGGTCCGACGGCGGCCCGATATTCGTGCGGTCGAGGATTATCTGGCGCTGGGCTATGTCCCCGACGATGCCAGCATGGTCGCGGGCATCCACAAGCTGCCCGCCGGGCATTTCCTGCTGATCGAGCGGGGGCGCCCAATTCCCCGGCCACGGCAATGGTGGGACGTCGACTTCTCCAACCGCGAAAGCGGATCGTCTGGGCAACTGGGCGAGGGGCTGCTCGCCCGGATGCGCGAGGGCGTGACCAGCCGGATGGTCGCTGACGTGCCGCTGGGCGCGTTCCTGTCGGGCGGGGTGGACAGCTCGGGCGTCGTCGCGCTGATGGCGGAGGCGTCCCCGCGCGCTGTCCGCACCTGTACCATCGGGTTCGAGGAAGCGGGCCATGACGAGCGCGGCTATGCCCGCATCATCGCCCAGCGTTTCGCCACCGATCATGTCGAGCGGGTGGTGCGCGCCGACGACTTTACGCTGATCGACACGCTGGTCGCGCATTTCGATGAGCCCTTTGCCGATGCCTCGGCCCTGGCGACCTATCGGCTGTGCCAGCTGGCGCGCGAGCATGTGACGGTGGTGCTGTCCGGTGACGGCGCGGACGAGGCGATGGCAGGCTATCGCCGCCATGTCTTTCATGCCGGCGAGGAGCGGGTGAGGGGCTTGTTCCCCGCCAATCTGCGCAGCCATGTGTTCGGGACGCTGGGGCGGGTCTATCCCAAGGCGGACTGGGCGCCGCGTCCGCTGCGCGCGAAGACGACGTTGCTGGCGCTGGGGATGGACGGGGCGGAAGCCTATGCGCGATCGGTCGGTGTTTCGGACCCCGAACTGCGAGCCCGGCTCTTCACGGCGGAGGCGAAGGCGGCGCTGGGCGGCCACCGGGCGGAGGATCGCTATGTCGCCGCGATGCGCGACGCACCGGCCCGCGATGCGATCGATCGGGCGCAATATGCCGACCTGAAAATCTGGCTGCCGGGCGATATCCTGACCAAGACCGACCGTACCTCGATGGCGGTGGGGCTGGAGGCGCGCGAGCCGCTGCTCGACCACCGTCTGGTCGAATATGCCGCGCGCCTGCCAGCCGCGATGCGGGTGCGGGGCGGGCAGGGCAAATGGCTGATGAAGAGGGCGCTGGAGCCCTATCTGCCGCGCGACATTCTCTATCGGCCGAAAATGGGCTTCGTGACGCCGATCAGCGCCTGGTTCCGGGGGGCGCTCGCCGACGAAGCGGCTCGGCTGGAGCATTCGGGGCTGCTGCGTGAGACGGGATGGTTCCAACTCGCCGAACTGGGCCGGATCGCCGCCGAGCATCGCGCGGGGCGGGCGGATCATGGTCGGACGCTATGGCAGATGTTGATGCTGGAGCGGAGTTTGGCTCGGCTTTTCGCCTGATCCTCCCCGGCACGGGGAGGGGGACCA
>NZ_LDTE01000088.1 GCF_001476905.1 Sphingomonas sanguinis | reverse complement strand
CTCCCGCCTGCGGGAGGGGGCTTTGCCCCGCACCCTTCCAACACCCGTTGCCCAACGCCCGCCGTCGCTCTAACGCTGTCGCAAACATGACAACAGCAGGGCGACGGGGTTTGGTAGTCGAGGCGAGCAAGGATGTGGACGCCACGGTGCGCGGCGTACTGGCCGATGTGCTGGGCCTGTCGGCGGAGCGTGTCGAGAGCTTCGATGCCGACACCCCGCTGTTCGGCGCGCTGCCCGAGCTGGACTCGATGGCGGTCGCGGGCGTGCTGACCGAGCTGGAAGATCGCCTCGGCATCCTGATCGAGGATGACGAAGTCGATGGCGAAATGTTGGAGACGTTCGGCCAGCTGGTCGCCTTCGCCGACGCCAAGGCGCGCGCTTGATCGACTATTATGACTGGCCCGGCGGGCGCGAGGCGATGTTGCGCTTCGGTCCGGCCGACGGGCCGGTCGTGCTGGTCGCCATGCCTTTCTGGGAGGAAGCGAACCGGACGCGCAGCCTGGTGGTCGCGATGCTGCGGCGGCTGGCCGATCACGGCATCGGCGGCGCGCTGCCCGACTGGCCGGGCACGGGCGAGAGCCTGATCGACACCGAACAGGCGACGCTCTTCCAATGGCGCGAGGCGCACGAGGCCGCGGCGAACGCCATGGGGGACCGGCGCTGCTACGGCGTATCCATCAGGGGCGGCACGCTGGTCGACCTCTTTGGATTGCTGTCCGGCCGCTGGCACCTGGCCCCGATGACCGGCGAGGCGGTGTTGCGCGACGTCATCCGGCTGCGCGCGGCGGCCGGTTTGCGCGGCGACGAACATGGTCTGTTCGGCGCGGAGTCGCCGGTGCGGATCGCGGGCAATCGGGTCTCGCCGTATTTCCTCGCCGGGCTCGCGGGGGCGGAGCCCTATGATCAGCCGGGCGTGCCGCGTCGTGTCGTGCGCCTCGGCCATGATCGCGGCCCGGCCGACCGTACCATCGACGCCGTGCCTCCCTGGCGCCGGGCGGAACCACTGGAAGATCCTGAACTCGCCACGCTGCTGGCCGACGACATCGCCGAGTGGATCGCGTCATGCGAAGGCTGATCTCCTTCGCCTGCGACGATGCCACGCTGGTCGGGACGCTGGACGAAGGCACGCAGCCGACCGGATTGCTGATCGTCTCCGGTGGTAACGAGCCGCGCATGGGGGCGCATCGCGGCCAGGCGGTGCTCGCCGCCCGGATCGCGGCGCGCGGCTATCCGGTGTTCCGCTTCGATCGGCGCGGTGTGGGCGATAGCGAAGGGCTGAATGGCGGCTGGCAGGCGAGCGGCCCCGACATCGCCGCCGCCGTCGCGAGTTTTGCGCAGGCGGCGGGCGTCGCGCAGATCATCGGCTTCGGCAATTGCGACGCCGCCTCGGCCCTGGCCATGTTCGGACAGGCGGCGGGATTGAACGGCGTGCTGCTGTCCAATCCCTGGCTTACCGAGGAGCCCGATGCGCTGCCGCCCGCCGCCGCGATCCGGCGCCATTATGCGCGCAAGCTCGCCAATCCCGCCGAATGGCTGAGACTCGCGCGCGGGGCGGTCGATTTCGGTCGGCTTCGCCAGGGCCTTGCCAAGATCGCCGCGCCCCCCGCCCCCTTTGACGAAACCGCCGCCCCGCTGCTCGACGCCATCGCCAGCTGGGGCAATGCCGCCGCGATCATCGTCGCGCGCGGTGACGCGACCGGCGTCGCCTTCCGCGCCGCTGCGCGCGGCCATGGCTTTGCGATGGAGACGCTGGCGACGGACTCGCACAGCTATGCCGATGCGCTGGACGCCTTGGAGCGGGTGATCCTGGCGCATCTCGACACCGCGTCATCCGGCCAGCCGAGTGCTGGATACGACGATCTGGCGGAACCCGAAAATACGCCTTAATACGCTTTAAGATAATGGTTTTCTTCGGAACGCCGCTCCTTACCCGTCCATTGGGTGGGTCAAGGAGACACGGTCCATGAGCGAACGCCCCACCCCACCCCAGCCCGAACAGCAGCAGGACATGCCCGGCCAGACCGAGGCGATGGACCCGCGTCCCGACCATGGTGAGCGCAGCTATGTCGGCCACGGCAAGCTGACCGACAAGAAGGCAATCATCACCGGCGCAGACAGCGGCATTGGCCGCGCCGTCGCCATCGCCTTTGCCCGTGAGGGCGCGGACGTCGTGATCTCGTACCTGTCCGAAGACGAGGACGCCGCCGAGACCCAGCGGCTGGTCGAACAGGCGGGCCGCAAGGCGCTGCTGATCCCCGGCGATGTCAGCGATCCGGCGCATTGCCGCACCATCGTCGAGCGCGCCGTCCAGACCTTCGGCCGGGTCGATATCCTAGTGAACAACGCCGCGCACCAGGCGAGCTTCCAGGCGGTCGAGGACATCAGCGACGAGGAGTGGAACATCACCTTCGCCACCAACATCCATGCGATGTTTTATCTGGTGAAGGCCGCGTTGCCGCACATGGGCGAAGGCGCGTCGATCATCAACACGACCTCGATCAACGCCGACAAGCCCAACCAGCAATTGCTCGCATACGCGACGACCAAGGGCGCGATCCACAATTTCACCGCCGGGCTGGCCCAGATGCTCGCCGAGCGAAAGATCCGCGTCAACGCGGTGGCGCCGGGTCCGGTATGGACCCCGCTGATCCCCTCCACCATGCCGCCCGAGGCGGTGAAGAGCTTCGGCGAGAAAACGCCGATGGGCCGCGCCGCGCAGCCCGCCGAGCTTGCGCCCCCTTACGTCCTGCTGGCGAGCGGCGAGGCCAGCTACATCAGCGGCGCGACCATCCCCGTCACCGGCGGCACTCCCTTCCTCTGATCCTCCCGCCGAGCCGAGTGGACGTCCGCCCCTTGCCTCACCCTTTCCACTCGGCCAGTCTGACGCGATGATCCTCCCGCTTCTGCTTGCCGCCGCCGCGACGCCCGCCGCCGCGCCCTCCCCCGCCCGGCTGAAGGCGGATGTCGAAACGCTGGTCGGCTTCGGCACGCGCCACACCGCCTCGTCCACCACCGATCCCAAGCGCGGCATCGGCGCGGCGCGCGACTGGACCGCGAGACAGTTCGAGACGATAGGCCAGGGCTGTAACGGCTGCATCAGTGTCGAGCGGATCAACCGCCGCTTCACCGGCCCGCGCGCGCCGAACGGGGTGATGGTCGAGGATGTGCTGGGCATCCAGCGCGGGCGCGACCCGAACCGCGTCGTCATCGTCGGCGCGCATATCGACAGCCGCGTGACCGATGTCATGGACGCGACCTCCGACGCGCCGGGGGCCAATGACGATGCCTCGGGCGTGGCGCTGGTGCTGGAGGCCGCCCGCCAACTGTCCAAGCGGCAGTTCGATGCCACCATCGTCTATGCCGTTTTCTCGGGCGAGGAACAGGGGCTGTGGGGCTCCACCCTGCTCGCCGACACCGCCAAGGCGCGGGGCTGGCGCGTCTCGGCGATGCTGAACAACGATATTGTCGGCAACACCGTCGGCCAGGGCGGCGTCCGCGAGGCACGCTGGGTCCGCGTCTTTTCCGAGGGCATCCGCGCCTCCGAAGACCTGCCCCAACAGCTTCAGCGGCGCGGCAATGGCGGCGAGGATGATGGCCCCAGCCGCGCACTGGCCAAGGCGATCGATGGCGTGGCCGACAAGCTGGGTGGGCTGGACGTGTTTCTCGACCGCCGCCCCGACCGCTTCGGGCGCGGCGGCGATCACGAACCCTTCCTGAAGCTCGGCTATCCCGCCATCCGCTTCTCGGTCGCCAATGAGGATTGGGACGCGCAGCATCAGGACCTGCGCAAAGAAGGAAATGTCGCGTACGGCGACACTATCGACAAGATGGACTTCCCCTATCTGGCTAAGGTCACCGCGATCAATATCGCGACGCTCGCCCGGTTGGCCGCCGCGCCGCCCGCGCCCGACAAGGTGACGATCAGCGGCGCGCTATCCCGCGACACCCAGGTGGAGTGGACGCCGGTGCCGGGCGCGGTCCGCTACCGCATCCACTGGCGGCGCGATGATGTCGCTGACTGGACCCAGTCGAAGGACGTGACCGAAACCAAAGCCCTGCTGACCCAGGTGCCGGTTGACGATCATTTCGTGGGCGTGTCCGCCATCGCGGCCGACGGAGCGGAGAGCCTGGTCACCTTTGGCGGTCGCTAATTCGCGATTGATGGCGGAAGTGAAAGGATGCCGCCCCGAGGGAGTGGAACGGAGCGGCATCCCAATTATCGACCCGGCGTCTCTCGGGGCGATATCCCCCCCTGGGGGAACGCTTTAGCGACGAACCAGCTTGCTGCGCACCGACGCCCGGCGCGGGGCCGCGCGCACGATCTCGGTCGTGGTGGTCGTCGTTGTCGTGGTAACCGGGGCACCCTGTACCACAATCGTGGTAACGGTGGGAGCAGGATAATAATATCCGGCGTCATAATATCCCGGCCGTCCGGAGGCCAGTGTGCCGACCGTGGTCGTGGTGGTCACCGTCGTGCCGTCGCGCGTGACGATACGCCGCCCCATGGCGGGCGGCGGCGAATAGTCATCCCGATAACCGTAATCCCCGTCATAACCAGAGCGGCCATAATCGTCATAGCCGGGTGCCATGCCCCGCCGCCGATCCTCGGCCCGGTCGATCGCATAGCCTGCCGCCGCGCCGACGCCTGCACCGATCAGCGTACCGCCCAGCCGGTTGCCGCGCCCTGCAACCAGATTGCCCGCGACACCGCCCGCCACCGCACCGATCGCGGCACCGCCGAGGCCATCATCGCGCCGGACCCGCGGCGGATAGCCGGGGCCCGCATAGCCGGGCTGGCTCGTGCCGTCCCAGTCGACCCCATAGACGCTGTCATATACCGACCCACGCGGGTCGATCAGAACGGCATCGTCATAGTAACGCGACCAGTGATAGCCGACCGGCGGCTGCGGCAGGGTGTAGACCGCCCAATCCTCCACACCGAAGCGAGGGTCGTTCCAATAGGATGGCATGACCATGCCGCGCACCGGACGCCGATACGCGCGCCAGCCACCCGGCGCATTCGCGCCGCCCCACCAGCGCCCGCCGACCCGGCTGCCCCAGCGCTGACCGCGCATGGTTGGCGTTCCCACGGTGCTGGTTGTCGTAACGATGGGCTGGCCCGGCGGTGGGGGCGGCGCGTCGAAATGGGGTCGGGGATATCGTGCGCCCGCCTGCGCCATCGCCGGAGCGTTCAGCGTCAAGGCCAGGGGCATCGCGATGATAAGGGCGGAGAGATGCGAAAAGGGCCGCATGGCGTGTCAATATCCCCTGTATTCGTTCGATGACGCTCCCCCAAACGCCTCAACCGCAACAAGGTTTATACCAGCGCGCCCTTTCCGCCGATAGCGCCGGGACTCGTCCCGAATCGGGTCAAGCCGCGGCTCAGCCCACTCTGCTGGCAAGACGCGGAGCAAGCAGCGCCATCAACGCCTCGCACCCCGCCTGATCCTCTTCGTCGAACCGATCCGGCTCGGGGCTGTCGAGGTCGAGGACACCGATCACCACGCCATCATGCACGATCGGCACGACCAGTTCCGACCGGCTAGCCGCATCGCAGGCGATATGGCCGGGAAAGGCATGAACATCGGCCACACGCTGCGTCTTCGCCTCGGCCACGGCCGCGCCGCACACGCCCTTGCCGACCGGAATGCGGATGCACGCGGCCTTCCCCTGGAAGGGGCCGAGCACCAATTCCCCCGCGACCATGCGGTAGAAACCCGACCAGTTGAGATCGGGCAGATATTGCCCGATCAGCGCGGCGGCATTGGCCATGTTGGCGACGGCATCGTCCTCGCCCGCGGTCAGCGCGTCGAGCGCGGCGTGGAGGTCCCGGTAAAGCTCCGCCTTCGATCCGGCGGTGATGTCGAACTGATACATGGCGAGCGATGTAAGCCGTCCGAGTTCTCGCGTCATCCCCCGGAGCCGCCCGTAACGCAGTCGGACATCGCTTTTGCTGGCAAAATTCCTTGTACCCGACTGCTTGCGCGGCCGATTTTATTGTCCTACAAATCCTCTCACAAAATACCAAGGAGAGGCCGTGCCCGCCGTGTCATCAGACGTGACGCCCGCTTATATCGCGATCGACTGGGGCACGACCAATCGGCGAATCTATGTCCTGACGGCGGATGGCGCCGTGCTAGACACGGTGCGCGACGATCGCGGGGTGCTCGCCATGGCCCCCGGCGACTATCCCAACGAGATCGCCGCGATCCGCGTGCGCTTCGGTGCCTTGCCGATCATCGCGGCGGGCATGGTCGGATCGACACGCGGCTGGCGAGAGGCCGCCTATGTCCCCGCCCCCGCCGATCTTCCGACGCTGGCCGGGGCCGCGACGCGGATTCCCGAACTGGACGTCACGATCGTCCCCGGCGTTTCGCTGCTGACCGACACACGCGCCGATGTGATGCGCGGCGAAGAGGTTCAGGTGTTGGGTGCGGTCGCCGCCGGGCTCGCGCCTGCGGACGCCCTGTTCGCCCAGCCCGGCACGCACAACAAATGGGTGCGCGTCACGGGCGGTCGGATCACGGATTTCGCCACCACCATGACCGGCGAGCTGTTCGCGCTGGTCAAAGGACATGGCATCCTGGCCGGAATGCTCGACGGCCCGGTCGCGGACGGCCCGGCCTTTCGCGACGGCCTGTCGCGCGGGGCGGGCGCCTGCGACCTGACGGCGGCGCTATTTGGGGTGCGCGCCTCGGTCCTGCTTGGCCGGATCGCCGCCGACGATGCGGCATCCTATGCCAGCGGCCTGCTGATCGGCAGCGACATCGGCGCGGTGCCGGACATGGCGGGTCAGACGGTCCATCTCTTGTCCAGCGGGCTGCTGGCCGACCTCTACACCATCGGCATCGAGGCACGCGGCGGCACCGTCGTCGCGCTCGACAGCCATGCCGGTTTCCTTGCCGGACTTCACGCCATTCGGGAGCATTTGTCATGACCGACCCCGCCGAGAACTTTGCCAAGGCCTTTGCCGCCTGCCCGCTGGTCGCCATCCTGCGGGGCCTGACGCCCGCCGAAGCGATCCCCGTCGCCGACGCGCTGGTCGAGGCGGGCTTCACCCTGATCGAGGTGCCGCTCAACTCACCCGATCCCTATGACAGCATCGCGGCGATCGCGGCGCATGTCGGGGACAAGGCGATCGTGGGTGCGGGCACGGTCCTGACCACCGAACAGGTCGACCGGGTGAAGGCGGCGGGCGGCACCCTGATCGTCTCGCCCAACACCGATGTCGAGGTCATCGCGCACAGCGTCGCGCAAGGGCTGATCTCCCTGCCCGGCTATTTCACCCCGTCCGAGGCCTTCGCCGCGCTGAAGGCCGGTGCGCATGGCCTGAAGCTGTTCCCCGCCGAGGGCGCCTCGCCCACCTTCCTGAAGGCGCAGCGCGCCGTCCTGCCGCGCGACGTCGCGGTGCTAGCGGTCGGCGGCATCACGCCCGACAACATGGCCGAATGGCGCGCGCACGGCGCGGACGGGTTCGGCCTGGGCTCCAATCTTTATCGCGCGGGCAAGCCGGCGGCGGATGTCGCCGTGTCGGCGCGCGCTTATGTCGAAAAGGCACGCTGATACCGATGACCGACACGATCCGCCTCGCGCTGGTCGGCATGGGCAAGATCGCCCATGACCAGCATGTCCCCGCCATCGCAGGCAACCCGGCCTTCGAGCTGGTCGCGACCGTCAGCCGCTCGCCCAACGGGGTCGAGGGTGTGCCGCACTTCCACGACATCGACGAACTCGCCAAAAGCGATGTGACGGTCGATGCGGTGGCGCTGTGCACCCCGCCCCAGGTCCGCCACGCCATCGCCGCCGCCGCGCTGGCCAACAACTGGCACGTCTTCCTTGAAAAGCCGCCGGGCGCGACGCTGGCCGAAGTCGCGGTGCTGGAGGAGCTGGCGGCCAAGGCGGGCGTCACCCTGTTCGCCAGCTGGCACTCGCGTTACGCACTGGGCGTCGAGCCCGCGCGCGAATGGCTGTCGACCCGCAAGGTCACCTCGGCCGCGATCATCTGGCGCGAGGATGTGCGCCAATGGCATCCCGGCCAGGCCTGGATTTGGGAAGCGGGCGGCTTCGGCGTGTTCGATCCCGGCATCAACGCGCTGTCGATCGCGACGCACATCATGCCGCAGCCCTTCTTCATCGAGCGTGCGACGCTGGATTTCCCCGCCAATCGCGACGCGCCGATCGCCGCCGATGTGGCGTTCCGCACGACCGACGGCACGCCAGTGACCCTCGACCTCGACTGGCGGCAGGAAGGCCATCAGAGCTGGGACATCGTCGTCGAGACGACCGACGGCACGCTGAAGCTGGCCGAGGGCGGCGCGGTACTGACCCTGCCCGACGGCACGACCCCGCATCGGGAAGAGGGGCTGCACGGCGAATATCCGGGCCTGTACGCGCGCTTCGCCGAACTGGTGAAGGGCGGGCGCTCGGACGTCGACATCGCTCCCCTGCGCCATGTCGCCGACGCCTTCATGCGCGGCCAGCGGCGTGAGGTGGAAGACTTCGTGGAATAAGTCACACCCGACCGGATCGGGATAGGAAAAAAGAAGGCCGGTTGTCCCGCGGGACGACCGGCCTTTTCAGTTCGGGGATGAGCGAAAGGCCGAAGCCTCTCGCCGGGGGGAAGGTTAGAAGTTGATCGTGGTCCCGATCGCGATCTGGCGACCCAGCGCGTCGTAACGCTGCGGCGCGGTGTTGGAGCGCGACAGCGCGACCTGATAGGAATTGGGGACGATCGGCGGCGACTTGTCGAACACGTTGTTCGCGATGATCCGGAAAGCAAATTTCCGCGCGATGTTCCAGCTGAGCGCCAGGTCGAAGTAGCTCTGCGGCGAGATGCGCGCGAACGTGTTCTGGAACCGCTCCGGCGTGCCGCCGATGTCCGGGTTGCCCGAATTGTTCGCCGTGGTCAGCGAGCCGGTATAGCGCCAGTTGAACGACACGTTGAACACCCGGTCCGCCGTCGTCCAGGTGGTCCGCAGGGTGTGCATCCACTTGGGGATCAGCTGGCCGCAGGAAATGCCGTTCGAGAAATAGCCCGAACAATTATACTGGCGACGCAGCGGCGAATCCTGCCCACCGGCCAGCGTCGACAGCGATCCGTTGAAGCCCCAGTCGATCCGACCGGCATTCTTCAGGTCCAGCGAATACTGACCCTGAAAGTCCCAGCCATAGGCGAGCGACCGGTAATAGTTGGTCGTTCCCTGCCGCACGAAACCGCTCGACGGATTGCCCGCTGGCGCATTGGCGATCGAGCCAGTGGTCGGATCGCGCACGATGCCGTTGCAGAAGAACGGATCGCCGTTCGACGCCAGACAGCCCTGCAGATAATAGTCCGCGCCGTTATAGCCGAGCGAGTTGACCAGACGGATCTGATAGCGGTCGGCCGAGAAGACCAGCCCCGGAATGAAGCTGGGCTTCACCACCAGACCATAGGTCAGGGTATAGGCGGTTTCCGGGTCGGCGGTGAAGCCGCCGGTACGCGTCGTGCACCCCTCGGTCGGGCAGAGCAGCGAGGCGCTGCCGTACAGATTGTCCGCCAGCCCCGTCTTGCTGCACAACTCGCGCGAACCCAGCGGCGTGGTCGTCACGGTGCCGTCGGGCAGCGTGCGCGAGACGGGCGCGCAGAAATCGGTCAGCGTCGCGTTGCGGCCATAGTTGATCTGGGTCGCCTGCCGGATCTCGATCACCGTCGGCGCGCGCTGTGCCTTATTGTACGAGGCGCGGAAGGTGATGTCGGCAACCGGCGCGTACAGGCCCTCGACCTTCCAGGTCGAGAAGCTCTTCGGGTTGGAGCTGTACTTCGATACGCGGAAGCCGCCATTGGTCTGCAGCAGATGCGCGAACGGCTTGTTCTGGATCAGCGGCGCCTGAACCTCGATGTTGGACTCCCAGACGTCCTGGCTCAGCCGCGCGTCCTGGTCGCCAAACTGGTCGACAAAGCCCGCATCGGCGGTCGAGATCAGCCGGTCCTTGCGATATTCGGTGCCCAGCGACACGGCCAGACCTTCATCGGCCCAGGGGCTCTTGATGCCGTACTTCGTCAGGTCGCCGTTCACCACCGCGATCGCGTCGAACAGCTGGGTGATCGTCCGCCGCTGGCCGGTCGCCCCGCTGGAGAACAGATAGTTGGTCAGCGCGTTGCTGCCCGACCCGGCACGGAACGCATCGAAGGGGATGCAGGACGGATCGGTGCCGTTGACCACCGAGCGGCAGGTCGGCGTGCCATTGACCGACACGACGTCCAGCGCGCGGTTCACCCGGTCGTTCTGCGACGTCGGGCCGAGATACCAGTCCTGCTGGTTGCGGGCATAGACCCCGCCCACATCATAGGACCAGGCATCGCCGATATTGCCACGCACGCCGCCGCTGGCGCGGAAGCCCATGTTGACGAAGCGGTCGGCCTGGGCGGGCTGTCCGTCGAAGCGATACCGCACGTCGAGCGGCACATAGCCGGTGCTACCCGGCGCACAGCCCAGCGCACTCGCCTGACCACCGGACAGGAAAGGATTGTCGCAATTCACCTGATAGGGCGTCGTGCCCTGCACCGAATAGGCATAGACACGGCGCGGCGTCGGGTTCTCGGAGGTGTCGCGGAACCAGATTCCATCACCATAGATCTCGACCTCGGGTGCGATCTTGAAGTTGACGAAACCGCCCGCCGTGTAGCGCTCATTGGCGCGCTGGAACGACACATCGTCATAAGGGTTGGCGGCATTGCCAGCACCGGGGCCCCAGGGGACGAAGGTCCGCGAGCCGTCGGGATTGTTGACATATTGCGCATTGGCATTGGGTCCCGATACCGGCGAGACGAAGCCGCTGCGCGAATAGGTGGACAGCGGCGAACAGGACAGCGCTGAGTCCTTGGTCAGCTGCGCTACCGGGCACGCCGCATAGGAGCGCGCGCCGTTCTGGACGAGGTCGGCCTGGCGATAGTTGAAGAAGCCCGAGACGTTCAGCCGGTCGTCGAGCAGCTTCTTGCCCGCCGTTACCGTCAGGTCGGCCCGGCCGCCGTCATTGGTCAGCCCGCGCGCCGATGGAAAGCCCGCGGCATTGGCGATCGGCGTGACCAGCGTGTCCTTGTTCAGGTGGTTGTAGAAATTGTAGTTCGCATCGACGCGGATGCCGTCGAAATCCTTGCGCAGGATGAAGTTGACGACACCCGAAATCGCGTCCGAACCATAGACCGAGGAAGCACCGCCCGACAGCACGTCGACGCGCTCCAGCAGGCTGGCCGGGATGATACCGGTGTCCTGCCCGTTCTGGGTGCCCAGGCGCTTGCCGTCGACCAGCACCAGCGTGCGCTCGAAGCCCAGATTGCGCAGCTTGATCCGCTGACGACCGTCGGAATCGGCATAGTTGGACTGGGCGTCGGGCGCGACCTGCGGCAGGCGGTTCAGCACCTCCTCAACGTTGAGCGGGGCCTGCGCCTGGATGTCCTGGCGCGTGACCGAGGTGATCGGCGCGGCGGAGGCGAGGTTGGGACGGGTGATGCGCGTGCCGGTGACGATGACCTCGCCGCCGCTGGTTGCCTGAGGCGTACCGCTGATCGCGGCGGCGCGGGTCTGGGCGGCGTCGGCGCTGATCGAGCTGTCGTTATCGTCCTGGGTGGTGCCATCCTGGGCGGTCGATCCGACCTGCTGCGCGGCGGCGGGTGCGACGAGCATCAGCGAGGCGGCGGACAGCGCCAACCATGATGCGGAGTGCTGGATTTTCATGAGGTCTCCCCTTCATCCCGGCCGATGGGCCGCCGGGTAGAGGGAAAAGGACAATGTGTTTGACGTAAGAGGTCAATACCTAATGCATACCTATGCATCACCCATCCTTACATTCGGGCGCCACTGTCACCCAAAAGACACAAATAAAAACGATTTCAATGCTTTAAGTTGGTTGTCAGCAATGTTTTGACACGATGCCTCGCCCTCTACGTCAGTGCCCATGCCGAGGGCTCTTCTCGATTCGAGCAAGTGGTTCCATATCGGTCGCCTCTGCCCTTGCAGCTTTCGTATTCCCCCCGCAGTATCGGCCGAAGGTGCGGGCGGGATAGCCCCCGAGGGGATGGAGCAGATAATGCAGGACGAACGGCGTGCTTTTCTCGGCGGGATCGCCTCACTCGCAGGAATCGGAGCGGGGCTTGCCGCACCCGTGCGTGCACTCGCCAAAACGGCTATGGGTGGCGGGTCCAATGCGATGATCGTGTCGACCTGGGACTTCGGAGCGCCCGCCAACGACGCCGCCTTCGCCAAGGGGCGCAGCGGCGGATCGCTGATCGATATGGTCGAGGCGGGCGTGATGGTGCCGGAGGCCGATCCGAACAACCATTCGGTCGGCTATGGCGGCTATCCCGATCGTGACGGGCATGTGACGCTGGACGCGGTGATCATGGACGATGCGGGCGGCGTCGGCGCGGTCGCTGCGCTGGAGGACACGGTTCACGCCATCTCGGTCGCGCGCGCGGTGATGGAGCATACGCCCCACACCTTCCTGGTCGGCGAAGGCGCGACCCGCTTTGCCCGCGACCGGGGTTTCCCGCGCGTCAACCTGCTGACCCCGGAGGCGGAAAAGGCCTGGCGCGACTGGCTGAAGACGCAAAACTACAAGCCCGTCGCCAATAGCGAGACCGGCACCTATGGCGCCTGGCGTCCCGGTACGCCCGGCGGTGCGCTCGACCATGACACGATCGGGATGCTGGCGCGCGATGCCAGTGGCCGGATGGCGGGTGCCTGCACGACCTCGGGCATGGCGTTCAAGATGCGCGGACGCGTCGGGGACTCGCCGCAGGTCGGGTCGGGTCTCTATGTCGAGCGCGGCATAGGCGGTGCGACCTCGACCGGGCTGGGCGAGGAAGTCACCCGTACCGTCGGCACCGCGCGCGTCGTCGCCTCGATGCGCCATGGGCTAAGCCCGCAGGCGGCATGCGAGGAAGCCGCCAAGCATATCGCGAGCCTGCGCGGCGATGCGATCAAGGGGGTGCAGGTCGGATTCCTGGCGATGGATACGGCCGGGCGGGTCGGGGCCTACTGTCTGTTGCCGGGCTTCACCTATGCGGTGACCGACGCGGCAGGCAGGACGCGGGTGGAAAAGGCCCCGTCGCTGTTCAGGGCCTAAACAATCCTCCCCGGCACGGGGAGGGGACCGCCGCGAAGCGGTGGTGGAGGGGGCGTGCCGCTAAGCGAGTCCCTTGCGGAAGCCCCCCTCCGTCAGGCCTTCGGCCTGCCACCTCCCCGTGCCGGGGAGGATCAATTCGCTTCACCCCCATCGGCGATCAGCGCGTTCAGGTCGCGTAGCGCCTTGACCAACCCCAGCCCGCGCGGACCCGCGATATAGCGCGGTGCCCATTCGGGCTGGAACTTCTCCTTATAGGCCCGCAACCCCCGGAAGCCGTAGAAGCGCTCGCCATGCCGGAAGACGAGCGCGGCGACCTTCGCCCAGGTCGGGGCCATGCGCCGCCCGCCGACACCCGATAGCGGCGCCAGGCCCAGTGCGAAGCGGCCATAACCCTCCGCCTGACCCCACAGCATCAGTTCCACGAACAGATAATCCATTACCCCGCCGGGCGCGTCCTCGACATGGCGCATCAGGTCGACCGACAGCTCGCGCTTCTCGCCCGCCTTCCAGAGATTGGCGAAGGCGACGATCCGCCCCTCCACCCGCACCACCGCACAATCGGTCAGCGCCAGATAGGCCGGGTCGAACCGACCCAGGCTGAAACCCTTCTCGCCATGGCCCTTTTCCAGCAGCCAGTCGTCGGACACCGCTTTCAACTCGGGCAGGATGGCGGGCACCTCGGCGGCGGGCACGATGGCGAAGGTGGCATTCTCCCGCGTGCGAAAGCGGTTGAGCGTCTGGCGCAACCCGCGCATCCGCCCGCCCTCCAGCGCGAAACCGGATAGGTCGATCAGCGCCTCCTCGCCATATTTGATGATCTGGAGCCCCATCTCGATGGCGATCTCCAGCGCTTCGGGCGTGATCTGATAGAGGAGCAGCCGCCCCTGCGCCGCGTCCGCCATGGTACGCAGCTGCCACAACAGGTCGGCCCAGGCCGCGCGCGGGCCGACCGGATCGCCCATCGCAATCCAGCTGCTGCCGCGAACCTGATACATGACGAAGGCATCGCCCTCCGGCGAGAACAGGAAGCGCTTGTCGCCCAGCAGTGCCAGTGCGGCATCGGTCCGCTCGGCCTGGTCGACCACGGCGCGCACCTGCTCCATCGCGGGGTGGTCCGCCTCGCCCGGCGGTGCGGCAAGGAACAGCCGCCACAGCCCCGCCCCCGCCAGCATCACCGCGACGCCTAGGCCAGCACGCAGGAAGCGCGAAGGATCGTCCGACAGCGCGAACCGCCACCATAGCGATTCCCGGTAATCGACATGCTTGTACGCGAAAAAGCCGATCCAGGCGGTGCCGACGATCACCACCGCCACGCTGAACAGCCAGGCGGGTGACAGCGGCCGCGCGACCAGCGACGTCCGCCGGTAAAAGGCGCGGCGGCTCATCTGGAGAAGGAGCGCGATGGTCAGGCAGACCGCCGCTTCCTCATAATCGATACCCTTGGCCAGCGAGAAGATCGCCCCCGCGACCAGCAGCGCGCGCGCCGCCAGGCTCGCCCCGTCGAGCCGCCGATAAAGGCCCGGTGCCAGCAGCAACAGGCCGGTGCCGACCAAGCTGGCCGCAAAATGCGACGCCTCGATAAAGGGCAAGGGCACGATATGGACGAGCTGATGCACGCGCTGCGGAATGGCGGGCAGCGATCCCGACAGCAGCAGGATCGCGCCACCGCCGAAACAGGCGGCACTTAGCAGCGTCGGCGCGATGCCCAGCAGCACGCGGCGGACATCGCGCAACGCCTTGATCGGCCGCCGCCGCGCCTCGTCCCAGGCCAGCAGCGCGATGCCGAGCGCCAGCGGCGCGAGATAATAGAGTACGCGATAGGCGATCAGCGCGGCGAACAACTCGGTCCGGTCGACCGGTACGGTCGCCAGCACGACCGCCTCGAACACGCCGATGCCGCCGGGCACATGACTGACCAGAGCGACGATGATCGCCAGCGCATAGGCGAGCAGGAAGGCGGGCAGCAGGTCGATCGACGCGCCCGGCAACAGGACGAACAGCGCCGCGCTCGCGCACCCCAGGTCGAGCGAGGCGATGCCGATCTGGGCCAGGGCCTGGGCGGGCGTGGGCAGCGGCACGCTCCACGCCCGCCAACCGACCCGCTGGCCGGGCCGCAAGGCGCAGAGCAGGATCAGCCCCAGCGCGCCCGCGACCACCGCGCCGCCCAGCCAGCGGACCATGGTCTGGCCCAGCACCAGTGTCTCGACCGTGACCGGCCCTTCATGGAACAACAGGCCCAGCCCGGTGACGGTGAACACCCCGAACCAGAAGGTCGCGCTGGCAATCGCGATGACGCGCGCGATGTCCGGCCCGTCCAGCCCGGCGGCGGCATAGACCCGGTATCGTGCCGACCCGCCTGTCAGCAGCGCCAGGCCCAGATTGTGGCTGAGCGTATAGCTGGTGAACGAGGCGGTCGCCGCCGTCCGCCAGCGCAATGGCTTGCCGATCACCCGCAGCGCGATCACGTCGTAGAAGGTCAGCGCGATATAGCTGGCGATGGTGAAGCCGACCGACAGCATGATCTGGCGCGGATCGATGGCGTAAAAGGCGCCGCGCACATCGGACAGCCGGACCGAACGGGTCAGGTGATGCAGCGCCGACAGACCCAGCGCGACCAGCAGCACGACCGCGCCGACCGCCAGATAGCCGCGCTTGGCCCGGCCATAGGCGATGATCCGGTCGACCATGGTCGCAAGCCGGGAGGACGATGTCACGCCATAACCCCCGCCACCATCGAACCAAAGGTCGGTTTCGCCACCCCATGCCCTTGCGTCACACGCCAACCACTTCCGTTTTCAGACCCCGCCATCACGGAACCCGGCGGCATAAAGCGCCGCCCGGCCCCGCTGCCTTACGGGCACATGACAAGTTCGTCACGCGCCACCTGCCCTTCACATGACAGAAGCGTCATGCTTCGCCCACGCTTCGCTCAGGTCATGGCGGCTATGCAGACGGGGTGAAAGCATCGCCCCTGCCCGCCGTCCAGGCCCCCATGATCGCCGCGCCGCGTGTGCTGCCGGTGGCCGCAGGAAAGTGGCCGATATGAAGGGGCTAAGGATCGTCGGCTGGGGCGCGGGGCTGGTCGCGCTGGTCGGTGGCGCCGCGACGGCGCTGCTGGTCGGGCATATGCCGCTTCGCGCCGGGCCGCACCGGCCATCGACCCTCTACGGCGCGACCTTCGCCCCCGTCGGGGAAGATCGGCCGGGCCTGGTCGTCACCAGCCTGCGCAGCGATGTCGAGGGCGATCCCATGCCGCCAGTGAAGCCCCCGCTGCATGTCGGCGATACGGTCATGACCATCGACGGCCACCCCGCGACATCCTTCGCGATGCTGCGCGACGAGGCCGCGCGGCGTATCGATTCGCCCGTCCAGTTGGAAGTCGCGCGCGACCATGGCCTCCTTACGATCACGCTGCTAAGGAGCGCGTCGGGAGGACAGCGTGGCCAACAGGATTTTGCTGATCGAAGATGATCGCTCGACGGCGGACTACATCGCCAACGGGTTGCGGGAAGAGGGATTCCTGATCGATCATGCCGCGAACGGGCGCGATGGCCTGTTCCATGCGACCGACGGCACCTATGACTGCATCATTCTGGACCGGATGCTGCCCGGCATGGACGGCATGTCGGTGCTGGCCGCGATCCGCGCGGCGGGCATCCAGACGCCGGTGCTGATCCTGTCTGCGCTGTCCTCGCCCGAGGACCGGGTGGCGGGGCTGACCTCCGGCTCGGACGATTATCTGACCAAGCCGTTCGTCTTTGCCGAATTGCTGGCCCGCATCCGCCTGCTGATCCGGCGCGGCGGCACCACCGGTAACGCGCCGCAGACCAAGCTGGTGTGCGACGATCTGGAGATGGATCTGCTCGCCCACCGCGTCCGGCGGGCGGGCAAGCCGATCGACCTGCAACCGCGCGAATATCGGCTGCTCGAATATCTGCTCCAGCATGTCGACCAGGTGGTGACCCGCACCATGTTGCTGGAAGGGGTCTGGGATTTCCATTTCGATCCCAACACCAACGTCACCGACGTGCATATCAGCCGGTTGCGCAAGAAGATCGACGAAGGTTTCGCCCGCCCGCTCCTGCATACGGTGCGCGGCTCGGGCTATAAGCTGGGGGTCGAGAAATAGCACCGGCGGTCCTCCGCTCGACCACGTTGCGTTTCGCATTGCTGGTCTTTGCGCTGCAACTGGTCGGCGCAGGTGCGATGGTGGCGACCGTGCGCCATCTGACGCGCAGCGAGATCGCCGATCAGGCGGAGGACGCCGCCAGCGACCTGCGCGACGAGCTGTCGGGCGTATGGCTGTCGGGGGGCCAAGCGGCGGTCCGTGCCGCGGTCGACCGGCGGATGACCACCGACCGCCTGCCGCTGTCGGTCATCCTGCTGACCGATCCGCGCGGACGGTTCGTGGCGGGCAACATCGCCGATTGGCCGCCCAACGTCCCCGCGCCCGGTTCGGCAACGATCGAGATCTTTCGGATCGGCCATTCCCAACCCGAACGGATGCGGGTGATGGCGACCCGCCTGCCCGATGGCTCGCGAATGCTGGCGGGCCATGTCATCGAGAGCGAGCTGCGCGTCGCGCTGGCGATGGAAGAGGCGATGGGGGTCGGCATGGCCGCCGCCATCGTACTCGCCGCACTCGCCGCCTGGGCCGCCGCGCGGATGATCGAACGGCGGCTGGAGGATACGGTCGCCACCGCTCACGCGGTCGCGGGCGGCGACCTGTCGCGCCGGGTCATCCCCAATGGCGGTGACGATGCGTTCGACGCGCTGGCCCAGGCGGTCAATGCGATGCTCGACCGGATCGCGCTGCTGATGACCGAATTGAAGGTCGCGACCGACGGGCTGGCACACGACCTGCGCTCCCCCCTCACCCGGCTGCGCGCGACGCTGGACCGCGCGCTGGCCGAGAGTCGGGACGAAAATGCCCGCGTCGCGGTCGGCCGCGCGCTGGAGGAAGGCGACCGGCTGCTCGCCATGCTCGACACCGCGCTGCGCATCAGCCGGGCCGAAGCGGGCCTCGGCCGCGACGCCTTTGTCGACGCCGACCTGGCCGAGATGGTGCGCGACGTCGCCGACATGTTCGAGCCGCTGGCCGAGGACCGGGGGATGACCATCCGCGCCGAAGGGCCCGAGACGCTGGTCGCGCGTGTTCACCGCGAGCTGCTGGGTCAAGCCGTCGCCAACCTGATCGACAATGCGCTGAAATATGGTGCGGGCGAGATCACCGTGCGGGTCGAGCCGGGCCCGGTGCTGATCGTCGCCGATGACGGCCCCGGCATCCCGGCGGAACGCCGCGACGAGGCGTTGAAGCGTTTCGGCCGGCTGGACGCGGCAAGGACCGAAAGCGGCGCAGGCCTCGGCCTGTCGCTCGCCAGCGCGGTGGCGCATCTCCATGGCGGAACGCTGGCGCTGGAGGACAACGCGCCGGGGTTGCGCGTCCGCCTGACGCTGACGCCCGACACGCGCTCCGCGGCCTGAGCGACGGGGATGCCGCTTACGCCGCGACGTTCCCCGTACGCTCCAGCTTGCCCCAGCCGACGATCCAACCGCCGATCGCCGAACTGATCGCGCGCAGCACGACCCAGTACATGATCTGGCGATAGACCAGCCGCTGCGCGACCAGCAGATGCGCGGGGTAACGCACCCGGTTGCCATCCAGCCGGTACGCCAGCCAGCCGCACAGTACGTCGATCGAGGTGAAGGCCACCCAATAGGCTGCCATCTGGAACACGTCGGTGCTGGTCTGCGCCCAGCCATGTTGCGCGACACGCATCGCAGTGCCGATGACCGACAGGATCAGCGCCAGGTCGATCAGGGGCGAGATAGCGGCGAAGATGATCTGGAACAACCAGGCCTGGGGTAGACCGACCCGTGCCAGCCCCGCGGGCCTGCCCGTGCGCAGCACGGCGCGGTGCTTCCACAGGCATTGCAGCGTGCCGAACGCCCAGCGATAGCGCTGCTTGGCCAGCGCCTTGAAGCTCTCGGGCGCTTCGGTCCACGCCACGGCGCGCGGATCGTAGGTGACGCGCCATCCGGCCCGCTGGATCGCGATGGTCAGGTCCTGATCCTCGGCCAGCGTGTTTTCGGGATAGCCGCCCACGGCATCCAGCGCCGCGCGCCGCCATGCACCCACCGCGCCCGGCACCACCGTCATCGCGTCGAACCCGGCGAGCGCCCGGCGCTCCAGATTCTGCGCGGTGATATATTCGACCGCCTGCCAGCGGGTGACCAGGTTTACCCGGTTCCCCACCCGCGCATCGCCCGCCACCGCGCCCAGCTTGGGGTCGGCGAACCAGCGGGCGAGCTTGGCGATCGTCTCGGGCTCGAACTGGGTATCGGCGTCGAGCGCGATCAACACCTCGCCCGTCGCATCCTGAAGCGCACGGTTCAGCGCCGCCGCCTTGCCGCCATTGGCCAGCGTCAGCAGCTGGACGCGCGGTTCGCCCGCAAAGGCCTCGCGCACCACGGCGCTGGTGCGATCCTTCGACCCGTCATCGACGACGATGACCTGAAGGCCGGGATAGTCGCTCTCCAGCACGCGCGTCACCGACTGGACGATCACCCGCTCCTCGTTGAAGGCGGGGATGATGACCGAGACGCTGGGCGTATATTCGGGGGGCACGGGCTTCGACTTGCGGCCCTGGAACCAGGCCAGACCCGCCATGACGACGGCGCGTGCGATGCCAAGCGCGATGGCGAGATAGAAGAGCCACGCGAGCGCGGCCGATACGAAGGCCAGGAAGACGAAGATGGCCACATCGGTCCGCACCGCCAGCAGGTCCCTGCCCTCGACTTTCGGCATCGCCTGGTCGCGGCTGATCCCGACCAGTTGCGAGGCGGGGACGAAGCGATACCCCTGCGCCCGCAGCGTATCGATGATGCGCGGCAGAGCCTCTACCGTCTGTTCGCGGTCGCCGCCGCCATCGTGGAGCAGCACGACATTGGCCGAATTCTCCTCGGTCGCGCCGTGGACCTGATCGATGGTCTGCTGGACGATCTGGTCGACGCCCGGCCGCTGCCAATCGTTCGGATCGACGTGCAGGCCGACGACCGTATAGCCCAGATTCTGCGCGACCAGGGCCGGGCCGATCTCGTCGCCCGTGGTCGGCTCGGCGTCGCCGAAATAAGGCGCGCGGAACAGCGTCGTGGAACGGCCGGTATAGGCCTGAATCAGCCGCTGGGTGGCATTCAGCTCCAGCTTGATACCCCGGTCGCTGGTCGTCGCCATGTTGGGATGGGTATAGCTGTGATTGCCCAGCTCGCTGCCGTCATCGACGATGCGGCGGAGCAACTGCGGATGTTGCAGCGCATTCTCGCCGATGACGAAGAAGGTCGCCGGCACCCGCTCGCGTTCCAGCACGTCGAGGATCTTGGGCGTCCATTCGGGATCGGGCCCGTCGTCGAAGGTCAGCGCGATCGTCTTGGGCACCGCGCCGGCCCGCTGCACGACATAGGGGGTCGGAAGCGTCTGATAGACTTCGTTCCGAATGATGCCGTCCTTGTCGTAGCGCAGGGCGCGCTGTCCATCGGTCGGCTGGGCGGTGATGCGCAGGATTTCGCCCGGCCCCTCGACATCGGCATTCAGCGGCGAGGTGATCGAACCCAGCCGGGGAATGACGCCGCGCGCCGTGCTACGAAACGCCGCGAAGTCGGCCCACAGGCCGGGGTCCTCGCTGCCCAGCTGCCAGAAGGCGACATCGTCTATGCCCAGCTGCTTCAGCGCCTGAAGCTGGTTCCAGCTGGTGGCCGCGTCGAGCATCCAGACGGTATGATGTTCGCCATTCTCGTCATAGGCGAAACCCGCATTGCCGCTGGCCGGGTCGAACGTCACCTTGGCCTGGCTGTCATGCGCCATCAGCCAGGCTTCCTCGATCGACTTGGCTTCGGCGGGTTCGGCCGGGCCGTCGGCCTTGGTCGGCCAGTCATAGGCATAGCTGCCCAGCGCGACGATCAGCTTGTCGCGGCCGACCTCGCGCAGCGCCTTTTCGGTCGCCTGGAGGAACCAGGGCTGCGACGCGATCGGGCCGGGGGTGCCGGTCTGCCAATGCTCGTCATAGGCCATCAACATGACCCGGTCGACGACCTTGGCGAGCCGCTGGAGCTGCCACGCCTCGTCCTCGGCGGGCACGGTCACGGCCAGCACCGCGCCCTTGGGCAGGTGCGCCTTGATCCGCTGGAGCAAACGCGGATAGCCGGGCATCGCGCTGGCGGGCAGATTCTCGAAGTCGATGACCAGACCCGACTGGCGATTGGCCGTGATCGACTGGCCCAGCTGGGTCGCCAGCTTTTCGGAGGCGGCGGGGCTGGCGATGATCCGCGCGATCGCCTGGCCGTCCCATTCGTCATTGGCCAGATTCTGGACCATGGGGAGAAGACGCGGCGGCTTGGCGGCGCGAGCGATCAGCGTCGCCAGCTTGGGATCGTTGTTGATCTGCAGCTCGGCCTTGGGACCCGCGACGTTCATCAGCGAGGGGACCAGCCAGTCGATCTGGCCCATATGCGCGCGCAGCGACGACAGCGCCGAGTCGTTGCCCGGCGTATAGAAGGCGATGGTCAGCGGGGTATGCCCCTGCGCCACCGCCTTACGCGGCAGCCACTGGCCGCGCCGCCCCTTCAACTGGGCGGTGGGCTCCAGCGTCATCGGCTGGCGGCGCGCGAAGGGCAAGGGCAGCACGCCCGAATTGGGCACCGCGACCAGCGTCGTCGCAAAGGCGATCGCCGCGATCACCACGGACAGGATCATGACCGCGACCCCGCGCCGGGCCCATGTGCCCCGGCGTCCGGTGGGATCGAAAAAGATCGGGTTGGTCACGGGCATTGGTCCTTGGTGCATGGGTCCGGCGGGAAAGCGGCATTCCGCCATCCGACGGTCCCTATCGCGCTGCCCGATGGCAGATCACGCGCATAGAGCGCGTGATCGCAACATTACAGATTTTTCATAACGCTTCGTGAAGCGCTGTTGGGGGCCCGTGACAATGGGCGGACAATAGCAGTAGGACAGGCCATGTCCGATCTCTTGGCGCGCCATCGCCGCAACGGCCGCAATACTGTCGCCGCGATCCTGCTGCTGGTCATCACCGGCCTCGCTATCCTTCTCTATTCGGGAAGTTATTTCGACCGAGACCCGTTTGTCCGCTTTGCCGCGCAGGGCCGGGCCCAGCCGATACTGGTACTATCGCTGTCGGGCGATATGGGGCTTCGCTATGGGATGGGCGGGGTGATCGCGCGCAGCTTGAGCGCGGCGGGAATCCCGGTCAGCGGGGTCAACTCGCCGGTCCTGTTCCGCCATCCCCGCACGCGGGGCGAGGTCGACGCGCTGATCGCCGATCTGGTCCGCCGCGCCGCGCAGGAAGCAGGCTCGCGCCGGCTGGTGCTGCTCGGCCAGTCCTATGGCGCGGATATGTTGCAGACCGGCCTCGCCCGCCTGCCCGCCGATCTGCGCGCGCGCGTGGCGGCAATCATCCTGGTCGTGCCGGGCGAGACCGCCTTTTTCCGCTCCGATCCGTCCGGGCTCGCCTATCGCGGCAAGCCCGACAGCTGGGGCATCACGACCGCGCGAACGATCGACTGGGCCCCGCTGACCTGTATCTACGGCATCAAGGAGAGGGACAGTCTCTGCCCGCTGCTGAAGCAACCCAATGCCAAGGTGATCGCGCTGCCGGGCGGCCATTACATGAACCATGACGACGCCGCCCTGACCGCCCATGTCCTCGCCGCCGTCCGGCGAGCCCGGTAGGTCGGGGCGACGTTCAGGAACCGATCAGGCGGTCACCGGCTCGATCGGCGCAGCGGTGCCCGGCTTGGTCCGCCAGACCGCTGCGACGCCTTGCTCATAGGGTTTGGCTAGGACGGTCGAGACGGTCATGTAGCGCGCGGTGGCCGCCTCGCGGGTCAGGGTGAGGTGCAGCCAGCCCTTGTCATCCTGATCGCAGAAGCGGACCACCTTGGGATTGGCGGCGGCGATCTCGCGGCCGATGCCGGGCATCAGGTCGCCCCAGGACGGGCTGGTGATCGAGGTGCCAGCGAACTCCGCCGCGACCAGCGTCCCGTCCGCGTCATACAAGTCGTTGGCCCAGGCGGCATGGCTGTCGCCCGACACCACGACCGGACGGCTGCCCGCCCGCCGGAACGCCGCGTACAGCCGCTCGCGCGCCGCCGGATAGCCGTCCCAGCTGTCGAAATTGAGCGGCAGGCCCGCCCGATACGACGCCTGAGCCTCACCGAGCTGGCGCCGTGCGTCCTCGGAAAGCCGCTCGGTCAGCTTGGCATAGCCCGCCGCACCCATCTGCTTCTCCAGGTCGGGCCCATCGATCCGGGCCATCACGACCTGATTGCCGATCACTTGCCACGGCGTGCCCGCCTGGACCGAGCGGGTCAGCGTCCGTTCGATCCAGTCGAGCTGGCCAGCCCCCAGCAGTTCGCGGTCGGGCCGCGCGCGTTCGGCCATCATCGTCGCATATTCGTCGGGCTCGGGCGCCTCCCCCTTGGCGCGAACCTGCTTGGAACGGGCCAGCAAGCGCGTCTCCAGCATGGCCAGCGTTGCCAGGTCGCCGAACTCGAAGCTGCGGTTGATCGCCTCCCATGGCTTACCGGGCAGCGGATCGCGGATCGGCATCCACTCGAAATAGGCCTGCATGGCCGCCGCCTTGCGCTTGGCCCAGTCACCCTCGGTCTTGGGATCGTGGTTCTCCGCACCGCCGATCCAGTCGTCATTGGCGACCTCGTGATCGTCCCAGACGCAAATGAAGGCGGTGCGGGCGTGCGCGGCCTGCATGTCGGGATCGCGCTTCACCTGGGCGTGGCGCATACGATAATCGGCCAGCGTCACGATCTCGTGCGCGGGTTCGGGCAGGCGGTTCAGCTTGCGGCCGATCGCCGCGCCATAGCCCTCCGCGCCATATTCATAGATATAGTCGCCCAGATGCAGCACCGCATCCATCCGCTCCGCCTTGGCGATGGCGTCATAGGCGTTGAACAGGCCGCCCGGATACAGCTGGCAGGATACGACCGCCAGGACCAGATCCTCAACCCGACCACGCGGCAGGGTGCGGAAACGCCCCTCGGCCGAACGCCGACCGTCCGCCGACTCGAACCAATAACGATAGTCGCGGCCTGGCCGCAGGCCGGTCACCTCGACCTTGGCGGTGAAGTCCCGCGCGGCGCGCGCCGCGACCCGGCCGGTACGCAGGCCCACCGCATCGCGACCGTCCAGCGGCGCGACATGCCAGGTCAAGGGGATATCAGCCCCCTGCCCCTCGGCAGGCGTCGCGCGGGTCCACAGGATCGCGCCATCGGGCGAAGGATCGCCGCTCGCCACGCCGTGATCGAACCGGGCGACCGCCGGGGCGGCCTCCGCCATCGTCGACAGGGCCAGGGTCGCCCCGCTGCCCATCAGCGTGATCGCGCGGCGTCGGTTCATCATCGTCATCATATCGGTCCTTTCGCCGCCGTCGCTAGGCCCGGCGAACGACAGAGCGATGGCGGTGCTGTGACGGTTTGGCGACAGGGTAGAGACTGTCACAGAAACGACTTGCGCAGGACACCAACTGGTAATCCCTTTCGCCTAGGCGGCAGCGAAAGACGATTCTTCCGGGGGGAATAAGATGAATGTGATCGTGCGCCGCGTGACGCTGGCGACCTTGCTTGCGGGTCTCAGCCAGCTGGCGCTTGCCCAGGTGGCGGGTGCCCAGGCGATGATCCAGCCGCAACAGGATGCCCGCGACGCCAACGACAATCCCGACGTCATCGTCACCGCGCAGAAGCGCGAACAGCGGATCGAGGATGTTCCCCTGACCGTCAGCGCGGTGTCGGGCGCGCGCATGGCCGATATCGGCGTCAACTCGCTGTCCGAGGTCGCGCAATATATCCCCGGCCTGCAGATCCAGGAGCAGAGCGCGAACAACCCGGGCTTCGTCATCCGCGGCATCACATCGGACTCGGGTTCGGCGCAGCAGGGCGCGCGCGTCACGCTCTATTATAACGGCGTGGACATCAGCCGGACGCGCGGCGCCTATCAGGACCTGTACGACATCGAGCGGATCGAGGTCGTGAAGGGGCCGCAGGCGACCCTGTTCGGCACCGCCGCCGCGGTCGGTGCGATCAGCATCATCTCGGCCCGCCCCCATGCCGGGACCGAGGGCGGCATCCTGGCCTCCTATGGCAATTTCAACCGGACCCAGGTGTCGGGTTACCTCAACGCGGGCAACGACACGCTCGCCGGGCGCATCGCCTTTGCGTACAAGTTTCGCGACGGCTATGTCCGCAACATCGCGGGCGATGCCAATGTTCCCAACCAGAACCAGGGCCGCGTCGACCAGGACGATCTGAACGGCCAGGACCAGCGCGGGGTGCGCGGATCGCTGCGCTGGACGCCCAATAGCTCGGTCACCGCCGACCTGATCCTGACCTATGACGGACAGCGCAATCCCGGCACCGCGTTCAAGAGCCGCGTCTTTGCCCCCACCGGCGGCCAGACCGGCGACTACGGCTATGCCGAGCTGTCGGGCTCGCCCTTCTCCGCCGAGGTGCTGGGCGCCCGCAAGTTGGGGCTGACCCGCAACGTCTATGACGCGAACCTGACGGTCGCGGTCGACGTCGCGCCGGGCATCACCTTCACCACGGTCAACGGCTATCGCCGGTTCGACGCGCTCGAAATCTTCGACGCGGACGGCGGCCCGGCCTGGTATCTGGAATTTGCCGAGGATGCCAAGGGCGACCAGTGGAGCCATGAAAGCCGCTTCGCCTTTGACGGCCAGCATTACCGCGCCTCGTTCGGCTGGAACGCGTTCTTCGAGAATGGCCAGCAGCGCGTGCCCTTCTCGACCGAGGAAGGCACCTATCTCGCCTGTTCCGTCACCCCGCTCTTCGCCCCCATCCGCCAGCTTCTGAACGGCGCAGGGATACCCACCGGCACCGGATGCGTCGCCGCGAACGGCACCATCCCGGCGACCCGCGCCACCGCGATCCTGTCGCGCGGCGCGGCGACCGTGCTGCCCTACAGCGCCAGCTTCGCCAATTACGGGCGCAACAACACCTATTCGGTGTTCGCCGACGCGACCTGGATTCCGAGCGCGGCGCTGGAACTGACCGCCGGTGCGCGCATCCTGATCGAAGATCGCACGTCCCGCTATAGCAACGTCATGCCCGACAGCCGCCTGCTGGCGGGGGCGGGCGTCTTCACCAGCCTGCTGGGCGCGGCCAATACCAAGGGCCAGCTGTTCGAGGCGCAGCGCAGCTATGCCGCGATCCTGCCGCGCTTCAACGCGCTTTATCGCCTGAGCGACAACGTGAACCTCTATGCCACGGTCAGCAAGGGCCGCCGCTCGCCAGTGGTTCAGCTGGATGCGCAGCGCATCGTACCGCTAACCGTCGCCAATTCGGGTGCCATTCCCCGGCTTCAGATCGTGCCAGAGGAGGATGTCTGGAATTATGAAGGCGGCATCAAGGGGCGGGTCGGCCCGTTCACCGGCGCGGCCTCGGTCTTTTATCAGCGTTATCGCGGGTTCCAGGTCTCGACCTTCGAGAACGGGCTGGCCGTGACGCGCAGCGCGGGGTCGGCGAACAATCTCGGCGTCGAGCTGGAGGGCAATGTGGCGGTGCATCGTTGGCTCAGCCTGTTCGGCAGCTTTGCCTATATCGATGGCGGCATCGCCAACGACCCGGCCAACGGCGTGTTCGCGGGCAACCGCTTCCGGTTGCAGCCGGAGATCACCGCCTCGGGCGGCGCGACCTTGCGCATTCCGGTCGGGTCGTCGGCGACCTTCTACGCCACGCCCAGCGCCAATTACCGATCGAAGGTCTATTTCGAGCTGCCCAACAGCGAGGCGATTGCGCAGGGCGGCTATACGCTGGTCAACCTGCGCGCCGGGGTCGAGTTCGGCGATCAGGGCCGCTTTCATGTCGGTGGCTTCGCGCGCAACCTGACCAACAAGCGCTATCTGATCGACGCGGGCAATACCGGCGGCACGTTCGGCACGCCGACCTATATCGCGGGCGAACCGCGCTTCTACGGCGTGGAGCTGGGCGCGCGGTTCTGAGTGTGTGTTTTCCTCCCCTGCAAGGGGAGGGGGACCATGCGCAGCATGGTGGAGGGGTATCCCGCTCTCGATAGGGCGACACCCCTCCGTCAGGGCTTCGCCCTGCCACCTCCCCTTGCAGGGGAGGAATTCTTCCATGGCTTGGTTATCGCCACTTAACCGCTTCCTAACCCCCTGCGCCGTAAACGCATCTTGGGGACCATGGGTTGGGAAGCGGATAACGTGCTGCGCTGGTTGATGTTGGTGGCGACGCTCGCGGTCGCGACGTCGTGCACGCCGACCCGGCACCCGCCCGCCCGTCTGACGCTGGACGTGCCGCCACCGACAGCACGGACGCTGCTACGACAGCTGGCGCTCGACGTGCCCGACGAGGATCTGCCCGACACGATTGTCGGCAATACCCCGATCGAGATGGCCGCCGCCCCCGCCTTTGCCGGCGTCGCGCGGACCGCCACCGATGCGGCGCGCGCGGCCGAATGCCTGACCGCCGCCATCTATTACGAAGCCCGGTCCGAGCCGGTCGACGGCCAGCGCGCGGTGGCGCAGGTCGTGCTCAACCGCGTCCGCGACCGCGCCTTTCCCAAAAGCATCTGCGGCGTCGTCTATCAGGGCTCCGGCCGCCAGACGGGATGCCAGTTCAGCTTCACCTGCGACGGATCGATGCTCCGCCCGCGCGATCCCGCCGCCTGGAGCCGCGCCGCCGCCGTGGCGCAGGCCGCGCTGGCAGGCCTGGTCTATGCGCCGGTGGGGGCCGCGACCTTCTACCACGCCAATTACGTGCTGCCCTGGTGGGCGAGCAGCCTGAACCGCATCGGCGCGGTGGGCAGCCATATCTTCTACCGCTGGAAAGGCGCGCTGGAGCGCGACCTGTCCTTCCGCCAGGACTATGCCGGGATCGAACCCAGCATCCCCGTGCCCGCCCCCATGCCGACACCCGACGCCGCTCCGATGGCGGAGATGGTGAACGGCGTAACGATCCATCGCGGCGAACAGCGGATCGAGGCCGCCGAAGCTGCCGCCGCCGTCCCGTCACCGCCCTCGATCGCCCCCGTCACCACGGCGGGCGTGCGCGTGCATCGCAACAGTTTCGGCCATGACGGCCCGGACATGACCCGCGGCGTGGTCATCGGCGAAGAGCGCGATCCGGGCTAAACCGTCCGCCGGGTCTCACCCGATCGCGTCGATCCAGTCGGGCAGGTCGCCCAGCCGCTCCAGCTGCCGGAAGCGCGGATGGTCGACCGAAGTCTCGCCCGCCTCATGGCTCCAGGCCAGTGGCTGCGGGATATAGGCCGCCCATGCCCCCGCCTTGAGCGCGGGCAACACGTCGGAGCGCATCGAATCCCCCGCCATCACCGCCTGTTCGGGGGCGACACCATGGCGGGCGAAGATCTGGCGGAAGGTGTCGGGCGTCTTATCGCTGACGATCGCGACATCGGCGAAGTGCGAACCCAGTCCCGACGCGGCCAGCTTCGCCTCCTGGTGTAGCAGGTCGCCCTTGGTCACCAGGACCAGCCGCCCGCGCGTCTCCAGCGCCTCGATCGTCTCGGCGATGCCGTCGAGCAGGTCAACCGGATGCGCCAGCAACTGCCGCCCCGCCTCCAACAACCGCGCGATCAGGTCGGTGGGCAGCGTCTCGCCCGCCAGTTCCACCGCCGTCTCGATCATCGACAGGGTGAAGCCCTTCGCGCCGTAACCATAGAGCCGCAGGTTGCGCGCCTCGCACGCCTCCAGCGTGGCGCGCGCCACCCGCGCCTCGGCAAAGGGGGCGAGCAGGCCGACCAAGGCTTCCTCGGTCGCCGCGAAGTGGCGCATATTGTGCCAGAGCGTATCGTCCGCATCCAGGCAGATCAGTTCGATGGTCATGCCGTGTCTCCCATGGGCCGCGCTCCCCGACATCACAATTCGCGGATGATCCGCAACCCCAGACGCGGCCGGAACCGCTCGCCCCGCGCCCGCTCGGCACCGACGCCACCCTGCACGCCCAGCTTGCCGATCGCGCGGTGGACCTGCGGCATCAACAGCCAATAAGCGCCCTGGCCGTTCTGGCGGTTCACCTCCAGGCCCAGCACCGTGTCGGGATTCACGTCGTAAAAGGTCGAGTGGTTGATGATCGTGCCCGTCTCATTGCCTTCGCGCAGGGTCACGTCGCCGACGCCCAGCATCGTCATCGTGCTCCACCGCTCGCCGAACCGATTGCCGAGCAGCCAGAGCAGGGTCGAGGTCCAGCCGCCTTCCTCGCGATCGTGCAGCCCCAGATACTGGACGCCGTGCACGCTGCGACCGCCCCGGAACGTGCCCAGCCGTTTCTGCAGCCCCATCTTATACTGGACGACGCGGTTGTTGATCAGCGGCAGCTCCAACTCGACGGCCAGGCCGTCCGCCACCGCCAGCTCGACCTCGGGCGCCCATTCCAACTCGCCGCGCGGGCCGGTCAGGTCGCGCTGGGCCAACGCATTGACCTCGATCTCGCCCGCCTTCGCGGTCAGTGGGCGGATCATGTCGAACACCATCGGCTCGGGGATGTCGGGGCCGTCCTGTGCCAGGGCCGGACCGCTGGCGGCGGACAGGAAAAGCGCCATGGCCCAAAGGCTTTGGCGGCGGATGTTGGACATGATTGTGCTCCCGGCGATACGCATGACCGCGGTGCCGGCTAGTTCTGCCCGCGACGGGATCAGGCGTGCGGCTCGTACCGCCGCGCGCCCGCGCCCATCGCGGCCTGAACTCCCATGACCAGCGCATCCACCGTGAAGGGCTTGGTCAGCAACTGCATACCCGTCGACAGATGCCCGCTGTTCAGCACCGCGCTTTCCGCATAGCCCGTGATGAACATGACATTCAATTCATGTCGCAATTCGCGTCCCGCCTCGGCCAGCTGACGCCCGTTCATCCCGCCGGGCAGGCCGACATCGGTGACCAGCAGGTCGATCCGCTGGTCCGAGCGCAGCACGGCCAACCCCGCCGGACTGTCCGCCGCCTCGATCACGCGGTACCCCATGTCGCGCAGCACGTCGGCGATCATCAGGCGCACGGTCGACTCGTCATCGACGACCAGCACCGTCTCGCCCGCGCCCAGCGGTTCCTCGGGCACCACGATCCGATCGATCCGGTCGTGCTCGGCCGGGCCGTGATGGCGCGGGAGATAGAGATAGACCGTCGTCCCCTCGCCCGGCGTGGACTGGATACGCACCTGCCCGCCCGACTGTTTGGCAAAGCCATAGATCATGCTGAGGCCCAGTCCCGTCCCCTGCCCCAGCGGCTTGGTGGTGAAGAAAGGATCGAACGCCTTTTCGATCACGTCCGGGGTCATGCCGGTGCCGGTATCGGTGACCGACAGCGCCAGATACTCGCCGTCCGGGATATCGCCGAACCGCACGTCGTCGCCGTTCAGGTGGCGATTGGCCATCTGGATCGTGATCCGCCCGCCATCGGGCATCGCGTCGCGCGCATTGATACACAGGTTGAGCAGCGCATTCTCCAGCTGCGGCGCGTCGACCAGCACGGTCCATAGGCCGTCATGCCCCTGCGTTTCCAGCGTGATGGCAGGGCCGACCGTACGCTGGATCAGGTCGGTCATGCCGCTGACCAGCGCGGCGATGTCGGTCGGCCGGGGGGCCAGGGTCTGCCGCCGTGAAAAGGCGAGCAGCCGGTGGGTCAGCGCCGCCGCGCGCCGCGTCGCCCCCTGCGCCGCATCCATGTAGCGATCGACATCGGCCACCCGGCCTTGCGCCAGCCGCAGCGCCATCAGCTCCAGCGAACCCGAAATCCCGGCGAGCAGGTTGTTGAAATCATGCGCCAGCCCGCCGGTCAGCTGGCCCACCGCCTCCATCTTCTGGCTCTGGCGCAGGGCCTCTTCGGCGCGCATCAGCTCGGCGGTGCGGTCGGCGACCCGCTGCTCCAGTTGGTCGGTCAGCGCGCGCAGCTCGGCGATGGCGGTATCCCGCTCGACCTCCAGCGCGCGGCGGACGCCGACATCGATCATCACGCCGGGAAATTGCACTGGGGTGCCGTCGGGTGCGTGATCGACCCGGCCGATGGCCTCCACCCAATAATACCGCCCGTCGGGCCGGCGCACGCGATATTGGTGCGCATAAGGCCCGCCCCGCGCGATCGCCTCCCACACCGCCTCGGACAGCCCGGCGCGATCGTCGGGATGGACCACTCCGACCACTTGCATCACGTCCAGACCGTCATGACCGAGCACCGGATCAAGACCGAAATGGCGCGCGAAGGGCTCGTCCACCGTAAACCGCTCGGTCCGCAAATCCCAGAACCAGGTGCCGATGATCGCCCCGGCCTCCAGCGCCAATTGCACCCGCTCGGCATGCAGCTGCGCCCGCGCCTCGCTCTCGCGCAGTTGCTGTTCGACCGCGATCCGGTCGCTGATATCGAAGCTGACGCCGGGAAAGCGCACGCAGCGCCCGCTATCGTCGGTAATGCAACGCCCGCGTGCCGAGACCCAGTGGATCGAACCATCGGCCTGAACCAGCCGATATTCGGACACGAAGCGCCCGTTTCGGTCGCCCTCGCCCGTTCCCGCCATCGCCTCGGCGATTTCGGCCTCGACGCGCGCGCGGTCTTCGGGATGAATACCCTGGAAGAACTGGGCGATCGGCATTCCCGCCTCCGCCGCGGCTGGGTCGACGCCGTACATCGCCGCGAAGCGCCGATCCGAACGGACCGAGTCGGTCAATACGTCCCAGTCCCAAAGACCGACATGCGCGCCCGAGTTGAGCGCCAGGTCCAGCCGCTCGTCCGCCTCGCGCTGCCGCCGTTCGGCCAGCACCCGGTCGGTCGTCTCGCCGGTGACGCAGATCATGCCCGCGATCCGTCCCTGGTCGTCATAGACCGGCGAATAGGAAAAGGACCAATAGGCTTCTTCCGGCCTGCCGTCGCGCGACAGGTCGAGGCGCATGTCCGTCACCTTCGCCACGCGACCCGACAACGCAGTATCGACCAGCGGCGAGATGTCGTCCCAGATACTGCCCCACAGGATGCGGAACGGCGTACCCATCGCATGCGGCGCGCGATAGCCCAGCATCGGGCGATAGGCATCGTTATAGAAGGAGACCAGTTCCTCCCCCCAGACCAGATACATGGGTGCCGGACAGGCGAGCATCGTTGCCAGATGGCAGCGCAGCGCGGCAGGCCAGGTCTGGGGACAACCCAGGCTCGTTGCCGTCCAGTCGAGATTCCTGATCTCATCGACCACCTGGCCGGAAATGCCGTCCAGAAATGCAAAAGCCGGGGAGTGAGCCATGATTCCATCCTGCAACAGCACGCCGCCCGGCGCCAGCCGCCGTTATCTGACTGCCCCATACGAACAAACAGGAAATGTCCCACACGATCGCAGCACCCTTATTAAAGAATCCGCCAAGGCGAGACAGCGGGGTGGGCCGATCTGTCCGGGTGACAAGCCTGACACGGGCGACTAACCCCAGAGGCGTGACGGCGATCCGATGCCTGCTCGCGCAACGCCATCTCGCCGTGCTGCTCTGCGCGGCGGCGCTGCTGCTCAAGCTGATCGTGCCGACGGGCTATATGATCGGGGCCGTTCAGGGCCGCGCGGCGATCATCCTGTGCCCTAGCGGCGGACCGATGCCCCAGGCTGCGCCGACGACGCATGACGGCATGGCGATGGCCGGTCACGAGATGGTGCTGGAGGCGGGGAATGGGCATCCGGCGGGCCATTCCGATGGCTCGCACGCGAGAGAGATGCCGTGCGCCTTTGCCGGGCTGACCGCGGCCGGATTGGCGGCGACCGATCCGGTCCAGCTGGCGCTGCTGATCGCCTTCGTCATGGTGGTCGCCCGCGTCCCGCTCGCGCTGCCCCGGCTTCACGCCACTCCCTATCTGCGACCGCCGCTGCGAGGGCCGCCCGCGCTTTCCTGACCGAATTTCATCCGGCGTCGCCACGGTTGCGACGTCCCCTTGATCCTGGTCGAAAGCCGATCTCCATGCCCCTCTTCGTTCCGCCCGCGCCGATGCGGGCGTCCCATCGTGCGGCCTTTCACCGCACCATCTGGCGCTGGCATTTCTGGGCCGGGCTGCTCGTCGCGCCGATCCTGCTGATGCTCAGCCTGACCGGCGCCATCTATCTGTTCAACGACGAGCTGAACGACGCCCTCTATCCGCAGCTTCGCTTCGTGGCGCCGCATCGGGAGACGGTGCCGATGTCGCACATGATCCAGGCGGCGCTTGCCGCCTATCCGGGCAGCGCCTCGCGGGTCGACATGCCCGCCGCCGACAATCGTTCGGCGGTCGTCTTCGTCCAGCCCGACGCCGGTCCGCCGCGCCGCGTCGCGGTCGATCCCGGAACGGGGCGCGTGCTGGGCAGCGTCGTCTATGACCGCACGCTGGTCGGCTGGGCGGATGCCATGCACCGATCGATCCTGATGGGGATGTTCGGCGAGCGGCTGGTCGAGCTGGCGGTATCCTGGGCGCTGGTGCTGCTGGTCACGGGGCTGATCCTGTGGTGGCCGCGCGGCGGGTTTCGCGCGGCGGGCACGCTCTGGCCCCGGCTTTCGGGACGCGGGCGGCGGTTCTGGCGCGATCTGCACGGCCCGGTCGGCCTGTGGAGCGGCGCGCTGATCCTGTTCCTGATCCTCACTGGCCTGCCCTGGGCCGGGATCAGCGGGCCACGGCTCCATCAGGCGAGCGCCGCCCTCGGGGTCGGTTATCCGCCGTCCTTCCGCCAATATAATATCCCGCACAGCGTGCCGATGAAGGCGGCGCTCGGCGACGCGCCCTGGACGCTGGAGGATGCGCCCATGCCGCATTCCACTATGCCGACCATGGCGGGCGATCATGCCGGACACGGTCCCGAAAGCCCCGGCACACCCCGCGATCCCGCCGTAATTCGCGGCACCGACCGGGTAATGAGCGTGCTGCAGGCGCATGGCTGGTTGGGCAGTTATCGGCTGTTCCTGCCCAACGGCCCCGAGGGCGTCTATACCGTCTTCACCTATCCCGACCGGCCGGGCGGGCAGAAGACGCTCTATATCGATCGCTACAGCTTTCGCCCCATAGGCCCCGAGGTCCGCTATGCCGATTACGGCGTGGTCGGCCGCGCGGTGGAGTCCGGCGTCCAGCTCCACATGGGCAATTATTTCGGACGGGCGAACCAGCTGGTCATGCTGATCCCCTGCATCGCCATCTGGGTACTGACGATCAGCGGGGTCGCCATGTGGTGGAAGCGTCGCCCGGCGGGGCGGATCGGCGCGCCGCCGCCGCTCTCCGGCGCGCGGGTCGGCGGGCTGATCGCGTCGCTGCTGGTCGCCGGGATCGCCTTGCCGCTGTTCGGGGTCTCGCTGATCGTGATCGGGGTGCTCGACCGGCTGGTCCTGTGGGGACGGCGCCTGGCGGTTGAACGCGGATGAGCCAGGACCGTTATCCCCCCCGAACGGGAAGGATGATGGTCATGACGAAAAAGGAATTTTCGCCGTTGGTAGCGGGCGGCATCGCCGCAGGGGTCCTGGGATTGAGCGCGCTGATCGGACGGCGCAATGCGCCCGATCCCTCGCACCCCCGCATCCGCCGCTGGTATCGGCGGCTCGACAAGCCGGACTTCACCCCGCCGGACGCGGTGTTCGGCGCGGTGTGGCCGGTGCTGGAGACGCTGGCGGCGGTCGGCGGTTATCGCCTGCTCCGCCGCCCCGCTTCGCCGCGCCGTAACGCGGCGGTCGCGCTCTGGCTGGGCAATAGCGCGATGATCGGCGGCTGGACCGAGTTGTTCTTCCGCGAGCAACGGACCGGCGCGAGCACCGCCGCCGCCGGGGCCATGGCGCTCGGCACGACGGCGCTGGCCGCGACCGCCTGGAAGGTCGACCGTCCGGCGGCGGTCAGCGTCCTGCCGCTGGCCGCATGGCTGGGCTTTGCCACGGTGCTGGCGGGCGAGGTCTGGCGGCGGAACGGGGCGGAGTAAGGCGTCAGGCGGCCTCATCCTGTCGACCGAACGAGGTGAGGCCGCTCGAAACATGAAATTTGGATGACACCATCATGAACTATTCCGCGTAGGAAACGTTCGGGGGCGATGCGGGGGATCAGCATCGTCATTTTTGCCGTCACGGCCAGTCTGCTGGCAGGATGCAATACGCATCAGTCCACACTGGCCCCTTTCGGCCGGGATGCGGCCGATATTCGGCATCTTTTCATCATCATGCTGGTCGGGGCGATCGTCATTGCGGCCGGTGTCGCCCTGCTGATGCGCCACGCGGTGCGGGCGCCGGAAGGGGCCATCGACCATCGTCGGGGGATGCGGATCGTCCTGTGGCTGGGCGGCGTGATCCCGACGATCGTCCTGCTCGGCCTTCTCTCCTATTCGCTGCCCTATATGAAGCCACGGCCGGTGTCGCCCGCCGACCTGACCATCGCGGTCGATGGCGAGCAATTCTGGTGGCGCGTCGCCTATCAACCGCCGGGCCGCCCCGCCGTCATCAGCGCCAATGAAATTCGGGTGCCCGTGGGCCGCACCGTCGCCTTCCAGCTGTCGGCGGGCGATGTGGTGCACAGCTTCTGGATACCGGGGCTGGCGGGCAAGATGGACATGATCCCGGGCCGCACCAACACGCTGGTCGTCCGGGCCGACAAGCCCGGCCGCTATCGCGGGCAGTGCGCCGAGTTCTGCGGGCTGAGCCATGCGCTGATGGCGTTCGACGTCATCGCCATGCCGCCCGCCGCCTTCGACGCCTGGCTGGCCAATGAAGCGCGCCCCGCTCGCCCGAGCGATGCGGAGGGCGCGCGCCTGTTCGCCGCGAATGGCTGTGGCGGGTGCCACACCGTCGCAGGCGTCACCGCGCCCAGCCGGATCAGCCCCGACCTCACCCATTTCGGATCGCGCCGTACGCTCGCTGCCGGTATCCTGCCGATGACGGAGGCCAATGTCGCATCCTTCATCCGCCACCCCGAAAAGACCAAGCCGGGCGTGCGAATGCCTTCCTTCCCCCAATTGTCGGATGCCGAGGCCATGGCCCTCGCCCGCTATCTGCAGGGCCTGCAATGAGCCTCCACGCCCAGGACGATCCCGCCCTTCGCGCGGCACAGGAAGAGCGGCTACGTGAAGTCTGGAAGCCACCCAGCGGCCTGTTCCTGCGCTGGACCGACACCAACAACAACCGCGTCGGCGTCTGGTACACACTGACCGCGTTCGGTTTCATGCTGTTCGCGGGCGTGCTGGCGCTGATCATGCGCACCCAGCTGGCGGTGCCGGACAACGATCTCGTCTCGGCGAACACCTTCAACCAGCTGTTCACGCTGCACGGCTCGATGATGATGTTCTTGTTCGCCGTGCCGATGTTCGAGGCGGTGTCGATCATCTTGCTGCCCCAGCTGCTGGGCGCGCGAGACCTGCCCTTCCCGCGCCTGTCGGCCTTCGGTTATTGGAGCTTCCTGCTCGGCGGCGTGTTCGTCGGCGGCTCGATCTTCTTCAACGCCGCGCCCGATGGCGGCTGGTTCATGTATCCGCCGCTCACCACGCGCACCGACCTGTCGGGGCTGGGTGCCGATATCTGGATGCTGGGCCTGTCCTTCATCGAGGTGTCGTCGGTGGCCGCCGCGGTCGAGCTGATCGTCGGCGTGCTGAAATGCCGCCCGCCGGGGATGCGGCTGAACCTGATGCCGCTCTATGCCTGGTACATCCTGGTCGTGGCGGTGATGATCCTGTTCGCCTTCCCGCCGTTGATCGCGGGCGACCTGTTGTTCGAGATGGAGCGGCTGCTCAACTGGCCGTTCTTCGATGCCGCGCGAGGTGGCGATCCCCTGCTGTGGCAGCACCTGTTCTGGATCTTCGGCCACCCGGAAGTCTATATCGTCTTCCTGCCATCGATCGCACTGTTCGCGATGATGATCCCGACCTTCGCGCAGCGGCACCTTCTCGGCTATCCGTGGATCGTGCTGGCCGCTGTCGGCACCGCCTTCTTGTCGTTCGGCCTGTGGGTCCACCACATGTTCGCGACCGGCCTGCCCAAGATCAGCCTGGCCTTCTTCTCTGCCGCCTCCGAGGCCGTCGCCATCCCGACCGGGGTTCAGATTTTCGCCTTCATCGCCACGCTCTGGGCGGGCAAGGTGAAGTGGTCCACGCCGCTGCTCTATGCCTCTGGCAGCTTGGCGGTCTTCGTCATCGGCGGCTTGACCGGCGTGATGGTCGCGGTCGCGCCCTTCGACTGGCAGGCACACGACACTTATTTCGTCGTCGCGCACCTCCATTACGTGCTGATCGGCGGCACCCTGCTGCCGCTGTTCGGCGGGCTCTATTATTACTGGCCGCTGATTACGGGCAAGAAGCTGTCCGACCGGCTGGGGCGCATCGCCTTCTGGATCATGTTCGTCGGCATCAACCTGACCTTCTTCCCGATGCACCTGTCGGGGCTGGAGGGCATGCCACGCCGGGTCTTCACCTATCCGGAAGAACTGGGCATCGGCTGGCTGAACCTTGCCTCGACCGCCGGGTCGTACATGTTTGCGGCCGGAGTGCTCGTGCTGGTCGTCGATCTGGCCCTGTCGCCGACGCGCGCCAAATCGCCGCGCAATCCGTGGAATGCGGGCACGCTCGAATGGCTGGCGCACCCGGACGACGAGGATTGGGGCATCCGCTCGGTGCCGCTGGTCGAGAGCCGCTATCCGATCTGGGACCAGAAGAATTTCGTCGCCAAGGTGGATGAGGGCCGCTTCTTCCTGCCCGATGCCGAGGAAGGGCGCCGCGAGACGATCATCACCTCGGTCCTCGACGCCAAACCCGTCTCGGTGATCCGGCTGGGAACGCCCAGCGTCAAGCCGATGCTGACCGCCGTTGCGCTGGGCAGCGTGTTCATCCTGACCACCTATCACCTCTATCTGGTCGCCGCGCTGGGCGGCGTGGTGACGCTGGCCTGTGCCCTGTGGTGGCTGTGGGACACCGCCGAAATCCCCGAAAAGCCCGAAAAGCCGATCGGCCACGGCATGACGATGCCCCTCTACATTTCCGGCCCCGCCGCGCCGGGGTGGTGGGCGATGTTCATCACGATGATGGCGGACGCGACCGCCTTTTCCGGCCTGGTGTTCGGCTATTATTTCTATTGGACGGTGCATCCCGATTTCGGTGCCGCGTTCGACGGGCCGGGCGTCGGCGGGCCCATCACCGCTTTGGTCCTGTCGCTGGCGAGCTGGGCGGCGACGCTGGCGGCGCGCGAGGTGCACAGCTGGGGCTCGGTCAACGCCGCACGGGGGCTGCTGATCGCGGGCGCGGCCACCGCCATCGCCAGCCTGTTCGCCGGGATCGCCTGTCTCGACGGGCTCGACCCCACGGCCAATGTCTATCCGGCCATCGTCTGGGTGCTCGTGGTCTGGACAGTCGTCCATGCCGCCATCGCCGCCATCATGCAGCTCTATACGCTGGCGCGCAGCATCGCCGGGCGGATGACGCCGATCCATGACGCCGATATTCGCAACATCACCGTCTATGCGCATTTCTTCGCGCTGACCGCGATCGTCACCTATCTGACCATCGGCCTGTTCCCGGAGAGCGGACTGTGAAGCGTTGGCTGAAAGGCGCGCATCGGTTGCGCGTTACCTTGTGGACGCTGATCGTGCCGCCGACGACCTGGGCGGTGCACTTCCTGTTCTCCTATCTCTGGGCGGCGATCAGTTGCGAGAAGATCGGCGAATGGGCGCTCTTCCCCACCGCCTTCGCGATTGGCACCGTCGTGGCGCTGATCGTCATCCTCGCCTCGGGTCTGATCGCCTGGCAACAGTCGCGCACGCCCGGCGACCCGCCGCCGCATAACGAGGGCACCGATATCGATCGCCTGCGCTTCCTGGCCTATTCGACCCTGTTGCTGGCGGCGTTGAGCTTCGTCGCGGTGATCTTCACCGCCATGCCCGTCCTCCTGCTGAACGACTGCCGGTGAGGCGGGGATCGCTCGTCGCCGGGCTGGCGCTGCCCCCGCTGGGCTGGGCGTTCAGCGGCTGGGGCATGACGGGGCATATGGTCGCGCACATGATGGCGGTGGCGGTGGCCGCACCGTTCCTCGCCATCGGCGTGCAGGGCACCCGCCTCGACCCTGCCGAGCGCTGGCCGCGCCTTGCCACGCCCCTGATCGCCGCGCTGGTCGAGGCGGTCATCGTCTGGGGCTGGCACGTACCCGCCCTGCGCCGCTTGGCGGATCACACGCCGTTTTGGCTGGCGATCGAGCAGGTCAGCTTCCTGGCGGCCGGACTGCTGCTCTGGTCGGCGGTGCTGGCCCCCCGCCACCGTGCGGCGGGGATAGCGGCGCTGCTGATCACTTCGATGCACATGACGCTGCTCGGCGCGCTGATCGGGCTCGCGCCGCGCCCGCTCTACAGCCATCACGGCGCGGGCGCGCTGGAGGATCAGCAACTGGCGGGGGTGATCATGCTGCTGGTCGGTGGCGTCGCCTATCTGTGCGGTGGGCTCGCCATGCTGGGGCGGCTGCTGAAGGGGCATGACGAGGTGCACGCATGACGATCCGCATCACCTGGAAACGCGTGCTGGCGACCCTGGTCGGACTCGCCGCACTGGGCATGGCGGTCGCTTGGTCGGGGGTCATCAACCTTGCGGCATCGAGCGGGCATTGGGCGATCACCGACTGGTTCCTCCACTGGACGATGCGCAATTCGGTTCGCACCCATGCTGCGTTCACCGCACCGAAAGACCCCGCCGATGCCAGTGGCCTTGTCAGCGCGGCGGGACATTTCGCCAATGCTTGCGCCGTCTGTCACGGCGCGCCGGGGCAGAAGCCCGCCCCCGTGATGCAGGCCGCGATGCCGCCGGCGCCGGACCTGGCGGTCAACGCGCGGGAATGGACCGACAAGCAGCTGTTCTGGATTCTCCAGCACGGCGTCAAATATACCGGCATGCCCGCCTGGGCCGTGCAGGACCGTCCCGACGAGGTGCGGCGCATGGTCGCCTTCGTCCGTCGTCTGCCCGGCATGAGCCCGGCCCAGTATCGCGCGCTGGTGGCCGAAGCGTCGCCCGCCCTCGATCCCGACAATTGCACCGGATGCCACGGCACCGACGGGCGCGGTCGAGGGAGCCCCGACATCCCGATCCTGGGCGGCCAGAGCCCCGAATATCTGCTCGCCGCGCTGAAAGGCTATGCGAACGGCACCCGGTCGAGCGCGGTCATGCAGCAGGTGGCGATGCGGATGCAGCCCGCGGAGATGGACGCCGCCGCGCGCCGCTTCGCGGCGATGCCGGGTCTGGGCGCGACGCCCGCCGGCGACCCCGCCGCCGCACGGATCGTCGAGCGCGGCCTGCCCGAGCCGCAGCTTCCCGCCTGTGTCAGCTGCCACACGCCCGGCAAGCCCTATCCCGTCCTCGCCGGGCAGCGTGCGAGCTACATCGCCGCGCGCCTGCGCCAGTGGCAGGGTGACAAGAATGTGGTCGATGCGCGCAAGAGCCATGCGACCATGCCCGTCATCGCACGCCGCATCCCGAAGGACATGATCGAGCCGATCGCCCGCTATCTGGCGGGGGAGCGCCCGACCAAGCCATAGGGTGGTGCCCCGCTATCCAGCGATATTGGCCCAGGCGGGCTCCTCCGGCAGGTGCCCCTGCGCCAAACAACGGAAGCCCGGTCGGGCCAGCAGATAGCCCTGCATATAGCGGACGCCCAGCGCGCGCAGCGTATCATATTCGCCGATCGTCTCGACCCCCTCGGCGATAACGGAGATGCCCATCTTGTCGGCGATGCGGATCACCCCTTCGACAATCATGCGCCGGGGCATCGCCGTATCGATCCCGCGGATCAGCGCCATGTCGAGCTTGAGATAATCGGCCCTCACCTGAGCCAGCAGCGTCAGCCCAGCATGGCCCGCCCCGAAATCATCGATCGCCGTGCCGAAACCCATGCCATGATAGGTGTCCAGGATGGCCTTCAGATGTTCGGGCGCACCAGTATCGGCATGTTCGGAAAACTCGAAGATCAACCGTTCAAGCGGCATGTTAAACCGCCGTGCCGTGTCGAGCGTCGGCTCCAAACAGGCGAGCGGCGAATAAATGGTGTCGGGGAAGAAATTGATCGACAGCCGCGCATCGGTGTCGAGGATACCCGCCGCCACTGCCCCTTCGATCGCCGTCACGCGGCATTGCTGGTCGAACGCATAGCGCTTGTCCGGGGTCACCCGCGCCAATATGTCCGCCGATCCCTCGCCCTTGGGTCCACGGACCAGCGCCTCATAGGCGATGGCACGGCCGGTCTGGACGTCCAGGATCGGCTGAAAGGCCATGGCGATGGCAAAGGCCGGTTGCTCGGGACAAAAGCTGCGATACCCGTGCTGCATGACGATCTCCTTCGCCAGCCAGCATAAGATGCAGCGGCTAAGGGGCCGTTAAAGCGGCAGGCATCCGGCAAGGATTTGCCGAAATATCGCTGAAGGAAATCGTCGGCGATCTCGACCATTCCTATCCGGCCTAAAGCCTTGAAAGGAATGGTGGGCGCGACAGGGATTGAACCTGTGACCCCACCCGTGTGAAGGGTGTGCTCTACCGCTGAGCTACGCGCCCGGTAACCGGAGGACGGGCCTTTAGGCGGCGATCCGCCGCCTGTCCAGCCCCATTTTCAGGATTTAGTTGACCGAGTCCTTCAACAGCTTGCCCGGCTTGAACTTGGGCTGCGACGAGGCCTTGATGGTCATTGGCTCGCCGGTGCGGGGATTGCGGCCGGTCGACGCCTTGCGCTTGGACACCGAGAAGGTGCCGAAGCCGACGAGGCGGACTTCGTCGCCCTTCTTGAGCGCGGCGGTGATCGACTCGAACACCGCGTCGACCGCCTTGACCGCATCGCCGCGTGCGAGGCCCGAAGAATCGGCGACGGTAGCGATCAGCTCCTGCTTGTTCATTCCATAACCCCCTATGATTTCGACGATAAACGGCACGGGACTCGGTGCCGTCCAAATATTAAAGGACCGATAATGCCGAGGCGGTTGAGCGTGTCAAACCCCGACATCGATTGAAATGGAAGGATCACGCAAACAGATGCATGTGTCATCCGCATGACAATCCGACTGGGAGGGCCACCGATCCGTCGACCGATGGCCCCGCCCTTGCGACAATCAGTGGTGGCGCTCTCCACCGACCGCCGGGATCGCGGCGGGCGGCAACGCCGCTAGCTCGTCCGCATCGGTCCAGTCGATCGCCTCCAGCGGACCGACCAGCGCCAGGCGCAGCACCTCGTCGACATGCGCGACCGGCACGATCTTCAGGCCGTTCAGGATGTTGGCCGGAATGTCCGCCAGATCCTTCTCATTCTCCTGCGGGATCAGCACGGTGGTGATCCCGCCGCGCAGCGCCGCGAGCAGCTTTTCCTTCAGGCCTCCGATCGGCAGCACGCGTCCCCGCAGGGTCACTTCGCCGGTCATCGCCACGTCCTTGCGCACCGCGATCCCGGTCAGCGTCGACACGATCGAGGTGACGAGGCCGATACCCGCCGACGGACCATCCTTGGGCACCGCGCCCTCGGGCAGGTGGATATGAATGTCCTTGCGGTGGAACAGCGACGGCTTGATCCCGAAGCTGGGGCTGCGCGCCTGCACGAAGCTGAAGGCGGCCTGGACCGACTCCTTCATGACATCGCCCAGCTTGCCGGTGGTCTTCACCTGCCCCTTGCCCGGGACCGTCACCGATTCGATGGTCAGCAGCTCGCCGCCCACCTCGGTCCAGGCGAGGCCCGTGACCGCGCCGATCTGATCTTCCTGCTCGGACAGGCCGTGGCGATACTTCTGGACACCCGCGAACTCGTGCAGGTTCTCGGGCGTGATCGTCACCGACGTCGCCTTACCCTCCAGGATCTGACGCAACGCCTTCCGCGCAAGCCGCGCGATTTCCCGCTCCAGCGTCCGCACGCCCGCCTCACGGGTGTAGCGCTGGATCAGGGCTCGCAGCCCCTCCTGGGTCAGCGTGAACTCACCGTCCTTCAGGCCGTGCGTCTCGACCTGCTTGGCGACCAGATGGCGCTCGGCGATCTCGACCTTCTCGTCCTCGGTATAGCCCTCCAGACGGATGATCTCCATGCGGTCGAGCAACGGCTGCGGCAGGTTCAGCGTGTTCGCGGTGCACACGAACATCACGTCCGACAGATCGATATCGATCTCCAGATAGTGATCGTTGAACTTGGCGTTCTGCTCGGGGTCGAGCACTTCGAGCAGCGCCGACGCCGGGTCGCCGCGGAAGTCCTGGCCCAGCTTGTCGATCTCATCGAGCAGGAACAGCGGGTTGCCCGTGCCGGCCTTTTTCAGGTTGGTCACGATCTTGCCCGGCAGCGAGCCGATATAGGTGCGGCGGTGGCCGCGAATCTCGGCCTCGTCACGCACGCCGCCCAGCGACTGGCGGATGAACTCGCGCCCGCATGCCTTGGCGATCGACTGGCCCAGCGAGGTCTTGCCGACGCCCGGCGGGCCGACGAGGCACAGGATCGGCCCCTTCAGCTTGTTGGTGCGTGCCTGCACGCCGAGATACTCGACGATCCGGTCCTTCACCTTTTCCAGCGCATAATGATCCTGGTCGAGGATCGCCTGCGCCGCCGCGATGTCCTTCTTGACCTTGGACTTCTTGCCCCAGGGCAGGCCCAGCAGCACGTCCAGGTAATTGCGCACGACCGTCGCCTCGGCGCTCATCGGCGCCATGGTCTTCAGCTTCTTCAGCTCGGCGGTTGCCTTGGTCCGCGCTTCCTTGGACAGCTTGAGCGTCGCGATCTTCTGGGTCAGCTCGGCGATCTCATCACCGTCGCCGTCCTCGCCCTCATTGCCCAGCTCGCGCTGGATCGCCTTGAGCTGCTCGTTGAGATAATATTCGCGCTGCGTCTTTTCCATCTGACGCTTGACGCGGCTCTTGATCTTCTTCTCGACCTGCAGGACGCCCAGCTCGCCCTCCATCAGGGCATAGGCCATTTCCAACCGCTTGGCCGGATCGGTTTCCACCAGCAGCGCCTGCTTGTCGGCGACCTTGACCGAAATGTTCGCAGCGACCGCATCGGCCAGCTGCGAGGCATCCTCGATCTCGGCCAGCTGCACGGCGGTTTCGGCGGGCAGCTTGCGGTTGAGCTTGGCGTAATTCTCGAACTGGTCGACCACCGAGCGCATCAGCGCCGCGATCTGCGCCTGGACGTCATGCTCCTGCTCCTCGAGCGCGGCCTCGTCCGACTCGACCACGGTCGCGTCGATCGTCGCGGTCAGGAAGGCACCCGATTCGTCCACCTCGACCAGGCGGCCGCGCGTCTTGCCCTCAACCAGCACGCGCACGGTGCCATCGGGCAGCTTCAGCAATTGCAGGACACTGGCGGTTACGCCGATCTCGTACAGATCCTCGCGTGAGGGGTCGTCCTCGGCCGGATCGAGCTGAGCGACCAGGAAAATTTCCTTGTCCGCCGCCATAGCCGCTTCCAGGGCCGCGACCGATTTGTCGCGGCCGACGAACAGGGGCACGATCATGTGCGGGAAGACGACGATGTCACGCAGCGGAAGGACGGGATAGGACTGGTTCATGCAAACTCCGGTCGGCCCTGATCGGGGCCTCATTCTGGTCTTTATATGGGGAGGGTTGCCGATCCATCAATCACCGGTGCGATGAGGCGATGCGCCAGAGCGCTTGCCAAGCCGGTTCGCTTGCGCAACACCATGCATGATGGATCGTATACGGAACTGCGTCGCCGCGCTGCTCGCCTCCTCGCTTCTTTCGGTCGCCCCGCTGGCCGCACAGTCACCCAAGGCCCTTCCGGGCAAGGGCGAGCCGCCGCTGACCGCACAGACCATGATTTCCGGCGGGGTCCGCCCGCCCGAACAGCTGGCGATGCGCTTCGACAGTGCCGACCTGTCGTTCGAGGTGTTGCCCGATACCGAAGAACTGAACGGCATTGCGGTGCTGGGCTTTACCGCCAAGGCGCCGCTGGCCCGGCTGGTGATCGATCTCGACAAGAATTTGCCGGTCAAGACGATCGCGATCGACGGCAAACCGCTGTCGCCTGCACGGTGGAGCAACCCGGAAGGCCAGCTGGTCATCACCCTCCCCCGCCCGCTCAAGGCCGGTCAAAAGGTCAGCGCGAAGATCACCTATGGCGGCACGCCGCATGTCGCGGTGCGCGCGCCTTGGGACACCGGCGTCGTCTGGGCCAAGACGCCGGACGGGCGTCCCTGGTTCGCGACCACGACCCAGGGCTATGGCTGCGACCTGTTCTGGCCCTGCCTCGACTATCCGATGGGCGAGCCGGGGGTGGTCACGCTGCACATCACCGTGCCCAAGGGGTTGAAGGCGCCCTCCAACGGCGTGCTGCTGGGCGTCGATACGCTGCCCGACGGGCGCACCCGCTGGAACTGGCGGACCAAGCACCCCAACACCTACGCGATCGCGCTGAACGTCGGCCCCTATGAGGTGATCGAGGGCAAGTATAAGAGCCGTTTCGGCAACACGATCCCGATGTTCTACTGGTATCTGCCGGGCGAGAAGCAAAAGGCCGAAAAGCTGTTCGCCGAATTCGCGCCGACGCTGGACTTCTTCGAGTCGACCGTCGGCCCCTTCCCCTTTGGCGACGAGAAGCTGGGCGTGGTCGAGACCCCTCACAAGGGCATGGAGCATCAGACGATCAACGCCTATGGCAATGAATATGCCAAGGCGCCCGAAGGTTTCGACTGGCTGTTCCAGCATGAGTTCAGCCATGAATGGTTCGGCAACCAGCTGACCAATGTCGACTGGGACGATTTCTGGCTGCACGAGGGCTATGGCAGTTACATGCAGCCCAGCTACGGTCGCTGGCGCGAGGGCGAAGCGCGCTATGCGGTAATGATGGACGCACAGCGCGGGCAGATCGCCAACAAGGCGCCCATCGTCCACGACCGCAGCATGACAGAGCAGGATGTCTATGAAGAGTCCAAGGGCGGTCCCGGGCTCGACATTTACATGAAGGGCTCGTGGATGCTCCACACCCTGCGCAATCTGATCGGGGACAAGGCGTTCTGTGACGTGACGCGCCTCGCCGTCTATGGCCGTACCGATCCCAAGCCCGGCAACTTCACGCCCCGCTACGGCTCGACGAAGGAATATGAGGGTTTCGTCCGGCAGGTGACGGGCAAGGATTATGGCTGGTTCTTCAACGTCTATCTGCGCCAGGCGGCGCTACCCGAGATCGTCGAAACGCAGGTCGGCGACCGGCTGACGCTGACCTGGAAGGTGCCCGGCGGCGGGCCCTTCCCCCTGCCGGTCGAGGTGCAGGTGGGCGACACGGTGCAGACGCTGCCGATGACCGACGGTTCGGGCACGCTGACCGTGCCCGCGGGCGCGCATGTCGTGGTCGATCCCTGGGCCAAGATCCTGAAGCGCTCCGTCGCGATCGAGGAGTATCGCGCATGGAAGGCGGAACAGGCGGCGAAAAAGAAGGCGGAGAAATAAGCTCCTCCCCTGCTGGGGAGGACCGCCTTACGGCACCACCGTCACGAACAGATAGGCGGCGAAGATGACCAGATGCACCGCGCCGCCCAGCACGGTGGTCCGGCCATTGCCCAGCGTCAGGGTGATGGTGAACAGCGACAGCACCAGCAGGATCATCTCCTTCGGCCCGATCCCCAGCGCCAACGGCAGGCCCAGGATCAGCGACACGATCGCCACCGCCGGAATGGTCAGCCCGATGGTCGCCAGCGCCGAGCCAAGCGCCAGGTTGAGGCTGGTCTGCAACCGGTTCCGCTTGGCCGCGCGGTACGCCGCGAGGCTCTCAGGCGCGAGGACCAGGGCGGCAATCACCACACCAACGATCGCCAGTGGCAGGCCCGCGCCCAGGATCGCCGCCTCGACGATCCCCGACAGCCCCTTGGCGAGCAGCACCACGCCGACCAGCGCGACCAGCAGCATGCCCAGGGCCGCCCAGGCCGCCGCATCGGTCGGCGGCTCGGCATGGGCGTCGGCGGGCAGGTCATCATCGGCGGGCAGGAAATATTCGCGATGCCGCACCGTCTGCACCATCACGAAGGTGCCGTAGAGAATGACGCTGACGATCGCGACGAAGATCAATTGCGAGGTCGCATAAGTCGGCCCCGGCGCGGACGAGACGTAATTGGGCAGCAGCAGCGACAGTACGACCATCGCAGTCAGGACGTTCAACGCCGCACTCGCGCCCCGCAGCGAAAAGCGCTGTTCGCCATGCTGGACACCGCCCGCCAGCAGGCAGAGGCCGACGATACCGTTCAGGATGATCATGATCGCCGCAAACACCGTATCGCGCGCCAGGCTGGAGGCGTCGCCCGCATCGGACAGCATCAGGCTGACGATCAGTGACACCTCGATCACCGTCACGGCGACCGCCAGCACCAGCGTACCGAACGGCTCGCCCACCCGGTGCGCGACGACCTCCGCCTGATGCACCGCCGACAGGACGCAGCCGATCAGGATCACCGCCGCGACGACGACACCCACCGTTCCCATCTTGTAAAGCGACACCGCGATGGCGAGCAGACCCAGCAGTGGGAACACCAGGGTCCACCACGGCATCAGCAGGCGCTGGAGCAGCGCGCGCTTCTGTCCGGCGGTGACGATGGCATCGGGTTCGCTCATGGCTGGTCTGGGCTCCTTATGCTGGCATGGGATGATGACACCCTTGTCATGCCAATGCCCCAACCGCCCGCTTGGGTCCCCCCACGCCCAAGATTCGTTGCGATCGGGCAATAAACACCCTCACCCTTCCGGCGTTTCGCGCCTCCCTCTCCCACCGGGAGAGTGAAGGGGCCCGCCCGCTTTAGCGGGTGGGAAGGGTGAGGGTCGCTAGACAATAGAGCCTCAACCCGCCGCATTCTCCACTCGATACCGGAGCCACAGCTCCCCACCCGGCAGCACCTCATGATGCGTCAACGTCAGCCCCGTCAGGGGAGCCCGCGTATCCGCATCCTTCTCACCCGAATGAAACAGGCTGGGCGCACCCGAAGCACCGTCGATCGCGGGACAGAGCGCCATGCTGATCTCATCGATCAATCCGGCGCGCAGGAATTCGCCATTGGCCGTGCCGCCGCCCTCGACCAGCAGCGTCTCCACGCCCAGTTCCCGGTTCAGGATTTCGGGCATCGCGCGCAGGTCGATCGCGTCCTTGCCTGCGAAGATATAGGACACCCCATCCGCCCGCAGCCCGGCCAGATGCGCATCCGATACCGCCTCGGTCAGCACGACCACGATCGGATCACCGCCGATATCGCCCCGCCCCCAGACGATCTTCGCCTGCTCATCCAGCACGACGCCGAACGCGTCGGCTTCGCGGGTGGCGAACCAAGGCTCGCGCGGGAAGGTCTCGCTCGTTTCGGGGTAGCGGTCGCCCTTGGCGAATTCCTGCCCCGTCACGCGCCCCACGATCCAGGCATCGCCTCCGATGCGGTCATGCAGGTCCTCGAACAGATCGCCGGGCTCATAGCTTTCCGGCCGCCAACGGCTTTGCAGGATGCGCCCGTCCAGGCTGCAAATCATGTGGCAGATCATATGGGGCTTCATTGCGACGTCTCCTGTTCGGAGCGGCAACGCGTGGAGGAAGCAGAGGGGTTCGTGCGCCAGTTTATTCCTCCCCGGCAAGGGGAGGTGGCAGGGCGGAGCCCTGACGGAGGGGTGTAACCCTATCAAGAGCGGGACACCCCTCCGACGCGCTAAGCGCGCCACCTCTCCTTGCAGAGGAGGAAATTCAGCGCCCGCCGACCGGCCGCATCATCGACCAGAAGCGCGGACCGCCCTTGGGCACTGACTATTCCCCGGTCAACTCGAAGCCCAGTTGCATTGCACGCCGCAGCAACGCCCCAGAGCACGGAGTGTCGGGATCAGACGCCGGACAAAGGCCATGGTCGGCACATGCGCCTGCCCCGGCGGGCGCGAAAAGGCCCCGGCTTTGGCCTCTTCGCCAACCAACCGCATTCGCCAAATGAAAACGGGCGCCTCCCCAAGGGGAAGCGCCCGTCATCCATTCACCACGTCACAGCGCCGTTCAGGCCGCCGCGCCGTCCGTCTTCTTCGCCTTTTCGGCATAGACGCGGATCGGTTCCTTGCGGCCCTCGACCACATCCTTGTCGACCATCACCTCGTCGACCCCGTCCATGCCGGGCAGGTCGAACATGGTGTCGAGCAATATGCCCTCCAGGATCGAGCGAAGCCCGCGCGCACCGGTCTTGCGCTCGATCGCCTTCTTGGCAACCGTGGTCAGCGCGTCGTCGGTGAAGTCGAGTTCGACATTCTCCATCTCGAACAGCTTCTGATATTGCTTGACCAGCGCGTTCTTCGGTTCGGACAGGATCTTGACCAAAGCCGCGATGTCGAGGTCTTCGAGCGTCGCGATGACGGGCAGACGGCCGACGAATTCGGGGATCAGGCCGAACTTCAGCAGATCCTCCGGCTCGGTCTGGCGCAGATATTCGCCGGTCCGCTTTTCCTCAGGGGCCGCGACATAGGCACCGAAGCCGATCGACTTGCCCTGCAGACGGTCGCCGATGATCTTCTCGAGCCCTGCGAATGCGCCGCCGCAGATGAACAGGATGTTCGTCGTGTCGACCTGCAGGAATTCCTGCTGCGGATGCTTGCGGCCGCCCTGCGGCGGAACGCTGGCGGTCGTTCCTTCCATCAGCTTCAAGAGCGCCTGTTGAACGCCCTCGCCCGACACGTCGCGGGTGATCGAGGGGTTCTCGGCCTTGCGGCTGATCTTGTCGATCTCGTCGATATAGACGATGCCGCGCTGCGCCCGCTCGACATTGTAATCCGATGCCTGAAGCAGCTTCAGGATGATGTTCTCGACGTCCTCACCGACATAACCGGCCTCGGTCAGCGTCGTCGCGTCCGCCATGGTGAACGGCACGTCGAGGATGCGCGCCAGCGTCTGCGCCAGCAATGTCTTGCCGCAGCCGGTCGGGCCGACGAGCAGAATGTTGGACTTAGCGAGTTCGACGTCGGCGCCCTTCGCACCGTGGTTCAGACGCTTATAGTGGTTGTGCACCGCGACCGACAGGACACGCTTGGCCTGCTTCTGCCCGATGACATAGTCGTCGAGCACGTTGCAGATTTCCTGCGGCGTCGGCACGCCACCATCCTTCTTGGAGACAAGCGCGGACTTGGTCTCCTCACGGATGATGTCGTTGCACAGCTCCACGCACTCGTCGCAAATGAAGACGGTTGGCCCCGCGATCAGCTTGCGCACCTCGTGCTGCGACTTCCCGCAGAACGAGCAATAGAGGGTGCTTTTCGAGTTGCCACCGCTCACCTTGTCCATCAATCACCTCTCGCACCCGATACCGGTGCGCTACCGTTGCCGGGGTGCGCATCGTACCGCACCCCTATAAAGTCACAATCGAAATAAACCGTTCATCGTGAACGATCCGCCTTACGCAGCGGTCGACGCGTCGTCGGCCGGGGTCGGACGCTTGTCGAACACTTGGTCGATCAGGCCGAACTCCTTGGCTTCCTCCGCGCTCATGAACTTGTCGCGGTCCATCGCGCGCTCGATCTCCTCAAGCGGCTTGCCAGTGTACTTGGCGTACAGCGTGTTCAGGAAATGCCGCATGCGTAGAATTTCGCGCGCCTGGATCTCGATATCGGCCGCCATGCCCTGCGCCCCGCCAGAGGGCTGGTGGATCATGATGCGGCTGTTTGTGGTCGCGACGCGCATGCCCGGCTCACCGGCCGACAGCAGGAAGCTGCCCATCGAGGCGGCCTGACCGATGCACAGCGTACCGACCCGCGGACGGATATACTGCATCGTGTCATGGATCGCCATGCCCGCCGTGACGACGCCGCCCGGCGAGTTGATGTACATGTAGATGTCCTTCTTCGGATTTTCCGACTCAAGGAACAGCAGCTGCGCGCAGATCAGCGAGGCCATGCCGTCCTCGACACCGCCGGTGACGAAGATGATGCGCTCGCGCAGCAGGCGGCTGAAGATATCGAACGACCGTTCGCCGCGGTTCGACTGTTCGATGACGATCGGAACCAGCCCGGCCTGCGTCTGCCGCAGCCCGACGCCAGCATGGGCCAGCGGGCTCGCGAAATCGCCGGTCTCGAACGGATTGTGCATGGAAATCTCTCTTATGCCCAGAAGAGCCCCTATGTCGCGTGATGGCCGCGCATATTCAAGCCCCGGCGACATCCGCGGATGGTGCCGTGCAGCGTTTATCCCCACCAGGGGTGAAAATCCGATTAGCGCGCGTTCCCCGGCGCGGGCAGCGCCAGATAGGCCAGCCGCCGTACCTCCTGCCGCCCACGCACCACCGTATCCAGGATCAGGCCGGTGAACAGGTTCAGCCCGGCGAGCAGCATCAGCCCGGTCGACAGGATCGCGGTCGGGAAGCGCGGCACCTGGTGCGTCTCCAGATAGGTGAAGATCAACGGCGCGGAGAGCAACAGCGCCAGGGCCGCGAACAGCCCGGCGATCGCCCCAAAGAACCATAGCGGGCGCTCGATACGATACAGCTTGATGATCGTGCGCAGGATGCGCCAGCCGTCCGAATAGGTGCTGAGCTTCGAGGTCGACCCTTCCGGCCGCGCATAATAGGGCGTCGCGATCTCGGCGCAGGGCATCTTCAGCTCCAGCGCATGGACGCTGATCTCGGTCTCGATCTCGAAGCCGACCGACAGCACGGGGAAGCTCTTCACGAAGCGACGCGAGAAGACGCGGTAGCCCGAGAGGATATCGGTGAAACTGCGCCCGAACAGCTTGGCGAGCATGCCCGTCAGCATGGCGTTGCCAAACCGGTGGCCGCGGCGATAGGCGAGCTCGGCCTCGCTCACCCGCTGGCCCACCACCATGTCGAGTTGCTCCTCGACCATGCGCACGACCAGGCTGGGCGCGGAGGCGGCGTCATAGGTAGCGTCGCCATCGGCCATCACATAGATATCGGCGTCGATATCGGCGAACATGCGGCGCACCACCGCGCCCTTGCCCTGTATGCGTTCCGACCGGACGATGGCCCCGGCTTCGCGGGCGACCTCTATCGTCCGATCCTTGCTGTTGTTGTCATAGACATAGATGGCCGCCGACGGCAGCGCCGCGCGGAACCCCGCAATGGTCTGCGCAATCGCCGCCTCTTCATTGTAGCAGGGCAGCAGCACCGCGATCCGGGGTTCGTTCACAACCTATCCTCAGTCAAAAGGCGGGCGATCCGCCCCATCACAGCCCATGCCCCTATGCGCCGACAAGGCCGGGCGGGACAGCCCTATCCTCCCCGGCACGGGGAGGGGGACCAGCGAAGCTGGTGGAGGGGGATCGCCTCATGGGACTTCCTTTGGCCGCCAGCCCCCTCCACCACCGCTTGCGCGGCGGTCCCCCTCCCCTTGCAGGGGAGGATCACAACGCAGGAAGGGCGACCGCTTGCGCGACCGCCCTTCCCTGTTCGTCACGAACGCGAAGTCCGATGCCGTCCTTATTCGGTCGGCGCAGCCTTCTTCGCGCGCGGCTTCTTGGCGGGAGCCTCGGCGGCCTCCGCTTCGCCTTCGGCCGGAGCGGCCTTCTTGGCGCGCGTGGTCTTCTTCGGCGCCTCTTCGGCGACTGCCGCCTCGCCCTCGGCCGGAGCGGCCTTCTTGGCGCGAGTCGTCTTCTTAGGCGCGTCCTCGGCGGTCGCGTCTTCCGAAGCAGCGTCCTCGGTCACGTCGGCCTTCTTGGCCTTCGCCTTCGACTTCTTGGCGCCGTGGTCATGATCGTGGTCGTGATCATGGTTGTGGACGTGCGTACCGGTCGCGAAGCCGTCTTCGCTCTCGATCGCGGCTTCCAGCTCCTCACGGGTGGTCTCGCGGTCGGTGATCTCGGCCTTGCCGAACAGGAAATCGACGACCTTGTCCTCATAGAGAGGGGCGCGCAGCTGGGCGGCGGCCATCGGCTCCTGCTGGACATACTGGATGAAGCGCTGGCGATCTTCCGGGCCGTACTGCTGCGCAGCCTGCGCGATCAGGCGGTTCATTTCCTGCGCGGTCACTTCGACGCCGTTCGCCTGGCCGATCTCCGAGAGGAGCAGGCCCAGACGGACGCGGCGCTCGGCGATCTTCTGATAATCGTCGCGCTCCTTCTCCATCTCGGCCTTGGCGGCCTCGGGGTCTTCCTCATGGGTCGCTTCATGCTCGAGCTGCGCCCAGATCTGCGAGAACTCGGCCTCGACCATCGACGGCGGCACTTCGAAGTCATGACCATCGGCCAGCTGGTCGAGCAGCTTGCGCTTCATGTACGTGCGAGTCAGGCCGTTATGCTCCTGCTCGATCTGCCCCTTCAGCAGGCCGCGCAGCTGCTCCAGGCTTTCCAGGCCCAGATTCTTCGCCATCTCGTCGTCGATCTTGGCTTCGCCGGCGGTCTTCACCGACTTGATCGTCAGGTCGAAGGTCGCGGGCTGACCGGCCAGGTTCTTGGCGGGATAGTCCTCGGGGAAGGTGACCGAGATCTGCTTCTCTTCACCGGCCTTCACGCCGACCAGCTGGTCCTCGAAGCCGGGGATGAGGCGACCACCGCCGATCTCGACGGCCATGTCTTCGCCCGAGCCGCCCTCGAAGGCGACGCCATCGGCGGTCTTGCCGACGAAGTCGACGGTGACCTGGTCGCCCTGCTCAGCGGCCTTGTCGCCCGCATCGTCCCAGCGCTTCTGCTGGTCGGCGAACTTCTGGAGCTGCTCGTCGACGGCTTCGTCGGCGACCGGCACGGTCAGGCGGTCAAGCTTCAGCGCGTCGATCGCCGGGGTCGGGACCTGCGGCAGGACTTCGAGCGTGACGTTCAGCGTGGCGTCCTGGCCCTGCTCATACTCGCCGACCAGCTCGACCTGGGGCTGCATCGCGGGGCGCAGGTTCTTCTCGGCGATCAGCGACTGCACGCCTTCCTGAAGCGCGGTGTTCAGCGCGTCCTGCAGCAGCGCCGGGCCGTGCATCTTGCGAACCAGGTTCGCGGGCACCTTGCCGGGGCGGAAGCCGGGCATCTTCATCTGCGGAGCGATCCGCTTCAGCTCGGCATCGACCTTGCCCTCGATATCCTTGGCAGTGATGGTGAGCGTGTAGGCGCGCTTCAGCCCCTCGTTCAGCGTCTCGACAGTCTGCATCTAAAGGCCTTCAATCTGGAGAAATTCCGTGTGGCTGTCGCCCCGTTCTTGACCGGGGACTGGTGCGGGCGAAGGGACTCGAACCCCCACATCTTACGATACTGGAACCTAAATCCAGCGCGTCTACCAGTTCCGCCACGCCCGCACGAGGACACCGCCGATGGGCGCGCGTCTATATCACCCTGGGCGGCTTCGGCAAGGGACAACAGGCAACATCGGCGTATCCGGTGCGTTTATGCCCCTCAATCCCCCAAAAGGAGAGCGAGAATGGCCACCCAGCCCCCGCCCGAAAGCCCGACGCCGACCCAACCGGCC
>NZ_LDTE01000087.1 GCF_001476905.1 Sphingomonas sanguinis | reverse complement strand
CCTTGCCCTCCCCCATCCCCTCCCGCTTGCGGGAGGGGCGTGCTGGCGGCGCGCTTTGAATTCCAAACGGCTAAGTTTGGCCCCACCTATAACTCCGCCCAACCTGCGCCACCGCGACCTCATACCGCGCATACCATTCCGCCCGCCCGCGATCCCGGATCGCCGCATGGTCCGGATGCGCCCGCCATGCCAAGGCGCTGGCTTCATCGGCCCACCAACTGACGGTAATGCCCAGCCCATCCGCCCCGCGCGCGCTGTCGACCCCGCAATATCCCGGCTGTCGCGAGGCGAGGGCGTCCATCGCCTCCGCCGCCGCGGCATAGCCTTGCGGATCGCTATCCGTCCGCGTCGATACGAAAATCACCGCGATCTGCCCCGTCCTGTCGGTCATAACGCTCCATCCACCGCACCCGCTTTGCGACGGAATGCACGGGTCGGCGGCAACCCAATAGCTTGAAAGTCGTTCGGCACCTGTGCGACGAGGGAATTTCCCTCGCGCGTCCCTTACGCGGGGATCACGAACGACAGGAACTCGATGCCCAGCTCGACCACCGCCGCGCGCAAGTCCCGCACCGATGCCACGGGGTATCCCTCGCCCGGCCAGATGTTTTTTCAGCAATTTCTGAAGCATCCGGTGATGGTGGGCTCGATCATTCCGTCGTCGGGCAAGCTGATCCGCAAGATGCTGGGCCCGGTCGATTGGGCCAATACCAAGCTGTTCGTCGAATATGGCCCGGGCGTCGGCACCTTCTGCCGCCCGATTCTGGAGCGCATGGCGCCCGACGCGATGCTGATCGCGATCGATACCAATGCCGATTTCTGCGACTATCTGCGCCACACCATCATCGATCCCCGCTTCAAGGCGGTGAACGGGTCGGCGGCGGACGTGCAGAAGATCGTGCGGGATCATGGCTTCGATCATGCCGATTACGTTCTGTCGGGTCTGCCCTTCTCGACCCTGCCGCCCGGCGTCGGCCCGGCGATCGCGCAGGGCACGCATGACGTGCTGCGTCCCGGCGGCGCGTTCCTGGTCTATCAGTTCAGCCCCAAGGTGAAGGATTTTCTGGTCCCGCACTGGTCGAACATCGACCACGACATGGAATGGTGGAATGTGCCCCCGGCGCAGCTTTACTGGGCCTGGAAGGACTGACACCCATTCCTCCCCTGTAAGGGGAGGGGAACCAGCGAAACTGGTGGAGGGGTGTCACCCTCTCGATAGCGGGACACCCCTCCGTCAGGCCTGACGGCCTGCCACCTCCCCTTGCAGGGGAGGAATTCTATTCTCCATCGGGCGACTCGATCCCGAAATTCAGCCCCCGCGACACCGAAGGATCGATCACCGCGATCAGAAGATAGGCCGCGAACTGGCGCAGTCGCTGGAACCAGCCGGTGTTCCGCTTGTACCAGTCGGGCGTGATCGCCTCCGACCGGGTGACCTCGCCATCGACATAGGCGCGTACATGGGTCGCAAAGCCCGTGTCCTCCACCCTCAGCATCAGTTCCAGATTCACGAACAGGCTGCGCATGTCGAAATTGGCCGAACCGACATGCACCGCATCGTCGATGACGTATAATTTCGTGTGCAGCTTGGTCAGCTGATACTCGAAAATCTGGACGCCCTTGCGCAGCAGGCCTGCATAGGTGAAGCGCGCCGCGGCGATCGTCGCTTCGTTGTCCGACTTGCCCGCCGTCACGATCCGCACCTCGGCGTCGCGGCGACCGGCGCGATCGAGTCGCCGCAGCATGGTCGGGCTGGGGGTGAAATAGGCGGCGATCACATCGATCCGTCGCCCGCGCCGCATATCGTCGCGCACCGTCCGCGCCCAGGGCGACAGCCGCCGGGTCGGTCCGCCGATCAGCCATCGCAAGCGGCCCGTCGACTCGCTCCAATGCGCCAGCGCCTTGTTCAGGTCGCGCAACCGGCCCTTCGGATTTTCGGTCCAGGCGAACAGCGCATCGAAGTAGCCCGCCATGCGCGCCGCCGCCGGTCCCTCGACCAACAGGCCCAGGTCGCGCCAGCTCTGGTCGGCGGGGGTGCCGAAATAGTCATCCTCGATATTGAAGCCGCCGATGATGATCGAGGGCGCGGGCCCTTCGGCATCGGCGAGCGCCAGCTTCTGATGATTGCGCAGGAGGTAGCGGCGGCCGAAGCGCGGCTCGAACCGCGACAGCCGCGCGCCGGTCTCGATCAGCGGCCGGAAGAACGCCTCGTCCGCGCCCGCGCCGAAGCCGTCGACGATCACCGACACCGCGACCCCGCGCCGCGCCGCCGCGATCATCGCGTCGCGCACCCGCCGTCCGGCCGCGTCATCGGTATAGATATAATAGAGGATGCGCAGCGAAACCCGCGCGCCCTTGATCAGCGCGAGCAGCGCCTCCAGCCGCCGGGGCCCCGTGTCGAGCAGGGTCAGGTCATGGCCGTCGACCCGGAAGCGGGGCTGCTCAGGCGGGATGGACGGGGGCGGCGTGGATGGGAGTTGGGCGGTGTCGTCGGGCAAGGTCATCCTCTCGACCGCGTAACGATTCAGGCAAGCCGGGCGTTGCATGTCCCAAGGCTTTTGACTTGCTGACGCATTGCTGTTAGGTGGCCCGCTTTCATCCCAGCATTATTTGCGAAGGACACACGCATGGCGCGCGTCACCGTCGAGGATTGCGTCGACAAGGTTCCCAACCGTTTCGATCTGGTGCTGTTCGCGGCGCAGCGGGCTCGTCAGATCTCGGGTGGAGCGGACCTGACCGTCGATCGCGATCGCGATAAAAACCCGGTCGTCGCGCTGCGCGAGATCGCCGAGGAAACCGTTCGTCCGACCCATTTGGAAGAGTCGGTCGTCAACAGCCTGCAACGCGTCCAGATCGACGACGAGGACGAGGCGGATGACGTCGGCAGCCTGCAGGCCTCGGCCGAGGCGCTGCGCCTGACCGCCGCTGCCCCGCCGCGCAACCAGAATCTGGGTGCCGACTACGACGGCTGATCGGCCGTCTTCGGACTTGGACATGAAAAAGGGCCGGTGCGAACCCCTCGCACCGGCCCTTTTCCTATTCGCCCGACAGGCTCAATAGCCGCGCCAATAATCCCAGCGTGCCGCATGACGCTCATGCCGTGCGAAACGTGCATCGCGCCGCGCCTCGTGCCGACGAACGGCGGCGGCATGGGCATAGGCATCGGCCGCCCGGTAATCGCCATAATAGGCGGCCGTGTCGGCGGCCCGCTGGTCGCGCCCCGCCTGATAGGCATGGACCTCCGCACCCCGCGCCGCCTGATGCGCGCGATATTCGTCATAACGCCAGTCCTGCGCGCTGGCGGTGCCCGCCGTCAGCAAGACTCCACCGGCCATCGCGACCAGCAATCCCGTCCTGAACATGGTCATCGCAACATCCTCGAAACGATAAGCTCCCGTATGTGGCGGAGATTGCACCGCTTATCCTGAATGGCGCGTGGCGGCGGCGTTCAGCGAATTGGCAGGATAGCAGCACGGAAAGCCCGTGTTGATTGCCACCTCCGCAGGGCTGGTTCAGATAGCGATGGGAGGATGCCGCATGGCCATGATCGAAGTCTATGAAAAGGACGAGATGGTACCGCTATTCACGGGCGACTTCGCATTCCTGCCGCGCCTGGGAGACACGATTTCCAAAGAAACCGGGAGCTATTTCATCTACTATACGGTTGTAGAAATTTGGCACCGTCAGGAGGGAGCGACCGATCGTTTCCAGGCTTGCGTGCGGGTGACGGAAAATGACTGACGCCACCGGACAGGTGGCTGCTCGACGTTGGCGCTGGCTCCACCGTATCGGTTATGTCTGCACGCTCCTTGTCCTGACGCAATTGATCTGGGCCGGAACTCTCCTGACGAAAGCGTGGTGGCGGCAGCGGGGGCAGGCGGCCGAAATGCGGGCGCACTCGCGGGTCCATTCCGGGCTGTTGCTGTCCGATCCCAACGCGATCGATCTGGACAACGGAGCCTTGGTTCAGCTGACGGCGCTGCACCCGGTGTCGGCATTGGGGTCGCAGTCGGTCAGGCTGGCGGTCAATCCTGCGCTGTCCGATCAGGCCTATGCGCTTGCGCTGAGACGGCGCGGCGAGAAGGCGGAAGGGGTGGTGATCGTGTTACGACACGCGCCCGATGGTTTGGACAAGCGACAGGCTTATCATTTCCAGACCTCCGTGGCCGAGTTCGATCAGGTCATGGCGCAGTTCGATATGGTGACCGACGGTTATCAAGGGGGAGATCGGTTGTGCACGGATGGTGTGGAATATGCGTTTGAGCGTCGAAGCGGGCCACGGGTGACCTCTGGCACGAGTGTCAGCAGTTGCGACAAGACCTATGAGCGGGCCGCCATGCTGCTGTTCGATTTTGCCAGGCGTTTTGCACCCCTTCCCAAGACCCTTGATTGAACAGGGCAGTGCACAACTGTGTCTGTGTATTGACACGATAATACACATGCGTCATCCTTCTCCCCATCTCAACAGGGAGAACGTCCATGTATAGCGAGAGCGACATCGACGGTGCGGTGGCGGCGGGGGCGATTTCGCCCCAGGCGGCATCGGCGCTGCGGCAGCATGTTGCGACGGCGCATGCCGCGCCGGCCGTCGACGAGGAGCATTTCCGGCTGCTCACTGGGTTCAACGACATCTTCGTGTCGATCGCGATCGCGCTGCTGCTCGCAGCGCTGGGGCAGATCGGGTTCCGCATCAGCCATGGCCTGGGCGGCGGCTTCGTCGCGGCGGCGGCGTGGATGCTGGCCTTCTACTTCACCGCCAAGCGGCGCATGGCCCTGCCCAGCATATTGCTGCTGCTCGCTTTTGTCGGCGGGGTCGCGGGCGGGCTGATCGGGCTGATCGAGACGATCTGGCCGCATATCGGCGACACGTCGGGCGCGCTGGCGATGTCGGGCGTCGGGCTGGTCTCGGCAGGCGCGGCCTGGCTGCACTGGCGGCGGTTCATGGTGCCGATCACCGTGGCGGCGGGGGCGGCCGCGCTGGTCGGGGTCGCGATCGGGCTGGTGATGGCGGCGGTGCCCGACATCAAGCAGGGCGTGTGGCCGATGCTGCTGCTCTGCGGGCTGGGCGTGTTCGCACTCGCCATGCGCTGGGACATGTCGGACCCGAAGCGTGAGACGCGGCGTGCCGACGTCGCCTTCTGGCTGCACCTGGCCGCGGCACCGATGATCGCGCATCCGATCTTTCAGATGCTGGGCGTGTTCGACGGCGATATCGGCGCGGGCGTCGCGGTGATCGTGCTGGCGCTGTACCTGCTGTTCGCCGGGATCGCACTGGCGGTGGACCGGCGGGCGCTGCTCGTGTCCAGCTTGGTCTATGTGCTCTACGCGCTCTACTCGCTGTTCCGCAGCGCAGGCGCGGTGGAGCTGGGCGCGGCCTTCACCGCGCTGGTCATCGGCTCGGCGCTGCTGACCCTGTCGGCCTTCTGGCAGCCGATGCGACGGACCGTGGTCGGCTGGCTGGCGCAACCGATGCGCCTGCGCCTGCCGCCGGTGCACCAGCCCGCGTGACGGGACCGTGCCGCCGCCCGGCCCCATGGGCGCGGGCGGCGGCACCCGGAATGGATCAGGATAGGCGTGGCGATATGACCCGTGACGAGCTGGAGCTCGGCCAGACCTTGCGGGGCAGACGGCGGTCGCGCCGCGTCCTCGACCTGCTGGAGGCATGGACCATGGTCGGGGTCATGGCCTCCGCCCTGTCCTCCCATCGCCAGGCGGCACTGGTCGAGCGGTTGCGGCCTGCCATGCGGCACCGGCTGCGCCTGGTGTCCTCGTCATCCGATGCGGTCGTCCCTGCGATCGACGCGTTCGCGGCGGGCCATGGCACGGTGGTCCTGATCGGATGGCAGATCGAGGACGAGCCGGCGCTGCTCCTGTCGTTCAGGGCGCTCAACCGCGCGGTGCCGCATCTGCGGACGGTCTATCCGGACGGCTTCGTCCTGTTGAACGAGCCGCTGACCGACGCCCTTCTGATCGAAGTCGACCCGGACGATCCCGCCGGACCGTATATCGACCGGCTGTCATGGGACTCGGAGCCCTAAACGCCGACAGGGGCCCGCCGGTCAAGCGGGCCCCGTCATCCTCAATAGGCATAGGCCCGGACGAGATCGTACAGATAATCTCGCCCGTCATAGAGTGACTTGACCCGGATGCGCTCGTTCAGGCCGTGGATGCCGGACATGTCCTTTTCGATGAAGATACCCGGCGCGCCGTAGACGGGGATGCCGATGCTCTGGAAGAAGATGCCGTCGGTCGCGCCGGTCGACATCATCGGGACCAGGGGCACGCCGGGGAAGTGCTTCGCCGCCAGCGTCTTCATCGGGCCGATGATCTTCGGGTCGAGCTTGGGCGGGATCGCGGTCGGGCGGACCGGCTGGTTGGCGGTGACGGTGATCTTCGGCCCCGCCAGTTCCTTGAGTTTCGCCAGCGTCCCCTCGACCGTCTCGCCGGGGAAGATGCGGCAGTTGATATTGGCGGTCGCGCGCTGGGGCAGCGCGTTTTCGGCATGGCCCGCCTGGAGCAAAGTCGCGACGCAGGTGGTGCGCAGCGTCGAGTGCAGCGCCTTGTCCTGGCTGACGATCGCGTCGGCCGCCTTGTCCTCCGGGTTGGCGAGCAGCCGCGTGATCGCATCGCCCAACTGGCCGCCGACCTTTTGCGCGGTGGCGGTCAGGAAGGCGCGGGTCGTATCGGTCAGGTGGATCGGGAATTCATAACCCTGCACCGCCTTCACCGCATCGGCGAGTTCGTAGATCGCGTTCTCCGGCGTCGGCTGCGAGCTGTGACCGCCCGGATTGGTCGCAAGGAAGGTGTAGTTCTGCGCCGCCTTCTCGCCGACCTGGACCGCCAGCAACTCGCGCTTGCCGTCCGCATCGAGCCGCCCGCCGCCGCCTTCGTTCAGGACGAACTCGGCCGCGATCAGGTCGGGCTTGTTCTTGGCCAGCCATTCCGCGCCGTTGAAGGCGAAGGTCGTTTCCTCGCCACAGGTCAGCGCCATCTTGATGGTGCGCTTGGGCGGCGTCTTTTTCAGGCGGATCAGCGTGTCGGCCCAGACCGCGCTCATCGCCTTGTCGTCGACGGTGCCGCGGCCGTAGAGGAAGCCGTCCTCCTCGATCAGCTTGAACGGATCGCGCGTCCAGTCCTCGCGCTTGGCCTCGACCACGTCGAGATGGCCGAGCAGCATCATCGGCTTCAACCGCTTGTCCGTGCCGGGCAGGACCGCGACGATGCCGCCGTCCTTGGGATGGTCGGGGACCGAGAACAGGGTAATATCGGCGTCCTTGTAGCCGGCCGCCTTTAGCCGCTCGGCGATCTGGGCGGAGGCCTGGGTGCAGCTGCCGACCGACAGGCTGGTATTAGTTTCGACCAGCTGCTTGTACAGGTCGAAGAACGCCTTCTGGTCGGGCCTGTCCTGTGCCGCCGCGATGCCGGGCATCATCGCCAGCGTTGCCGCCACCCCGCCGAGCCATTTCGCCAACCGCATGTGATCCCCCTTGTTTTTGTGTTGGCGGGAATAGAGCGTGTCGTGGGGCGCGGTGCAAGCGATTGGGCCCTCTAATTCCTCCCCTGCAAGGCGAGGTGGCGCGCGCAGCGCGTCGGAGGGGTGTCCCGCTATCGAGAGGGCGACACCCCTCCGTCAGGGCTTCGCCCTGCCACCTCCCCTTGCAGGGGGGGAATGAGACGTTCCTAATCCTTTGCCACGGACCGTTTTCGCGCTAGCAGTCTGCGATGGACCATCCTGACGTCGCATCCCGCCCGCGCCTGATCTCGCCTTCTCTGTTCGCCCTGTCGATCTTTTACGGCGGCATGGTGTGTATCGCAGGTGTGCTGGGCAACAAGCAGGTCTCGCTCGGGCCGATCGCGGTGGAGGCGGGTATCTTTGCCTTCCTGTTGCTGGTCGTCACGTCGAGCGCGGTGGCCGAACTGCATGGCCCGGCCGTCGCGGGTCGGCTGGTGCGGGTGGGTTTCGTGCCGCTGCTCGTATCGCTGGCGCTGTCCTGGGTGGTATGGATGCTGCCGCCTTCGCCCGACATGGTGCCCGCCAATCGCGAGGCGATCCAGCTGATCCTGGGGTCGACCTGGCGGATCTGGCTGGGCGGTATCGTCGCCTATGGCGTGTCGCAGACGCTGAACGTCACCATCTTCGCCGCGCTGAAGGGGCGGGAGGGCAGCAAGATGCTGTGGCTGCGCGCGGCGGTGGCCAGCATGCTCAGCCAGGTGGTCGACACGCTGCTGTTCGTCACCATTGCCTTTTACGGCGCCTTTCCGATCGGCCAGCTCGTCATCGGGCAGATGATCGCCAAGGTCACGCTGTCGGCCATTCTGGTGCCGCCGCTGATCTATGTGTTCGTGGCGATCGGTCGGCGGCTCGATCGCGCTTAACCCATATTGCCGGTTTTCCCCGTCCCTCGCGCGCGATAAAGGGCCGCCATGACCAACCACGATCCCGACGCCGCCCTGCTCGCCAAGGCCGAGACGCTGACCGAGGCGCTGCCCTATCTTCAGCGTTATGCGGGCAAGACCTTCGTGGTGAAATATGGCGGCCACGCCATGGGCGACCCCGAGCGTCAGCGCGACTTCGCCGAGGACATGGTGCTGCTGAAGGCGGTCGGCATCAACCCGGTCGTGGTCCATGGCGGCGGGCCGCAGATCGGCGCGATGCTGAAGCGGCTGGGCGTCGAGTCGCAGTTCGTCAACGGGCTGCGCGTGACCGACAAGGAAACCGCGCAGATCGCCGAGATGGTGCTGGCGGGATCGATCAACAAGGAAATCGTCAGTTGGATCGCCGCCGCCGGGGGCCGCGCGGTCGGTATCTCGGGCAAGGATGCCGGGCTCGTCATCGCCGAGAAGGTGCAGGGGCGCGAGGCCGATCCGCTGAAGGGGATCGAGCGCCATGTCGACCTGGGTTTCGTCGGCGAGCCGGTATCGGTCGACCCGCGCCTGATCGAAAGCCTGTGCGCCGACGGCATCATCCCGGTCATCGCGCCGGTCGGCATCGGGCTCGACGGGCATACCTATAACATCAACGCCGACACCATGGCGGGCGCGATCGCCGCGCGGCTGGGCGCGTCGCGTTTCTTCCTGCTGACCGATGTCGCGGGCGTGCTGGACAAGCAGGGCGAGCTGATGACCGACCTGAACCCGGCCAGAATCGCGGAACTGCGCAGCGATGGGACGATTTCGGGGGGGATGATCCCGAAGCTGGAGACCTGCGTCTCGGCGGTCGAGGCCGGGGTGGATGCGGCGGTGATCCTGGACGGGCGTGTGCCGCACGGGATGCTGCTGGAGATCTTCACCAAGCAGGGGGCGGGGACGCTCGTCCGGCGGTGATGGTGTGGGGCGAGGTTGGGGCGCGTGGCCTTCGACTTCGCTC